>NZ_JARXNQ010000002.1 GCF_029872055.1 Sulfurimonas sp. C5
CACTCCATACAGCTGGTTTAGATTTTCTGAAATCCTCAGCTCTTACGCTTGCAGGTACAACAGCTAAAGCTAATGCACCTAAAGTCATACTTAAAAATTGTCTTCTTTCCATAATCTTTTCCTTTAATTGAGATTTATTTGCTTTGGTTAACTATATAGTCAACTACAAGTTTAAATTGTTTATCACTTAGTGATGAACCACCTTTAGCCGGCATACCAGCATCTGTACCGTTTATACCGTTTTTGTAAAGTGTATCCATACCTTGAGCGATCAGACCTTCCCAAGCAGCTTTATCACCAGGAGCCGGAGCTGCACCAGTATCGTGACACATTGCACATGATTCAGCGTAAGCAGCTTTAGCGTCAAAAGCAGCATTTCCTTCTTCTTCTGCAGGTAAATCTCTTACATCTGAAAGAGCTGGATGGAAGTCAGCAATACCAACAGTGATTTCAGCTACATGAACAGTAGGCTCTTGACAGTTAGTCATACAACGCGTAGCGTTTTTGTTTGCACCACTTATTTTTTGTGCACCGAAGTTATCCGGATTAGCATAGTAAGCACGTACATTTTCAGGACCTTGAGGACCATCAATTACCGGCTCGTAAACACCTTTAGCTGGCATTTTGATTTTTAAGAATTTCTCACGATTAAGAACATATTCATCATCAACTAATTCACCGTCAATTTCCATCTCGTTAACATTTAATACATATGCAACTAAAGCATATACTTCATCATCTGTTAATGTATCAGTCGCTGGATGTGGCATTGCATCTTTAATGTACCACCACATTGTACTAGCTTCTGCCCAGTAGCTTCCGAAGAATCTTGATGGACCGTCAGTATCTGGTTTAAGTCTTTGACGTGTTAATGTTTTGTACGCTTCATAAGCATTACCTTTAGAAAGTGCTGGATAACCACCACCACCAGAACCAAAGTCACCGTGGCACATTACACATTTTGCTTCGTATACTTCTGAACCTTCTTCTGCAGAGCCTTCACCTTCTGGTAAACCTGTACCGTCTGGCATTACATCTGTATTCCAAGCATTGTACTCATCTTTTGTCGGTACACGACCATTGTTGATAGTATATTTGTCTGCTTGTGTATTTACAAGGTAAGGACCAGTTTTTCCATTTTCTACAGGATAATATACACCACCATCGATAGATACTTTAGTAGGTGTAGCACTTTCCATACATCCAGAGAATCCTAATGATACTAATGCAGCTACTGAAGCAGATAGTAATAATTTATTATTAAACTTGATCATTATGCTTCTCCTTTCTCAATTACAACATTACCGTTTGCATCACGTGTAAGATCTGAACGGATTTGAACGTGAGTAACTTTACCGTCTTTTTCAACTTTCCAAGTTTCAACAGCGTTTCTGTGGTAAACAGCTTCAACACCAACTTTTGTTAACTCTTGGTCAATTGTTGGTTGAATATATCCTGCATCATCCATAGCACGTGAAGTAAGTAATAACTCTTCACCTTTTTTGTATGTATGAATATAGCTGAAACGAGTCCAACATTTAGGTAATACTAAACCTTTAAGTTGTGCTTCAACGTAGTTTTTACCACCGTCGAAAGAGATGTCAACACCAGTAATTGTTCCCATACCTGACCATGCAAGACCTTCGATCTCTACAATGTCACCGTCTTTTAGGTTTGACCAGTCAATCTCTGGAGATGGAGAAGTTACAGTTGAGTTAACTTCGTTTGCATAAGTGTGTTGCATGATGTGACCATCAGGTTTTAATACTGTATATTTAGAAGTTTCTTCTTTACAGTACCATGGCTCGCTAGCGAAGTCTAATCTTCTTAGCCATTTAACACATAAGTTACCTTCCCAACCTGGAACAAGTAAACGAATAGGGTAACCTTGCTCTGGACGAAGAGCTTCACCATTTTGTCCCCATACGATCATAGCATCGTCAAGAACTTTTTCCATAGGGATAGTTCTACCCATTTTAGATGAGTCTCCACCCTCTGCAAGCATCCATAAAGCTTCAGGTTTTACACCAAGGTCTTTTAGGATATCTTTGATGTATACACCAGTCCACTCAGCACAAGACATGAAACCTTTAGAGAATTGAACAGAGTTGTATTGAGGACCTCTCCACTCTTGTCCACCATTAGCAGGACATTCAATAAAGTGTGTACGAGTTACACTTGGATATCTTTTTAATTCTTCCATAGTTAATACTAAAGGTTTTTCTACTAAACCTGTAATCATTAATCTATGCTCATTTGGATCGATATGAGCTACACCACCGTGTGAACGTGAAAAGAATAGTCCGTTTGGAGTGATAATACCCATTGATTCTTGAATTGGTGTTACAGCAATTGATGCTCTGAAGTTACCAGATGCAAGAAGTTTAGTATATCTTCTAGTTACGTTATGCTCATATTTTGAAGGCATACCGTAAAGGTTTTTAGTAACTGGATCACCCCATTTTGTAGCCCATTCTGGTTGACCTAGAATAGCTTTGTCACCTTCTCCACCCGCATGCTCATTAGCCATAGCGTTTGAAGAAAGAAGTGATGTACCAGCGATAGCAGTACCAGCTAAAGCAGCTGTTTTTCTGAAAAAGTCTCTTCTGCCAATACTATTTTCAGTACTGTTAGATAAAGTATCTGTTTGAGATTTTTTATCCACATTCTCTCCTTTGTTAAATTGTTTATTGTATAAGTTAATTAATATACTCCGAAATTCGAAACAGGTATTATGCCATTTTATACTTAATTATAAATTTTAGCAAAACTAATTATACTGCATTTGTGAAAATAATGTGATATTCAATGTTTTGAGTTGTCAGAAAAGTTACAAATCGAAACATATTTTTGAAGAATCCGTTTCAATTATAAGAAGCATTCATGTTTATTATAAGGACTATGCTATATTTTGATGATTCCTAATATTAAATAAGTGTTTTTTTGTTTATTGTGATAAAAAGGGATCGTAAAACCTTCATGTTCGATGTCTCGAACATCTTCATCATCAAAAAATTTAGAAATTTTATATTTACCAGCTTTTGTAGGCATATTGATTAATATAGTATCGAGATACATTTTAAACTTTTGAGCATCTTGCGATTTGTCTGCAATCATTTCATCTAAAACAGCTTTTAGTTGTTCTTCAAAAGTATGCGTAACTAAGATATTCATTTTTCCAGTTTCTCTTTGAGCCAAGATGAAGAGTCCTTCATAGATTGAAGGAGCTCTTTCGTTGTAGAACTATCGCCGGACTTATATTTGTCCAGCTCTTTTTGCATCTCTTTAATTTGTGTAGAAGTTGCATCCATTATGAATTATTCTTCCTCATTCTCTTTAGCTTCTTCTTCACAACCGATTTTTGCACAAGTTTCTTCACCTATAGAAGATATTTTTTCATTGATTGCAGTTTTTGCTTCATCCATATCTTCTATAAAACCAAAGTCATCACCTGTAAGATACTTTTCTAGTTGTGTCATTTGAAATGGCTTACCGTGTTCATATACGATTTCACCACCGTGTTTTCCTTGAATAAATGTTACAGCCATTACAACTACAGTTAAAATAACACCTAATGCTTGTAGACCGAATTTTTGTAATTTACAACCAGCGAATTGGATTAATGCAACTATAGTCATTGCAATAGCAAGGTAAAGTCCTAATTCTTTGTGTTCTAGAAGTTCGTGTTTTCCTGCTTCACTTAAAAAGTTATATATCTGAGGACCAGCCTGTGAACCTGTGTACCATACTCCTATCATAGCTAGTGCTGCAACTACAGCTGTACGAGCTGAAATTTTTGACATAGTTTCCGATCTGCTTACAAGATATGCAAGTCCAAAAACTGCTGCGACTACTGGTAATACCATACCAAAGTGTGCTGAAGCCGGGTGTAACATCATTATTGATCCTTTTAAATATTAAAGTTTCTCAATTATATTGAAGTTTTTTAAAAACTAGCTTTAATAGCAGTATAATAAATTATAATTTAACTTTTATTTTTATCTATAACGTCTTTTGCTGTTTTAATTGCACTGCCTAAAGCAATTTTAGCAGTTTCAAAAGCTTGCTTTCCAATTCTTTTAGCTTCTTGTGCTTTTGGTGAATGTATAGCTGAATCAGCTTTTTTGACTGCTATTTTTGCAAAATTCGCAAATCTGTTTTTCATCACTTCAGCAGTTTCTTTTGAAACAAGGAGTAGCTCTTCTAGATCATATTTCATCTCTTTGTTAAGATCAAGAAGAATTTTATGTACAACTGATGAACTTTGGGATGCCTGGTTGATAATAACTTGAGAGAAGATTGTATCTGTTTGGTTAAGATCTTCCATGATAGTATCATAATCCTCGATGAGTATATGTTTTGCTTCTACAGGCATATAAACCAGTCTCTTTTTAAATCTGTGAATTGATTTTATAAGACCTGAACGCATCCCTTTGGTTGTAGCTGTTAAAATATCTTCTGCTTTATTTGGTTCTGCTTCAGCAATCTCTATAGCAATACCCAAAATTGTTGAAAGAATTTTTCTGATACGGATTGTGTTAAGAGGTCCCTCTTTTATAGATTCAAATGTAATCTCTTTGATTGTTTCAATGAGGTATTCTTTAAATTCACTGTCACGCTCTTTTTCTAATGCGGTAATAATTGCAGACTCAACGATTTCACTCAATATTTCATACAGATCGATTGACTGTAATTTAATTTGATGTAGTCTTGCATAGCTTTCGGGATAGTTTTGGAGTTTTGCTTCAAGGGCATTAAATACTTCATACTTTTTTTCCTGAATAGCTTCCGATTTTTTTTCAATCGCACGTTCCAACTCTTCTTTCTTCTCTAAAAGGTTTTCAAGTTCCTCTTCAATGCTAGAGATCTCTGTCTGGACTAAACCAGTAGAGATAGTCTCAATTTTTTGCAGTTCTAAACTTGCAGGATCTAAGTTTTTAAAAAGTTCATCAACTTTTTTTTCTAAAGTATTTGTTGCCATGTAGTACTCCTATAACACCATTTTAATATTTTGATGTTGTTTTAAAGCATCATAAATAAACTGTCTATCATCCTCATTATGTACCAAAAGATCAAGGTTCATACTTACATATTTACCTGTTCTGGAATTATTTGAATGTGTAAGTTTATGTTCTCTTTCGTCTAGTACATCTCTGATAGCTTGTTCAAGTGCTTCTCTTTCACTTGCGATGACTTTATAACACCAAGAACATGGATATGTAAGCTCTAATTTTTCATCTTTTAGTCTATCGTTTAAAGTCTCCACTTTTGCCTCCTGATTTGGATTCTAATTGTACATTGCGAATAATCATACCTTTATCAATCGCTTTTACCATATCGTAGATCGTTAAAAGCCCTATCGAAGTTCCAGTGAGGGCTTCCATTTCTACACCTGTTTGCCCTTTGAGTTTCGCAGTGACTGTAAGCTTAAAACCGGGAAGCTCCGGTAACTCTTCAACGTTACAGTTGATACCGCTTAAATTGAGCGGGTGGCACATAGGGATAAGTTCACTTGTCTTTTTGACACCCATAATTGAAGCGATTACTGCTGTTTGTAGTACGGGTCCTTTTTTTGCAGTTTCATTAACGATTGCATCATAAGCATCCTGACTCATTTCTATGATACCACTTGCTACTGCTACACGAGTTGTTTCGTTTTTATCACTGACATCGACCATTTTTGGCCTTTGATTTTCATCTAAATGTGTTAAGTTCATATTTTATTTCTTTACTTTTTTACTATTATATCAAAGAGGCGTTAATAATTTCCAATGCTTTTTGGTATTCCTCTTTGTTGTTAAGGTTTAAAAATTTGTTTTTATCCTCAAAAGGGACAAATTTTACGTTAGAGTTTTTCAGCAAATAATTAAGTTTATGTATATTTTGTTCTTCCATATCTGTAAATGCAGAGAGTAGGGTTCTGTGGTAAATACCGCACAAAGGTTGTATTTGTTCGTCTACTACTGCGACGACAGCATCGAAAGAACCATTGTCCTCTTCCACTAAAGTTTTAATAATGGTGTTATCTATAAAAGGGGTATCGACGCTGATTGCAAAAAAACTATCATTATCTAATCTATGAAATATAGAGATAAAAGCAGTTGTAGGAGCAAAGAGCTCTTGGTTTAGATCTTCTATAAAATTTGCGTTAAAATCAAATTTTTCTTTAGATTTGCAAGAGATATAGATATTTTGAAAAGTTTTCGAATGTTGATTGAGTTGGTACTCTGTCAGAGTGTTATGTTTTTCAAATGGAAGAAGCGCTTTGTCTTCTCCCATTCGAGAGCTTTTTCCACCAGCAAAAATGACGCAAGGAATATCAATCATCTAGTGTCTAGTAAGCTGAGCTTCGATTCTTCTGTTTTGTGAACGACCTTCAGAAGTTTTATTGTCGGCAATAGGTTGCTCTTCACCCATACCTTCCCAAGAGAGTTGCTTAGTGTCCACGCCTCTTGCTATGAGTGCCTGAACTACGGCTTCTGCCCTTTTTTCTGAGAGCTTTTTGTTGTATGCAGCTGCACCGCGGCTATCTGTATGTCCAACGATATGAGCACTATAATTTGTATATGTCGTTAAGAATTTTGCATATTCGTCTAGAAGTGTAGATGATGAGTCTTTGATTTTTGCAGAGTTAGTCGCAAAATTAATGTTCAATGTTACTTCTTTTGGACACCCTTCATCATTAACCTGTGCACCTAAAGGTGTATTTGGACAAATATCTTGTGCATTTACAACGCCGTCTTTGTCTATGTCATTATCACAACCGTTCGCATCAACCTCTACCCCTGCAGCTGTATTTGGACATTGATCTTTTGAATTTAGAATACCGTCGTTATCATCATCACCGTCAACAGGTGCTGCAACAACTTCCTCTTTTGGCTCCTCTTTAATAGGTTCTTGTTTCGGTTCTTCTTGAACAGCAGTTTCACCAAAAGCAAATGTTAAACCGACCATTGCAATAAGATTGTTATCAAAACGTTTGTTCTGGATTCCAGTAGCTTTGGCAAGATAAATTGCTTCTGCTTTTAAAGCGATATTATCATTAAAAAAGTATTTTAAACCTGCACCTGCATCTAAGAAGAAACCGTTTTTATTTCCAGAAGTTTCGTTGTTTACGTTTTCAATTCCAATACCTGCTTTAGCGAAAGGTACTAGATTGTCTATACTGTCAAAAGTATATACACCGTTAAAAGCACCGCGAGTGATAGCTGTATCGCCACCAATATCATATTTTGCTTTTGGTGAATAAAGAATAGAAAATTCCGGAGAGATTTTAGAATTAGGAGAGTTAAACTGCACCTCTAAGGCACCTAAGTAGTGACCATTGTGTTTGATACCTATATTTCCCTCCGCTAGATCATAACCGATCATCGGAGAGATTTCATACTGTTTTTGTCCAGCTAGCAGTACGCTAGAAACGAGTGCTGAAAGTAATAGAAATTTCTTCATCTGAATTCCTTTGTAAGTTTAATGCTATAATTAAACTTGAGAGATTTGATAAAGTTTAGTCTCATTTACCTTATAGTTTTATTATCTAGGATCTGTAATGTATCCAGTGATTGCAGAAGCTGCTGCTACTGCAGAATTTGCCAAATAAACTTTTGAACTACGTGAACCCATACGCCCTACGAAGTTTCTGTTTGTTGTAGAGATCGCAACTTCGCCATCCCCTAGGATACCCATGTAACCACCAAGACATGCACCACAAGTAGGATTACTTACAACGCCACCTGCATCAACGATGATATCTATATACCCAAGTTTTGTTGCTTCACGTAAGATTTGTTGTGTTCCCGGAGTAACGATAAGTCTTACATCTTCATGTACTCTTTTACCGTCTAAGATCTCAGCTGCAACTTTTAAGTCTGCTAAACGGCCGTTTGTACATGAACCGATAAATGCTTGGTCAACTTTGATTTTATCAGCTACTGCTTGAACAACACTGTGTCCGTTTGAAGGTAAGAAAGGGTAAGCAATAACAGGATCAAGTTTATCAACTTCGATGTTTAATTCCATACAATATGTAGCATCTGCATCAGACTGATGAATTTTTGGTTCACGTGCGAGATTTTTGTTAGCTAAGAATTCCGCAGTAATATCATCATAAGCTACGATACCGCTTTTTGCACCAGCTTCGATAGCCATATTACACATAGAGAATCTGTCATCCATAGTTAAATAAGGGATAGTTGAACCAGTGAATTCTAAAGTTTTATAAAGTGCACCGTCAACACCGATCATTCTAATGATCTCTAAGATAATATCTTTACCCGTTGTATATTTACCCGGTTTACCAGTTAGATTTACTTTGATAGTTTCAGGTACTTTAAACCAGTTGCCACCTGTAATCATCGCAAATGCCAAGTCAGTTGATCCCATACCAGTTGAGAATGCTCCAAGTGCACCGTGTGTACAAGTATGTGAATCAGCTCCAATGATTACATCACCTGGAACAACAAGTCCTTTCTCCGGTAAAAGAGCGTGTTCGATTCCCATGTCTTTTTCATCAAAAAAGTTTTTGAGTTTATGTTTTTTAGCAAAATCACGAGAGATTCTTGCTTGATTAGCCGAAGCAATATCTTTTGCAGGGATGAAGTGGTCAAGTACGATCGAAAAACCATCAGGATTTGCTAATTTTGTCGCACCACTATCTTCGAATGCTTTGATCGAAATAGGAGTCGTAATATCATTTCCGATAACCATATCAATCGGTGAGCGAACGATTTCTCCAGCATACACCTCTTTGCCAACATGTTCAGAAAATATTTTTTCAGTTATGGTTTGTCCCATTTTAAACCTCTTAAAAAGTTAAATAATTCCGCGATTATACCATATCATACTTAAGTGCTTTTTTAGTAAATTCAACTGAACAGAAGAAAAAGGCTAAAAAGATAGGATTGAATTTTACAATTTCATTATCGAGATCCAAAGTATCAAATACTCCAAAACTAAAGCCATTACCATCATTAGGGTTTTGCGGTGTTACTACAAATTCGATAGGTTTAAGGGTTTTGACAAAGTTGATAATTTTCTTTTTCTTTTTTAAACTTTTTTCATCTAAAATGTTAAATTCTTTATTTTGAGCTTGTCGATGCATCACTATAATATTATCCAGTACAAGAAGTTTATCTTTGAAAATTACTTTATTCCATTTTAAAATTGTTTTATTGGAAGCTATTTGTGATTTAGAACTTATAAGTGGGGAGTGTTTTGCTCTAATCGCTTCTATTAATGAAAGCAGATTATTTTCCCCTCCAACGCTTGCAGCAGCTTTTTTCATAAAAAGGCTTAAAAATGTTTTTGTCTCGTCGTTGAGGTCGTTAAAGTTGCACATAGAGGTACTCTTTGGAGGAAATTTTCGGTATTATATGCTGTTTTAATTCTTAAGTCAAATTAGGTGTAAGTTTTCCTTAAGCTATTCATAACCATAAAGCTATTATGATGTCAAAACTAAAAGAAGACAAATTTTGTCTTATTTAAAAAGAATGAAAATCATTCTTAATATTAAGAGGTAAAAATGCAAGTATATTTAGATAATAATGCTACTACAATGTGTGATCCAAAAGTTGTTGAAGCGATGCTACCATTCTTTTCTGAGCAGTATGGTAATCCAAATTCACTTCATAAATTTGGTTCATCTACGCATCCGGCACTTATGAATGCAATAAATCAAACGTATAAAGCACTAGGTGCAAGTGATAACGATGATATTGTATTTACATCATGTGCAACAGAATCAAATAACTGGGTTTTACAATCTGTATGGATTGATCATATTGTAAACGGTGAAAAGAACCATATTTTGACAACTGAAGTTGAACACCCGTCTGTTTTATCTACATGTAAATTTTTAGAGGAACAAGGTGTAAAAGTTACATACCTTCCTGTAAATGAGGAGGGTGTAGTTGAAGTGCACACTGTAAAATCTTTTATAACTGACAAAACAGCTTTAGTTTCAGTTATGTGGGCTTCAAATGAAACAGGTATGATCAATCCTATTAAAGAGATTGGTGAAATTTGTAAAGAAAAAGGTGTGCTTTTTCATACAGATGGTGTACAGGCTGTTGGAAAGATTCCAGTTAATTTACAAGATGTTCATGTAGACTTTTTGTCGTTTTCAGCACATAAATTCCATGGACCAAAAGGTATTGGTGGACTTTATATTAAAGATTCACAACCATTGTCTCCATTATTACATGGTGGTGACCAAATGGGTGGACGCCGTTCAGGTACTTTAAATGTTCCATATATTATCGGTATGGGAAAAGCATTAGAACTTGCTACTGAGAATATTGAAGAGAAAATGGCGTCAATTCGTGCAAAACGTGATCGTTTGGAAGATGCTATTTTAGAGTTAAACGATACATTCACTGTTGGTAACAGAGATAATCGTACACCAAATACTATCCTTGTTTCAATCAAAGGTGTTGAAGGTGAAGGTATGTTATGGGACTTAAATAACGGTGAAATTGGAGCTTCAACAGGTTCTGCTTGTGCATCGGAAGACCTTGAAGCAAATAGTGTAATGCTTGCAATTGGAGCTGATAATGAACTTGCTCACACGGGGATCCGTTTATCGCTTTCAAGATTTACGACTGATGCTGAGATCGATTATGCAATTGCACATTTCAAAAAAGCTGTTGAAAGACTAAGAGGCATCTCTAGTTCGTTTGCTAAACAAGCACCGACAAAAGGTGGAGAAGTTCAAGAATGTGAACTTCATCATCACCACCATTAAGAAATTATAAGAATTAAATAACAGGAGAATATTATGGCTAAGGCTGATATGTTAGGCGAGTCTCTTTGGGACGCGTATTCAAATAAAGTAACGACATTAATGAATAATCCTCAACATCAAGGGGAGATCTTTGAAGCAGATGCAGAGTCACGTGGAAACAAACTGATTGTTGCTGACTTTGGTGCTGAATCTTGTGGTGATGCAGTTCGTTTATACTGGGAGATAGATCCAGAGACTGATAAAATTGTAGATTCGAAATTCAAATCATTTGGTTGTGGTACGGCTATCGCTTCATCAGATGTTATGACTGAGCTTTGTATTGGTAAAACTGTACAAGAAGCTGTAAAAATTACAAATATCGATGTTGAGTTTGCACTTCGTGACGATCCGGATACTCCGGCTGTTCCACCTCAAAAAATGCACTGTTCAGTTATGGCTTACGATGTAATTAAAAAAGCTGCTGGACTTTATATGGGTGTTGATGCAGATAGCTTTGAAGAAGAGATCATTGTTTGTGAATGTGCTCGTGTTTCTTTAACAACGTTAAAAGAGGTTATCAAGTTAAATGACCTTAAAACTGTTGAAGAGATCACTGACTATACAAAAGCAGGAGGTTTTTGTAAATCTTGTATTAAACCGGGTGGACACGAAGCTATGGATTACTACTTAGTAGATATCTTGGCAGATACAAGAAAAGAGATGGATGAAGAGAAGATGAGAGCTGCTGCTGATGCTTCTCTAGCTGGGAATGCAAACTTTACAGAGATGACTTTAGTACAACAAATTAAAGCGGTAGATGCAATCATTGATGAAAATATTCGTCAATTCCTGGTAATGGACGGTGGAGATATGGAAATCATCGATATCAAAGCAAACGATCCATTTATTGATATCTATATCCGTTATCTTGGTGCTTGTAGCGGATGTGCTTCAAGTGCAACAGGAACTTTATACGCGATTGAAAGTACATTAAAAGAAAAACTTTCTGACAAAATCCGCGTATTACCAATCTAAAACACTCCTCTTCCATTTTACTTGACACTTTCACGGTGTCATAGTAAAATGACCTTATGAAAAGAATAATTACTCACATAGAACTCGGTGGAACACTGTTCATTCCTGCAATTCATAAAAACTTAGCACCTATTATTTCAAAACAAAAATATCCGCAATTGCGTTCATTAGTTATTGATTTTGAAGATGGACTTGATGATGAGCAACTACAAAATGGTTATGAAAAAGTTGTTTCTACTTTAGAGGTTTGTAGTGATACATCTCCATTTATATTTATCCGTCCGCGTGATGTAAATCATCTACAAACACTTTTAGAAATGGAAGGTATAGAGAATATAGATGGTTTTGTTTTACCAAAATTTTCACTAACAAATGGAACACAATATCTACATCTTCTGGAGAGAACAGATTTTTATATAATGCCTAGTATAGAGGGTGAAGAGCTCTTTAATGTAGAGAAATTACAACAATTAAAAGAGTTAATACTAACACACAAACATAAAATTTTGTTAGTTCGTTTCGGACTTGAAGATATGTTGAGGCAGCTGAGTATGCGAAGGTCTTGTGATGAATCTGTTTTCGATTTTGCAGCAGGCAGTGCAGTTATTGGAAATTTGATAGCAATTTTTAAAAGTGCAGGACTCTCGATCAGTGGAGGCGTATATCCTTGTTTTCAAGATGATGAAGGGTTTAAGCGTGATGTTTTACGTGATCTTAAAGAGGGGCTTTTTGGAAAAACTATTATTCACCCTGCACAGATAGATATTCTAAATGAACTTTATAAGGTGACTCAAGAGGAGTATGACGAAGCACAAGAGATCCTTCAGAGTGAAAATGTAGTATTTGAGCAAAACGGAAAAATGGCAGAGCAAAAAACGATGCAGCACTATTCAGAAACTATTGTGCAGCGTGCAGAAGTTTATGGGATTAAAAGTTAAGCGTTATTTTTGTTCCTATACCCTCTTGCGATTCTAGTTGAATTATATAGTCGTACTCTTTCGCAATCTCTTCAACAATATTGAGTCCGACACCAAAGCCACCGCTATACTCTGAAGCTCTGACAAATCTTTGAAATACAGTATGAAGCTTTTCTTTGGGTATCCCTATGCCATAATCTTGAATACTAAAAAAGTTTTCTTTCGTTATTATTTCTATAGTTCCGTTTTGGTGTGAATATTTGATTGCATTACCCAGCAGATTACTGATAAGCATTTTTGCCTTTGTTGGTGTGATAGTGAGATAACAAGGTTGGAGATCTGCTTTAATTGTAATATTCTTTTTGTTACTTAACTCGTTTACATAGTTTATCTGTTCCTGGACAATTTGTGCAAAGTTGATTTCCTCTTCTGCTTCTTGCGTATCAAAGCTGACATAGGAGAGAATTGCATAGATATCATGCAATTGTTTTGTACTGATTGAGATGTTATTTAAGATGTTTGGATCATATGTTTGCTTGGCTTTAAGACGTGAAAGTGACATCATGAGAGCAGTAATAGGTGTATTTAATTCATGTGTAGTGTCTCTTACGAAGGCTTCAATCTCGTTCATTTTATCTTTAATCGGTTTGAGAAAAATATATGATAGAAAGACTGCAATAATAATAATTAAGATAGCTGTGATTACAACTACATAAGCAACTTTGTTTTTAATTTTTTCCATGTTTTTAATACATTCATCACTTTGTATAACTATGTATGCTACTCCAAGATGGCCTGCAGAACGTGTTGAGACGAGTGTAAACATATCTTTATCCATATAAAAATCTTTTGTAAAGTCTACTTTTTGTACCAAGTTTCCTATGATGAGTTTTTTGTTTTTATCAATCAATGCCACACTCGCTCGATCGAAATGTTTTAAATGAAACTTTTCATGCATCATAGCTGCATGTATAACCTCCGAACTAACCACATCTGCAATATGATTCATTTTATAAAAGTTATTATTTTTTTCCATTGCAACTTGGGAAGAATAAAACCAGTAAGCAGTAAGAGAGAGAAATATAAAAGAGCTGATAAGATAAAGTGCCAAAAAGGAGTAAAACGATTTTTTAGTGATATTATTCATAGATGTATCCTTCAGAGCGGATAGTTTTGATTTTATCTTTGCCTATGATATTTCTCAGATCGCGTATATGGGAACGAAGAGTGGCCTCACTGGGTATTGAATCATAATCCCATATATTTTGTGTGAGCTCCTCACTTGAGATGATACGTGAACGATTTTTCAAAAAATAATTTAAAAGTTGTGTGTTTTTTTGTCCGAGAGATATTGTCTTGCCCTCTTTAGAGATTGTTTTTAAGAGTGGACTGAAGAAAACGGTTGGTGCGAGTTCGATCGACTGTTCATCTTCTATATGAAAAATTTTTTTGAGATTTAAGATTCTGAGATTAAGTTCATCAAGTTCAAACGGCTTTTTGATATAGTCGTGAGCTCCGGCATCAAAAGCTTTTTTTAAATGGTCTGTATCTTGATAAGCGGTAATAAAAATTGCAGGTGTGTTATAACTGAATTTACGAAGTTCTTGAAGCAATTTTATCCCGTTTTTTCCTGCAACATTGATATCAAATATAAAAAGGTCATATTGATTTTTATCCAACAAGGTATCTACCTCATTTGCATTATAAGCATGTGAAACCTGGTAAATTTCACGTAAATAGTCTATTAATATATCTGCTAAAACAGGATCATCTTCAAGTAACAAAATATGCATGTTATACAACCTTATAGAACTATTTTAGCAGAAGTGAAAAAATAAAAAAAGAGTTATTTGTGATATACTTATATTAATAAGAACGAAAATGGTATGGAATTATGGAACACGTATATTTAGCAAGACAAGTTATTTTAAGAGACGATGCATCTTTATTTGCATATGAAGTGTTATATAGAGACTCAAAAAAAAGAAGTGATGTTACGGATGACAGATATGCCAGTTCTGCCGTAATCAGTAGTATTCTAAATAGATTTGGTACCAAAGAGGTTTTAAAAGAGAAGCGTGCTTTTATTAAAATTGATGAAAAGTTTTTACTCAGTGACCTTATTTTTTCAATACCGAATGAATTTTTTATTTTCTCATTGTTTGATGACATTGAAATGGATGAAAGAATTCTTGAAAGGTTACATCAGCTTCATAAGAAAGGGTATCTGCTTGGTATATCAGATACTACTTTAACGATTCATACTTTTGAAAAATATCATGTCGTAATGGATTATATCTCTTACTTTAAACTTGACTTCTCACAAGAGTTGGAAAAAGAAGTTGAGACGATGATTGAGAGTTTAAAAGCATCAAATATAAAAGTTATTGGTTCGAAGATAGATACTCATGAAAAGTTTGATTTGGCCAAAGAGATAGGATGTGATTATTTCCAAGGGTACTATTTTGCAAAGCCAAAAATTTTAGAAAGTGAAAAACTTGAAGCTTCCAGAGCAAATGTTCTGCACCTTTATAATCTTTTGATGCAAGAGACAAATATTGACGAGTTGGCAAATGAGTTTGAGAAAAATCCTGAGATCTCTTTACAATTATTGCAGTTTATCAATTCGGGTGCATTCTTTTTTATGAAAAGAATATCAAGTATTCACCATGTAATCACACTTTTAGGACGTATGAAACTAGCGGAATGGTTGATGTTGATGATTTACTCTAAAACAGTTTCCCACTCTAATGAACACTCCCCTTTAATGCAAACGATTCAAACACGTGCGGTTATGATGGAAAAAGTATTAAAAATCGTCAAACCTGAGAGTGGTTCAAATATGTTGGGAGAAGCGTATTTTACAGGCATACTTTCTGCATTGGATGTTGTCTTGAATGCACCTTTGGCAGAACTGTTGGATAGTTTACATATTTCTAATGAAGTAAAAGATGCTATTTTAGAGCATAAAGGACTTATGGGAGATATTTTTCAGTTGGTACAAGATGTCGAAGTGTTTAATATAGAGGGCATTATTACATTTGAAACAAAATATAATTTAGAACCTACAAGTATTAAAAAAGCACTTGCAGATTGTATTGATTTTGAGGCAAAAAAAGCTTGAGCGATAAAAAAACATTTTCAACTTTAAATCTGCCAGAAAGTATGGTAGAAAACCTTCAAAAACTTGGATATGAGTTTATGACTCCTATTCAGGAGCAAAGTCTGCAACATATATACTCGAAACAAGATATCCTAGCTAAAGCAAAGACAGGAAGCGGTAAAACGGCAGCATTTGGAATCTCTCTTTTATTAAATCTAGATGTGAAAAAGTTCCGTGTACAGTCTTTAGTATTATGTCCGACAAGGGAACTTGCACAGCAAGTAGCACAGGAATTACGTGCACTTGCCAAATTTCAACATAATATTAAGATTTTGACTCTTATCGGTGGTGAATCATTTAACAAACAGCTTGGAAGCTTGGCACATCATGCTCATATAATTGTAGGAACTCCAGGCAGAGTATTAAAACATTTAAATCATGCTAGTTTGGACTTGAGTGCTTTAAATACGTTTGTTCTGGATGAAGCTGACCGTATGTTGGATATGGGATTTTTAGAAGAGATAGAACAGGTTCATTCTCATATGAAATCAAGACCGCAGACACTCCTTTTTTCAGCAACTTATAACGATGAGGTATTAGAAATCAGTAAAAAGTTTCAAGAAAATCCTATAGAGGTAAGCAGTGCAGAGATCGAAGAAAAAAATGAGATTGAAGAGTTGTTTATATCTACCAAAAACAAAAGAGAGACACTTGTAAATGCACTGGCACATTACAAACCGAGTAATGCAATTATTTTTGTCAATACAAAATTAGAATCTGATGAGATAGCGGAGTTTTTGCAAGAGAGTAAAGTTGATGCTTTATCTCTTCATGGGGATTTAGAACAGTATGACCGCATAGATACTTTGGTACAGTTTGCAAACAAATCTTGCAGGGTATTAATTGCGACAGATGTTGCTTCAAGGGGACTAGACATTAAAGAACTAGCTATGGTTATAAACTATGATTTACCGCATTCCAAAGAGATTTATACACATAGAATAGGGCGAACCGCACGTGCAGGTGCAAAAGGTTTAGCGGTAAGTTTATATAGTGAAGCTGCTGAAGTAGAAGAGTACCAGCCTATTAAGGCAATGAATGATGAACAGCTAAAAAATGATGAACATTTTAGTATGTTTTCTGAATATGCAACGCTTGTAATAGAAGGTGGGAAAAAAGATAAGTTACGAGCAGGGGATATCTTGGGTGCTTTGACTTCAGAAAGAACTTTTACAAGAGAAGATATTGGTAAAATAGATATATATGACAAACAGTCTTATGTCGCTATTAAAAGTGATTTAATCGAAAAAGCGCAAAAAAAGTTAAGTAAAGACACAATCAAAAAGAAGAAATTTACAATTTGGATACTTGATTAAATAATGCCTATTTGACGCTTTTACAGGAAAAAATAAAAGTAAACTATAGACTTCCTTCAGAGTAAAAACTTGAAAAAATATTTTTAATAGTGTTATAATATTAGAAATAGAAGCTGATGAAGGAGGAAGTTATGCAAGTTAAACAGTATCTTTTTCAATCTCCTTATTCAAGTCCCGTACAGTTTGGTAGAGTTGATCCCTCTTCAAAAGAGAGTAGTTCACAGGATAACAAACAACTTTTAAGTTCTACAAACCAAACAGCGAATAAGGCACAGGTTTTTCAATCTACTCAGACGCAAGAGGTTACACCTACAGTGAGTGGGAAAATAGATGTTTATGCATAAGGAACAGAGCTAAAAAAGATCGGCATGTCCGAAAAATATTTTTTTAGCTTGATCTTTTCGCATTGATTCTAGTATTTTTACCGCTTTTTGTTTTGTCTGCATATCAAAATAGATAAGCATGTTACGTGAAAAAATATAATCAAATTTTTCTAATTTTTTAAAATTCTCTTCAAAGATATTGAATATTTTAAATTCAATAAGTGATTTGATTTCCGGTGTAAGATGAAACATATCTCCATGTTGCGTGAAGTAGCGTTGACGTATTTCATCGGAGAGGTTACGGACATTACGTTCCCTATAAATACCTTCTTTTGCTTTTTCGATAGCTTCTGAATTTATATCTATCCCCATGATTGTAAACTTTGTTTTTGGAACACCTGCTTCTAAAAGAGCGATAGCAATTGAATAGCTTTCCTCTCCCGTAGCACACGGAGCACATAAAATCCGAACAGGATGAGTATCTTGTTTGATAAGTGAAACGAGTTCGGCAATTTGATTGAACTCTCTGTAAAAAAATGTTTCGTTTGTGGTAAGTCTATTGATAAGGTCTTGTTTGAGGTCTTCATCGTGTGAAATCTTTTCTAATAATTCGTTATAAGAGTAAATTCCATAACTTAGACAAAAACTTTTTGTTTTTGAATTAAGTATAGAGATTTGCTTATCAAACGTAACACCTGTTAAATCTTTAAAATAATCAGCGATGCTCTCGATATTGGAAAAATCTTCTTGAATTTCTTGATCTCCAAAGCTTGACGAAGGTGTCTTTTTCGGAAATAACCAACTTAACATTATGCTGCTCCAAAAGTTTGTATAGCATCAATTATTTGATCAAGATCTAAAACATTGATGTTGGGAATTTGCTCTTTTGCTCGGGCGGGAATACCATATACGATCGCAGTTTTTTCACTCTCAGCTATACACTCTGCACCATGCTCGGCAAGAAGTTGACACCCTTGTACACCGTCATCACCAATTCCTGTTAACAATATGGCAAGAAGTTTATTTGTTGAAATAATTGAGACAGCTGAGCCAAAAAGTTGGTTTATCTCAGGATTAAACATAGCATTATTGGATTTTTCTACCTGAAATTTTATATGTTCAGCATCTTTAGACAGACGGCAATGGTTTGTAGCAATATAGATATGCCCTTTTTGCAATGTTTGGTTATTTTCACTTAATAAAATAGGATGACCTGTTTTAAGTGAAAGGCGCTTAACAAAACTGGGTAAAAATTCTGCTCCCATATGTTGCGCAATTATAAGAGTATAGTTGAGGGGGCTTTGTAGTGCACTTAAAATTTTTTCTATATGTGCAGGTCCCCCTGTCGAGGCACCGATAAGCACAATCTTATTACGTTCTAAAGACTTCAAGTTTACTGTTTAACTCTTCTGTCATTGAGTTTAAATGTTCTGCAGCTGCTGCAATCTCTTCAACATTTCTTGCATTAGTAGCTGAAATCTCATTAATTGAAGATACTTTTGAAGCAATTTCATCTACACTTTTACCTGTAGCTTCAAAGTCAGATACCGTAGCATCAGTTGCTTTCACTGCCAATTGTACAATCTCAACACTTTCATTGATTTTAGCTTCTATCTCCGAAGCAGACTGTGCTAAAGCTTGGATCTCTTGAGAATTGTCATTCATCTGCATACTTGCATCAATAATAGACTGAACGATTACATTAATAGTAGCATTAATCTCTACAAGAGATTTTTGTGTACGCTCTGCCAGTTTTCTTACTTCATCGGCAACAACGGCAAAACCACGACCGTGTTCACCTGCACGCGCTGCTTCTATTGCAGCATTTAGTGCTAATAAGTTTGTTTGATCTGCAATATCGCTAATAACTTCCAAGACAGATTTTACTTGATTCGCATCACTTGAAAGTGTATTCATTCTATCAGAGAGCTCAATTTCAGTTTGTGCAGTGTATTGTACTTTTGTATTCATTGCCCTTACATCGTTACTTGCAGATGTCAGGTTTTCGTTTGCACGGATAATTTCTTGTTTGCTTTCAACAGCATCCGCTATGGATGTTTGAATCTCATCACGAATTTTCACAGCTGTATCATTCGCTTCTTGAATCACCGTTACCGATTTTTCTACATTTGTTCCAACACCTAAAGCAGTTGTTGAAAGTTCATGTGCGATTGAAGCATTTTCATTTGAAGAACGTTTTGTATTGTCAATCAGACTATGAAGTTCAGTCGTAAATGTATTGAACTCTATCGCAATTTCACCTATCTCTTGCGGGGCATTAGTATCTACTTTAAGTGTTAAATCCTTATTTTGAGCAATCTGCAACATAGTACTTTTGAATTTAGCTAACGGTTTATTGATACCGATAACAATAATATAATATGCTATAGCAATACTGATAAGAAGTGCAAGAGTCAATACTATAATCATTAATGTTGATGATTTCTCAAGTGCATTGATTGATGCTGTAGAAAGTTTTTGTGTCCCCGCTAATCCAGCTTTATTAACTTTTTCAACAGAATTTAATGCTGCCAAAGCATATTGAGTAGCCTTTTTATTGAGCTCTGAAACGTCTGCATTTTCTCCATTTTGTTTGTATAGTTTCGCTAGATCATCGCTAACTTGTTTATAAGAAATTAGTTTTGCTTGAACATCAGGTAACTCTTTTTTGAGAGCTTTTAAACGAGGATATTCTATAGCATGTGCATTTAAAGCTTCTATCTCTTTAAAAATAGTTTCAAAGTTGGTATCGAGTTGAGCTTTACTTGACAGATCCCCTCCGCCGAGTTTAATCATTTTGATTCTTGCTTTTGCAAAATCTCTCTCTAGCGCACTAGCTATTTCTACCTCTTTAATATAGGCATCATTTAGAATTTTAGAATTAGTAGTTGCACTTGACATATTACTAATTGCTACAACCCCCATAATAATCATACCAGCTAGGATAAGAGCAAATCCTAAGCTTATCTGTTTACTCAGACTGAGTGAAGACATTTAAACCCCTTTTTTGTAATACAGAATTATATCCAATAGTCATTAAAGTTCATTATAAAAATATTTTACGGTAAATCTTTAATATCTTTTAAGATCCACTCCCATTTTCCAAAGTTACTATCACTATTGATATGTCCGGCATTTTCAAGTTTAACAGTACGTACACTTAATTGTTCTTGTAAATGTTGTGCTTCTTTTTCATCCATATATGGATCGTTAGTTGAGTAGATAAATGTTGTGTTTTGTGCATACAGGTTGTGAGGAAGAGCAACGGGAAAAAATTCTTGAAGTTCTGCGATCTGGCAAGTTAGGCTTGGAGGAGCTACGAGGTAAAGATCTTTTATTTGTGGCAAGAGTCCTTTATTGGCAAGATGAAACCATAAAATATTTGCCAAAGAGTGACATAGAACAATATCTGGTTTGAACTCGTTTAAAGTATGAATTAATTCTTTACTCCATGTCTCGAATTTAGGAACATCAAA
Source organism: Sulfurimonas sp. C5 (assembly GCF_029872055.1). Lineage (NCBI taxonomy): Bacteria > Pseudomonadati > Campylobacterota > Epsilonproteobacteria > Campylobacterales > Sulfurimonadaceae > Sulfurimonas > Sulfurimonas sp. C5. The sequence continues at coordinate 20,948 of NZ_JARXNQ010000002.1, forward strand.
ATTACTGAACTTTAAAAAATTCACACATCCGTAATCTTTAGCTATTTCTCCTGCCAGCCAACTTTGCCAATGGGGGAAATCACTTCCACCCCAGCCATGTAAGAGTAAAATTTTTTTATACAAAATAAACCTTTTATTATAATTTACACAAATACTACACACAAATGTTATACAATACTTGAAGTTTAACACAAAAGGATGAAAAATGAAAAAGTTAGGTTTTATCAGTGTAATCACATCTGCTATGCTGTTGGTATCTTTCAGTACTATGACATTAAGTGCTGATGAAGGCATGGGAAAATGCGGTAACTCAAAAGAGAAAATGAAGGATCGCAAGATGATGGATGACGAAAAGATGAAAGAGGGTAAATGCGGTACGAAAAAAGAGATGAAGCGTAAAAACATGATGGATAATGAGAAATGTGAAGGTAAAAGAAGTGAGATGACGAAAGAGAAAATGATGAAAAAAGATGATAAAAAACCGATGAAATGCGGTGTAGGTAAGTGCGGTTCATAACACCTGCACTCCGTTAGGAGTTAGTTATGTGTATAAAAGATATCTATATGGAGTTTTCAAGACTCTCGGAAAATTTAAAGTCTTGTGCATTATTGTTTGCAAGGTTGATAGTCGCATACGGTTTTTATGAACCTGCTATGATGAAATGGAGTGATATTTCTGCAGTTGCCCAGTGGTTTGGTACATTAGGGATTCCACTACCGACACTAAATGCTTACATGGCTGCAACTACAGAGATTACGGGTGTCGTTTTACTTACTTTAGGACTATTTATTCGAGCTATTTCAATCCCTCTTATTATTGTAATGATCGTTGCTATTGTAACGGTACATTTGCCTCATGGATTTCAAGCAGGACAAAACGGTTTTGAAATACCGCTTTATTATATGTTGTTTTTATTGATATTTTTGTCTCATGGAGCTGGAAAATTCTCTTTAGACAGAATGATTTTTGGAGATAAAAATTAAGCTATAAAAACTTTTATACAGAAGATAGGAAACATATTCCTATCTGGATGCTTTCGTTAAAATTTTTACACACAACATACACAAATTTACTATATAATTTTCGGATGGATGCTTCAAAACGAAAATTTTTACAATATGGCTTTTTAAGCTCATCGGTATTTTTATTTGACGGATGTAGTTTATTTGGTGTTACTACACCCTATAAAACGATAGAAGTTCTACAAAAAGATCTTGTCCCAAAAATAGTGGAATTAAATATCAAAACTATATCGTATATGCACTTGGTTTTCAGACATAAAAAAATCTCTAAAAGTGATAAGGAGTTTTTGAAAAACGGTGTGAAATGGTTAAACGAAGAGGCAATTAAAAAGTATAAACGTGAGTATATCAAACTGCCTGCACATCAACGACAAAACATCCTAACAGAAATTGCTGATACGAAGTGGGGAGAGGATTTCTTATATGACATTATGAGTTACACGTTTGAAGCGATGTTAGGCGATCCTATCTATAGCGGTAACAATAATCAAGCAGGTTGGAAATGGCTTGAATTTTCGGGTGGTCTGCCGCGTCCGAAGAAGGTGTATATATGAGCTATGACGTTTGTATAATAGGAAGTGGAGCAGGTGCTGCTCCGATAGCTTATGAACTTAGCAATGCCGGATACAAAGTAATTGTTTTGGAAAAAGGGGAATATTACAGTGAAAAAGATTTTAATAAAGATGAACTGGCAGTTTCTCGCCGTGATTTTTTTACTCCGCCACTAGATGAACAAAAGCATATTATAAACGAATATGAAGACGGAAAATATACCCGTTATGATGGGGCAGAATATAACTGGAATTTTTGGAACGGCTCTTTAGTTGGTGGCTCTTCAAACCTGATGAGCGGTTATTTTCACAGACTCAAACCGCAGGATTTTAGGCTCCTTTCTACATATGGAGAAATTGAAGGTGCAAATGTTGTTGACTGGCCTATCTCTTATGAGGATTTAGAACCTTATTACGATAAAGTGGAAAAAGTGATCGGTGTAAGTGGCAGGGTTGTACAGCATAAATTTCAGGAGATGCGATCGAGCAAAGATTTTCCCTACCCTGAATTGCAAACCAATAATGCTGTCAAATGGTTTGATAAAGCTTGTGAAGAGTTAGGCTACAGCTCTATTCCGACACCGCGTGCCATTTTGTCAAAAAGTGCTTTAGAGAGAAACAGTTGTTATTATTCAAATTTTTGTGGAAGTTATGGTTGCGCAAGTGGTGCAAAAGGGAGTGCAAGAGCAGCACTTTTGCAAAAGTGCAAGGCAAAAATAATTACCGATGCATTTGTGTATCATCTGGAGAGTGACGGTGAAAGAGTTACAAAAGCTTTTTACAAGACAAAACATAACGTTACTCATGTAGTCAATGCCAAGATTTTTGTTGTAGCAGCTCAAGCGATCGAGACTTCAAGACTTCTGTTGAATTCAAAAGATGAGTATTTCCCAAGCGGTTTGGCAAACTCTAACGGGCAAGTTGGAAAAAATCTGATTTTTTCGGCAGGTGGGACTGGAAGCGGGCGTTTTATTTTTGATAAATTGACATTGCAGCAGCAAAAAGAGTTGATGCAAGTGGGTGTATTTTTTAACAGAAGCCTGCAAGACTGGTATGAATATACAGAGGATGAAAAGAACTATAAAGGCGGTACGATTGATTTCTTGTTTGAGCATCAAAATATAATTCCCCGAGTTAATCAAGAACTTTATAATGAAAATGGGAATTTGATGTGGGGTGAAAAGCTGATGGAGAAGATTCATAATCGTTTGACTACCTCAAGAGTGCTTACTTTTGAAGTGTTTAATGATTGGTTGCCTACCGATAAATGTTTTGTAAGTGTTGACGAGCAAGAGAAAGACAAATACGGTGTAAATGTAGGTGTTATTAACCTTTGCGGGCATAAACACGATCTAAAAGTTGGAGAGTTTTTGGCACAAAAGGCTATTTCAGTACTAAAGCAGATGGGAGCAGTTGAAATAGAGTCTAATATCTCAAATGCTCCACCTCCTAATTTGGTAGCGGGCGGATGCAGATTTGGAAATGATCCGGAAACCTCGGTACTCGATAAGAACTGTAAAGCACATGAAGTGGAAAATCTTTACGTAAGCGATGCGAGTTTCATGCCGACAGGGGGAAGTGTTCCTTATACGTGGACGATTTATGCCAATTCTTTCCGTGTGGCAGATCGGATTCAAGAGCATTTGAAAACTTTGCAGCTTTGAAAAGGACTTGAAAGCTCATTGCTCTTTAGAAAGTTCAAACTTTCCAACAGCACAGGAAACAAAACTTTTTGCTTTTGCTGTGCTATCCTGTAGAAATCCAAGATGTTCATCTGCCATTGGATAGCCGAGAGCTCTGAGCTCTTTACGGAGCTCTTGCTCCTGCTTTGGATCAAAATTGAGTGTAATCTCTCTAGGCATCACTTCAAGATTTACTTCAATGGTACCAAACAGAGGTTCCAGCTTTGTTTTTAAAGTATTGGCGCAACCGCCGCATTTGACATTTTGCACTTTAAATATTTGTTTCATGTTTCATCTCCCATCGTGCATAGATCTCATAAAGTATTGGAATTATAACAAGACTTAAGATCGCAGAGCTGACAATACCTCCAAGCATAGGTGCGGCAATACGCTGCATCACTTCACTCCCTATACCGTTTGTGTACATAATAGGTGCAAGTCCTGCAAGTATTGCAAATACAGTCATCAGTTTTGGACGTACCCTTTGTACAGCTCCTATATAGATTGCTTCATGAAGCTCTTTTATAGCAAATTCTTTAGAGTGTTTTTTCGCCTCATCTACAGCTTCTTGCAGGTATACAATCATTACAATCGCAGTCTCAGCGGCGACACCAAGCAGGGCTAAAAAACCTACGATCACGGCAACACTCATTGCAAAGTGCAACATATAGATATAGAGTAACCCGCCAAGCAATGCAAAAGGTAGGGTAAAAAATACGATTAGTGAAGGGATCGTTTTTTTCAGTGCGAAATAGATCAGTACTAAAATAAACAATAGTACGGCAGGGATGATCCAAATTATCTGCGCCATAGCACGTTCAAGATACTTGGATTGCCCTGCCCACTCTATGTAATAGCCGTCTTCAAAATTTATTTTATCAATATATTTTTGTGCCTCTTGTACGTACTCTTTTGCACTAACACCCTCTTTTGGAGTGATATAGATAAAAGTAACCGGTTTTGCAAGTTCACTTTTAATCACCGATTGGTTTTGTTTATAGTAAACATTAGCAAGTTCGCCAAGCGGTACAAAGCCGAATTGAGTCTTAATTTGAATATTTTTGATTGCTTCAAGAGAGTCCCTGTCAATATCTTCCAAACGAATTGTGATAGCATATCTCTCAAGGCCTTTGTAAAGAGTAGAGACTTTGAGCCCTCCGATTGCCAAAGATGTGTATTCAAGTATTTTTTCTTTGCTGAGATGATATCTTTTTATTTTTTGTTCATCAATATCGATATAGAGGTAATACCCAGTACTAGCCTGATCCGCAAACACGGAAAGTGTTTTATCAAAACTGCGAAGTTGCTCCTCTATCGCTTTGCCGTATTTTTGCAATCCTTTGGCATCTTTACCGTAAAGTTTTATTCCGATGGGAGTTCTTATACCGCTAAGAAGCATATCAATGCGTCCGCGGATCGGATATGTCCATGAATTAGTAAGCCCAGGAACTTGTAGGGCAGTTTCAAGTTCATTTCTTAGAGAATCATAAGTAACGCCTTCTCTCCACTGCGACTTAGGTTTAAAAGTGATGATACTCTCGATCATACCAAGAGGAGCGGGATCTGTAGCAGTAGTAGCACGTCCCCCTTTACCAAAGACATGCTCGACTTCAGGGATACTTTTGATAATCATATCGGTCTTTTGTGTAAGAGCTTTGCTTTGATCGACACTGATACCATAAGGAGTGACCGGCATATACATAAAAGTTTGCTCATTGAGCATAGGCATAAATTCCCATTTTAGTGAATAAACAAGCGGAAAGATCATGTTTAGCAGTAAAATGACAACAATTATGATGAAGTACTTGAATTTAAGGGCATAAATAATTATTGGACGATATAGCCAAATAAAAAAGCGATTGATCGGGTTCTTTGATTCATGGATGATTTTGCCTTTGACAAAAAGAAGTATCAGTACCGGTACCAGAGTGATACTTAGAAGTGCACCCGCAGTCATAGCAAAGGTTTTTGTGTAAGCAAGGGGTGTAAAAAGCAGACCTTCTTGACCGCCCAGTGAAAATATAGGTAAAAATGAGACAACGATAAGTGCAAGAGCAAAAAAGATAGGACGTCCAACTCTTTGAGAGGACTTTAAAATGATCTCAAAACGTTCTTGTTTATTTGGTACTCTTTGTTGGATATTTTCAAATTTATGCAGCATTTTATGGGAGTTCTCTATCATTACGATAGATGCATCCACCATCGCACCGATTGCAATGGCAATACCCCCAAGACTCATAATATTGGAGCCTATACCAAAGAGTTTCATTAGAAGAAATGTTACACCGACTGTAAGTGGCAGTGTGATAAGCACAATTAAAGATGAGCGCAGGTGGAGTAAAAAGAGTGCAATGACAACAATCACGATAATACTCTCTTCGATCAGAGTGTCTTTGAGAGTATCTAAAGCACCGTCAATAAGAGATGAACGGTCATATACAGTTGTAACGTTCACATCATCAATTTTGAGCTCTTGCATCTTCTTTTTTATGTTTTGGATAGTTTTATAGACATCTTCTCCATAGCGTACGAGTACAATTCCCCCTACAACTTCGCCTTTTCCATCAAGGTCTGCCATACCGCGGCGAGGAGCCGGAACTTTCTGTACTGTTGCTATGTCACCGAGAGTAAGAGGGATATTCTCTTTATTTGTAATTGTAAGTGAGCGTATACTTTTGAGGTCTTGGACATAACCTTTTGCCTGTACCATCCATTCATAACCGTTTTTAATAACAATACGTCCCCCTGTATCATTATTGTTTTGCTTGAGTATTTTAGCGATATCCCCAATATCAAGGTTGTATTTAACCAGAGTGTCATTCTTGATAGTCACTTCATAATTTGGTACAAAACCACCGATAGAAGCTACCTCACTGACACCATCAACACCCATGAGTGCATATTTATAGTAATAGTCTTGAATAGTTCTGAGTTCGGAAAGGTTTTTTGTTTTTGAGCTCAGGGCATATTCGTAAACCCATCCTACACCGCTTGCATCAGGTCCTAAAGTTACTTTCATATTTTTTGGCAATTGAGACTGTACACTTGCGAGTTGTTCAAGAACACGGCTTCTTGCCCAGTAAAGATCAGTTCCGTCTTTAAAAATGATGTAGATGAGTCCCGTTTCGTAAGTGGAATATCCACGTACCGTTTCAATATCAGCGATTGCTAAAAATTGTGATACAAGCGGGTAAGTCCCTTGCTCCTCTACTGTTTGAGGGGATTGTCCATTGTATTTTATCTGTACGATTACCTGAGGCGGTGAGAGATCTGGCAGGGCATCAAGAGGGGTGTGTTTCATACTCCAGATACTTCCCGCTATTAAAAAGAGCGTTGTAAACAATATAAGAAATTTATTTTTTAGGCTAAAAGCTATTATTTTTTCTATCATCAGTACAATCCGTTTATTTGCGCATCGCTATCCATCATAAACAGCGCATTATTGACTACTTCATCGCCTTCGTTTAATCCCTCTGTAATAATGTAATGCTCAGTGTCAAGGAGTTTCGCCATGATTTGCAGCGGTTCATATTCACCTTCATACTCACCTACCATGAAAACATAGAATTTTCCGTTTTTACGAATAACAGCAGTTTTTGGCAGTACGAGATACTGCTTTTTGATATCTATCCCTTTGAGTGTTGCATATTGTCCCAAAATAAGTTTATGTGTAGGATCATTCACTATCAGCCGCAGGGTATAAGCTGCGGCTTTTGGATCTACATCTGGATAAAGCACTTTTTTATTTGTAACTAATGGGGTGTCGGTTGTTGCCGTCGTAACTTCAAAACTTTGTGTGTTTTTAATCGATGCGAGCTGAGTGTCAAAGAGTTTTGCCTCAATCCAAAGAGAGTCGGTATTGATAATTTTGTACAGCATGTTTCCTGCTTTAAAAGCACTGCCATCTACTATGGTTTTTGCAAACAAATAACCGTTTTTCGGTGTATAAATGGTAGTAAGTTTAGAGACTTTTTTGTTTTTTATAACATCTTCTATCTCTTTGTTACTTATTCCAAGAAGCTCAAGTTTTGTACGTGCACTTTTAAGCATACCGTTTGTATTGTTTCGTTTTGTATAATAGTAAGAGTTGAGGTAATCCTCTTTTGCTTTGTATACCTCAGGTGAGTAAATAGCTGCGAGTGCTTGTCCTTTTTGAACATAACTATAGATTGCATCAACATAAATTTTCTCTACAAATCCGCTAAAACGGGGCATAATCATATAAATATTAGCTTCATCAGCTTTGACGTAGCCGTAACTTTTAAAGCTTTTTGCAACATCCATCTTTTGTACTTTAACTGTCTGGACACTAAAAAGTTGCGTAACATTCTCTCCGGCGTTTAAGAGAGTGACAAAGGTTAATAAAACTAAAATTTGTTTGAAGATACTCATTGTAATGCTCCTGTTAAGGCCTCTATGTTTGCTTTGTTCTTATGGTATGAAGCTACTGCAAGAATGCTTTTTTTCTCCAAAGAGAGTTTTGTAAAAAGCACATCGATATATTTGAAAAGATCAGCACCAGTACTTACCGAAGCACTTGAGAGTTCAAACATATGCTCCACTTTAGGCAGTGCGTCATCGTGAACAATATGATAGATCTCATAGGCTGAGAGCATTTGTGCATAATAAATGCCGAGTTTTGCATCTATAAGAAGGACTGTATCTTGTCTTTTACTCTTAGAAGAGAGTAGTTCAGCCTGTTGTATCTGCTCTTTGTCGTCTTCAGTTGAGTAGATAGGTAAAGTGATGCCGACTCCAAAATTGAAGTAGTTATCAAATTTCTCTCTATGAGCATAGCCTACAAGTAAAGAGATATTTGGATAATTATCAAGTGAGATTGCCTCAAGTTTGGCACTTTGCAGAGCAACTTTTTTATCTTCAATACCCAGTTCAGGATTTTGAGAAAGTTCATTTTTCAGCTCGCTTAGTGAGGGTTTAGTATCTATTGAAAGATCAATATCAAGTTTATCAATATGTGTAGATGCAAGATAGGAAAGTTCTTCGTAGGTACTTTGTATTTGTGCTGTCAGTTTACTTCGTTCAATACGCAGATCGCTAAGACTGAGTTCCGCTTTCATGATCCCCATATGTTGGCTACTGTTGATCGAAGCATAAGATTCATAAAGTTCTATATTTTGTTGTGTCAGTTGTATATACTCATCAGTAACGCCTAAGAGTGCTTGTAGTTGCCAAAGAGTATATGCCTGCTGTTTTATTTTTTTAACAAGTTGTACTTTTAGAAGTTTTAACTGCTCTTTGAGTAAATCTTCATTAGAAGTTGCAACTGCCTCCTCGGCATCAAGTTTACCGTAATACGGAATCTCCTGCTGAAGCGTTACAATACTCTGAGACATCTTTTCATTACTGTCAAGGGAGTTTGAAGTGATGGTAAGCTTTGGATTTTTGAGATTGTCACTTGCTTCTATAGCAAAGGCAGAACCTTGGATCTTCTCGTTGATCGAAGCAAGCGAGTTATTTTTGATAATTGCATCTTGAATAATTTCATCCAGAGTAGCACCGAATAAACTACTCAAAAAAATGAATATTATCGATAACCTATATAAGTGCATGAATGGCTCTTTAAAAGTTTAGAGTCGTTTTTACACGGAGCTTCTTACCTTTTTTAGGTGTTATAAAAACGTGAAGCTGCCAAGTACCGTTCATTACAAGATTGAGTTTTACAATATATTCTCCATTACCTTTATTTACGGCATCTGCTTTTGATTCCATTGCCGGCATACCAGGCATCGCAGGCATAAAAGCTTTTACAGAGACTTTGGCATCACTTATGAGTGTATTCTCTTTTTTAATAAGTAATACCAACTCATTAGAACCAGCAGTTAAAGGTTTTTGTGCAGAGATATTGATATGCGTTGTTCTGAAATTTGCATTTTTTTCAAATGCTGCTGCATGTGCTAGTGTAATAGTGACGAGCATTGCAAACAAAAATTTTATTAATGATTTCATATTCAACTCCTTTTTTATTTTGGTTTTAAGGGTATTTTACTGAAGTTTTGTGGTCTCTTTGTGTACTTGAAAAATCTGGAGCCAATGTGGCTGAAGGCACAGGTGTATTAGCAAAGAAAAAAACAATATATTATTGCAAATGCGTGAAGATGAACCGGGAAAAGATAGTGTATTTAATGCTAAAACAACAAAACGAATTTATAATTGAGTCTGCTTATCTGTAATCAATAGACACACAATCAAATGTATAAATATTACTAAAACAAATACTGATATGAAGTTTAAATAATTGAACAATATTTAAAATTGTTTTTTTATGTATTTCAATTGAAGTTAAGCTCTCTTCCCCTATAATCACAAAATTATCACAAAAAGTTATATTATTTGATTAAATGGAGTAATTGTTGTTATTAGTATTTTTTATAATAATTGCAACAATTATCTCTTTTATAGACTATAAAAAAAGATTAATTCCAGACAAAATTATACTCCCGTCAATAATAATGATGTTGTTTTTAAAATGGGGAGATGGAATACTCACTGTAAACGATTTTATAGCTATGGGTATCGTTATCGTGGTTTTTGTTATCCCTATCCTTTTTGGCATGACCTTTGGGGGAGGGGATATCAGGTTTGGTGTGTTTTGTGCACTTTTTTTAGGTTTAGAGCAAGTTGGTGTTTTTATAGCATTATCGGGAGTAATACACCTTCTTATCTTGGCAGTATTACAAAAAAAGTCGTTTGCTTTCGCACCAGCAATGACACTAGCTTCACTAGTTGCTTATATGGTAGGAAATATATGAGAAAAGCTTCGGCTGCATTAGTACCATTGTTAATTGCAGTAATGATGCTGTTTTGGTTTATTGCATTTATGGGTGGATCAAATGATGATCTTCATACCGTAAATAATGTGACAAACTTACAACATTTACAAGAAAAGCTTTTGATCTCTTCTGTACGCTATAGAAATAAAGTCAAGGCTGAAGCAGAAGCACAAAACCTTACTTTAACTGAAGACGAAATAGATCAAAAAGTTGATGCCTATATAGAATATATTATGGTTTCAAATAAAATAGAATAAGGGATGGAATAAAGTTGATGAGAAGAATAACAATATTTTTAATGATGTTTGTAAGTACAACTTTATTGGCAAACGCAACTGATACAAATGTAACATTTACAAGTGAAACATATATTGGAGATGATAAATACGGAAACAATTTGTATGAACAAACAGTTACTATAAAAACAACAGATTTTAAAGTGGACAATTTTTGGAAAAAGTTTTCTTGGAGTGGGACAGGCTCAAATGAAACAAATTTTGCTGAGATTATAACATCAGGAAAAGTAAGAATGAGTGTTGAGAGCAGTTATTTATGTAAAGATGCCGGGCTTGACTCTCAAGGGTGTTCAGGTCAAAAACCTTTTTTAGTAAACAAAGGGATACTGAACAATGCAGATATGAAAGTTGATGCATCGGGGAATAATTTAGCTTCTGGTGAATATAGAATCCCTTTTGACGGCGCATCAAATTACAACTCTGCAAATGATGATGCATTCTATGCTTTAGATGTTTTTAGAGATAGTGCTTATTATCAAGACAGTAACGGTTCAGATGCTACTCAAGACAAACCAACAAGTTTCTTTGGAACATTGATTAAAATGATGAGTAGCTTCTTCTCTACTTCTGCAGGGACAACTCTAACTTCTACAGATTCTCCAGAGATTAGAAACAGATATATTGCAAATATCTCGTTTGGATTACAAGATGATTATATGCTTGAAAAAGCTATCAGTAATGAATTAGATACGGCTTTGACTAATGGTGCGACTGCTACACAGGCCACTTTACTTGATTATAATAGTGAACTAGTTGGAGAACGTACAGAGTGTAATATTCTTTTTTTAACATTGAATTCAAGTAGTTTTACATGTAAAGCAGTCAGTTTTTTTGGGCTTTCGAATTTTATCCCTTTTGTAAATACTACAACAGAGGTAAAGATGACACCCCATCTTGTTGCAGAAGATACAGAGACCACACTGCTTAGTCTTGCAGGAAAACTTGACGGGGTAAATTATTTAAGTACCAAAGCTACTGAAACAGTAAGTGGACGTACTACATTTCTAAGTGAATTATTTAAACCGATAACTTTTGTTTTTAGCTCTATTTTTCGTTTCTTTGGCAGTGAGTCAACGACTGATACAGAAGTGGTAAGCGTAGATTTTAACTTTACAAACCCTATGCCTTTAACTTTTATAGAAACAGATGGCACGAATGTTACAGACTTTCTTCATTTTTCATTGTTAGGGTTGGAGAGTTCATACGGAACAGAAGTAGAGTCTTGTACCGTAAGACATAGAAAATCTGTTTTTATGATGATGTTTCCGACTTATGACGAACATACATATGCTAATGATGGCAGTGTATATAATTTAAAAATTGTGTCAGCCATGGGGATGACATATTATAGAAATGTTCCATCAGCTGATTTGATGGACTGGTGTAATCGTAACAAAGATCAAAGTACAAGTATGTTTAGTGGTTTTTTCTCTTTCTTTAGCTCTTTTGGTTCTTCTGGTAGCGGGACGTATGACAGTGATTTTGACACAGGAGATTATAGTGTTGTCAGTTATGATGAAAAAGTACACAAAGGGCTGATTTTACACCTAAAACAAGAAGAAGGCTTTACACCTGAAGCTGCTGGAACAACATCAACATATAAATTAATAGAGATTAAAAGAGGCGAGTAAATATGGTTATAGCATATGTGACACCAAACTATGAAGAGTGTTGTTTTGAATTGCGAGATGAGTATACAGAACTAGAAAATTTTTCATCTATTCAAGAGTTTATAAATTATTATGCAGCAAATAGAAACCGTGATATTGTTCTTTTATATAAAGTTGATACATTGGAAGATATTCATGCATTGGAGAATATGGGATTTTCAAGCAATATTTATATGATTTTAATGGGAAAAGATGATGTGGCTTTTTCGTTATTGGCTGGAAAGCTTGGAGTTGATATTTATCTCAATATTGCAGAGGTAGACTCTGATGAACTAATCAAGTATATTACAAATTCTCAAAACATAATTAAAGAAAGAAAAGGTAACAGTAATGTCTCTGTTTTTACTGGTATCAATGGTGGAGTAGGGACAACAACTATTACTATGAATCTGGCAAAAACGATAGCGGATGAGCATTTAGATAAAAATGTTTTATTACTTGACTTTACCGATACAAAGGCGATCTCAAATCTGTTTTTTGATGTTATTCAGCCAAGTAAGACTATTGTAGACATTACACATGCTCAAAGTATGGAGTTTGAAGAGCTTTTCAATAATGGGCTCATGAAATTAAGCAACAATCTTTTTTTTATTCCCGGTATTCAAAAACATACAGATAAAGAGGAATTTTCCCGTACTGAAAACATTCAAATATTTTTGAATTTTATTATGCATATAAAAGAGAGTTTTGACTTTATTCTAATTGATGTAGGTGTATTTAAAGATAAAGATTTAGAAATTGACATTCAAGAATTAGCAGATGATATTTTTGTAATTACAGAGTTTAATATACCATCAATGTCAATTTTAAAAACATATATAGATATTATTGACCGCAGCGGTTGGTATAACAAAACACATATTATTGCAAATCGTGCAGATGCTTATGGAAGCGTTACACATGAAGAAGCAAAAAAAATCCTCTCTAAAGGGTTAAAACACAACTTTGAAATAGCACACTCTCTACCAAATGACGCACTTCATTTACGAGAATGCTGGAATGAAGCAAAATTAGTATGTGATGCTTGTCCTGATGCACCGTTTATGGATGGTTTACGTAAAATGATCAATAAATTTTTTATTGTTGAGCAACAAAACAATCAGTATGAACAGGAACATAGTAAATCTATCTTGGCAAGGATAAAAGAGTGGCTTTAAGAGAAAAAATAAAAGGTTTTTCAAATGCTTTAGAGAATGAAACAGAAGCAAAAAATTTGGAAGATGTAATTACTACTGAAGATTTTTCTTGTACAACTTTTTGCTTTCCACTTCTATATAGAAATGAACAATATTATGAACTCGCTTGTAATATTTATGACAAATTTATTGAAAAACTAAATATTAAGGCAGAACTTACAGAGAAAATGGTTCGAGAGGTCGTTTTAAAACACATTAGTGAATTTAATATTCCAAAAACGACTTTAAAAACTGAAATAGCAGACTTTTTAATAGATAATCTTTTATATTATGGACCGATCACAACAATTATTAAACTTGCTGGAAGCGGACTTAATGATATCATTGTTAATACAAAAGATTATATAGATGTAATTTATGAGGGGCAAACTCTTGCAACACCGTTTCGTTTTCGTAGTGAAGAGGACCTAAGAAGAATTATCTCTCGTATGTTAAGTGTTTCAAATAGAAAAGTTGATGAGTCATCTCCAATCGCTTCAGCTAAACTTCCTGATGGTTCCCGTATTGAAATACAAATTCCTCCAATCGCTGCCAACCTAGATAAAGATGGTAAAGCAGGTTCATATGTAACAGTTAGAAAGTTTCGTGAGATTCCATTACTTTTTGAGAGCTTAATCGATAGCAATATGATTGATTTAAAAATGGCATATTTTTTGATAAAAGCAATCAAAGGAAAGCTCAATATTGTAGTTTCAGGCGGTACTTCAAGCGGTAAAACTACTTTTTTGAATGCACTTACGCGCTTTATAGATGAAGGGGATCAGCTACTTACAATTGAAGATACAAAAGAGATGAAGCCTCAAATGCCTTGTCATGCAATTCGTTCATTTGAAGCACGTCCGGAAAATGAAGAGGGTGCAGGAGCAGTGACTATAGAAACACTACTTCGTACAGCGTTACGTTCAAGTCCTAGAAGAATCATAGTAGGAGAGTGTCGTGGTCCTGAAATTGTAACCATGCTTAATGCTATGAATACAGGACACCCCGGTTCAATGACTACAATTCACGCAGATGATACTAAAGAGGCAATTGTAAGAATTGAAAACATGTTTTTAGAAGCACGTCCGACGGCAAATATGAATTTTGTTCGATCACAGATCATTTCAGCTGTTGATTTGATTGTACAAATAGTGCGTTTTCCTGACGGTAGAAGAAGAATTGTAAAGATTTCAGAACCAGAAAAAAGGGTAGAGGATAACGGTGTAGTTTCTATGCTAGATATTTTTGAATTTTCAAGAGTTTTAAATAGCGATAATCCGATGGATTCATCCGGAAATTTTAAAGCGGTATCTGCATCAACAAGGGCTGTAAATAAAATGTTGCAACACGGTGTTACTCTTGAGAATCGTATTTTTGATAACGATTTTGTAGTAACAAAAGAGATGATTATAAAAGAGTTAAGAGATTTTCATCCAAGTAGAATGTGTGGCTGGAAAAGCAACTATATGTCAGAAATTGTTCAAGCATCGCTAGGTAATTCAAAAAATATTTTAGAAAGATGGCCGAACCTGCAATGATGAATTTCTTTGATATCTTTTTGCTCTTTATTTTGAGTGCCAGCGGTACGATGTTACTCTATATTTTTTATTCGCAATATGAAAGAGCAATCCACTTAAAGTATGTTAAAGAGGTAGTCTTTTCCAAAGATTCTGAAGTAGAAGCACTTTTGGCAAAAAAATATCAAACTACAGATAAGCAATCTTTACTTGCAAAACTGCGTTCCTATTTACTTTTAGCAGGAATAAAACTACCGGTATGGTTATATCTATTGTTTGTTTTAGTATTTGTAGGTGTAGTAGATTTTTTAGTAGCTTTATTTTTACAACACTGGGCAGGCTTTGTAATCGGTACTCCGTTTGGATTGTTACTATCATATATGTTTTTAATGGTTCTTATTAGAAACAGAAAAAAAGAGTTTAATCGTGCTTTAGCACTAGCTATCTCTGTGCTTGTAAAGATGATGAAAAACGGTATAGGGTTTGAGCAGGCACTTTCAAAGTCCATTTCTGTATCAGGTTCAAAACTACTCAAAGAAGTGTTTTCCGATTTTTTTCAAGAGAAAAATACCGTTGGTGAAATGCAAGCTTTTGAAAATATGTATAAACATGTTGATTCAAAAGAATTAAAAATATTTGCATTAGCAATCAAAATAGGTCGAGAGAGTGGTGGACAATTTTCCAACACATTGGCAAAAGTTGAGCAGACCATTACTTATAGAAAAAAGATGCAAGATAAAGTGGATGTAGTTACAAGGGAAGGAAACTTTGGTTCTTATGTTGTTGTAGGGATAGCTGTTCTTTTATACTTTATGTTAAATAGCAATTTTGATGGAAAAATTCATCAATATTTTATGGAGTCCGAATATGGAAGGTTTCAGCTTTTAGGAATTATATTATGGATCTTTCTTGGAATGCTGGCAAATAACTTTATAACAAAGGTAGATAAGTAATGATTGGATTTGCAACTCTACTTTTAGTGTTATCAATAGTGTTTATGGGCGTAGGACTTTTTTTATTACTTGCTATTAAATATAAACATTATAAGCTCATTCATCATATTTTTAATTTGGATGATTCGATCTCTTTAATAAGCAAATCGGAAAATAGGACAAAAGAGAAGTT
This sequence comes from Sulfurimonas sp. C5, assembly GCF_029872055.1. NCBI lineage: Bacteria > Pseudomonadati > Campylobacterota > Epsilonproteobacteria > Campylobacterales > Sulfurimonadaceae > Sulfurimonas > Sulfurimonas sp. C5. Next base: position 36,778 of record NZ_JARXNQ010000002.1, read on the forward strand.
TAAAGTTAAGCTTACGCGTGCAGGGCTTACACAAAAAGCTTTCAATGAGATTCTTCTTGCTTCTATTTTAGCCGGAGCTTCTATTATTTCACTGGTTTTTATTTTGAATATGGATCAGCTATTTAATATTTTGTTTGTCATTATCGGTTTAGGAATTATGGGTGTAGCTCCATTTCTGTATATAGATGAACAAATGAAAGCAAGAATTACAAGAATAGAGAATGATTTAGCTATTTTTATCGACCTTTTAATCATTATTTTAGAAGGTGGTGGGGGACTTAACAATGCTATAGATAAAGTAACACAAGATGCTACGGATGTTTTGGGAAAAGATCTTATTGAAGAATCAAAAATTTTTAAATATGAGTTTATTACATACGGAAATGAAGTGGCATGTACAAACTTAGCAACAAGAACAGGCTCAGAAGCGATAGCTACTATTGCTGGTTTTATGCGTTTATCGGAAGAGACGGGGATAGGCGTAAAATCTGTTTTTGAAAATCAGGCAGTTGAGATTAAACAAGAAGAGATGTTGAATATCGAAAAAAAAGCGGCAACGATGAATATAAAGATCACATTTATTATGTTTTTATTCATTTTACCAGCCATCATTGCAATGATGGTTTTTCCAATGGCTGCAGATGCTTTGATGCCGGGATTTTAATATAAAGGGGAATTATGAAAAATAAACAGATGAAGACAATAATACTTATTTTAATTGGATTGGTGTTGTTTATGACGTCACTTGCTTTATTGATGTACTCAAAACAAAGTATGCTTGAAGAACAAGTGAAACAAGTAAAGCTTGTTGAAGTTTTTGTAACTGCAAGAGATATTCGTAAAGGGGAACTTTTAAATGCTGATACGATTAAGAAAGCTGCTTTGCCAAAGGAGTATATTGTAGGGACACCACTTACGGCAAGTGAGATAATTGGAAGATATGCAGTAGTTGACATTTATCAGAATGAGCCTATTAGAGAGCAAAAGATAGCACTTGCAAAGCCCGAGGAAAAAAAGAGTATAACGCTAAAAGCAGATACTAAACAAGAAGCATTGGAATTAGAAGAAACTAAAGGTGATACGATCTCACTTCCGTTATCTGTCTTTAAAAATATTGATTCATCCTTGCATAAAGGAGACAAGATAGATATTGTTTCAGTTGAGAATAAAAAAGATGGTCGTCAAAGTGAATTTAAAACGAAATATATTGCTTTAAATGTAACTATTGAGAGTTTTGTCGTAAACGGAAGAACAATCAAGAGTTATATTTCATCAGATGCGAAAGGTAATTCTGTATTTGCTCAAAATATAGTATTGTCGTTCTCCCCTAAAGAGATTAAAAACTTTTTGATGCTTTATTATAAAACCCTTGAACTCAATGGAAATAGAGTTTATAACACAAACAATACTGGACATCTGTGGATAGTTAAATGCTCAAAAATACAGGATGAAGACGTTCAAAAGAAAAAAGAGAAGATGTTAGCTGATTACGTTTCACAGGTAAAACGCACAACAAAAAGAATACTTCAAGCAGATGAGGCACGTATCTCATATGAACAATAATAGTAGAACGTTTAGAAAAGGTAGTCTTGGATTACCTCAGATTATGGCTACACTTTTGGTTGTATTACCAACACTTGTATTCTCCATTGTTATTTTATTGGATTATTGGAATGTTATGCAAGCAGACTATAAACTTAAGCTTGTTGCGAATATGACGTCAGACTTTATGGTTGCTAGGGCAGATTTACGTGATTTTACAGATGGTTCAGATGGTAATGCAACTGACTTTCAAAGGTATTTGGAACGTGTAAATACATTGTGTCCAAATCAAACAAGTGCAACTTTTTCAAGTATAAGCGATGCTCAAAAACTTGGGGAAATTGCAATTACGACAACCTATGATTACAATGGAACATATATAAAAAACAAAACATTAACAACACAGATGAATACTTATTCTTATGCAGATCAAAATATCTCTGTCGTAGTTAAATGTCAATAAGGGAATAAAATGAAAAAGATTATAACACTGATATTTTTATTTATAAGTGTATATTTAAATGGGAATGATTTAGTTGTATTTGATAATGAGTATAACATCGTTCCTCTTCATAAAAGTATAAAAAAAGTGGTTGTCGGAAATAGGGAGATGATCAATGTTTCTTTATTAAGAGGTGAAGGTGCAAGCAGGTTTTTAAAAATATTTGGAAAACGAACGGGAACTACATCTATCTTGTTGGTTTATAGAGATGGCTCTATGCAAAATTATCATGTTTACGTGAATAAAAACCTAGGTTATATTCAAAAGATGCTCAATTTTGTAGAACCTAGTTTGAAAATCAATAAAATTGGTGACGGTTCTACAGTTATGACAGGAACTTTCAGAGACCCACATAATAAAAAGAGAGTTTATAAATTACTAAAAAATGCAGGAGTTGATCTTAATACTACAATGGATCTGACTGAAACAAATAGAGTAAATAAAATGATTAGAACTAAATTGTATTTAGTTGAAATCAATAATCAAAAAGCGAAAGATCTTGGCGGTGTGACAGGACTAGGATTTTTAGATCGTCATACTAATGTTGCATTAAACCCTTTGGCTGGAAACGGTGCAACCTTTAGTGGCTGGCTTTTAGATAACTTTGGACAATTTAGTTCATCAACAGGTAGGTCTGTAACAGCTACACTGAATTTTTTAGAGCAAAAAGGTATAGGGAAAATTTTAGATGATACGGTACTGATTACAACAGAGGAGCAAAATGCATCATTTCGCGTTGGTGGAGAAGTATATATTCCTACAGGAATGACACAAAACACAGGTACTGCTCCAACTATTCGAGTCTCAGAAAAAGAGTATGGTTTAACATTGACACTTAAGACAAAGTTTATGGAAAAAGAAAACTTTATGTATATCGATGTGGATATTCAAGATAGTTCTTTTGATACAAATATGGATCATAACGTTCAACTAGGGGCAGGCATTTCCGTTCCCTCTTTTGTAAGTAAAACAATTAAAACAAACGTAGTTGTTAAATCTGGGCAAATTATAGCCCTTGGAGGACGCCTCCATTCCGAAGAGATAGATCAGAAAGAAAAGGTACCGGTACTTGGAGATATTCCCCTTTTGGGAAGACTGTTTACACATACTGTAACTAGTACCAAAGGGAATGACCTCTTATTCTTCTTAGTACCAGAGATAGTTGATACAAACAATGAACGTGATGACAGTAGAATTTACAGGGACTTTACAAAAGAGAGTATAAAACTGCATGATACATTCTTAGATATGAATAATGACAAAGAAGTTGTAAAAGAGCCTTTAGCGGTAAGAAATGATATTGTAGTACAAAAAACTGTAGTTGAAGATCTAAACCGTTCTACGGAGGATGAGATTGGTGTAGATGTAATTGAAGAGGAAAAGCAAGAAGTTGTTGCAGATGATATTATAGAAGTCTCTCAAGAAACAGAAGAAAAAGCACAGCAGCCTATGTATGCGGTGAGCATTGAAAATATTTATATACGAGATAAGCCTTCAACTATTGACTCGGCTAGGGTTACTGTTTGGAAATATGGACATAAATTTAAATCAAACAATACTCAGTTTATTGATGGAATAGAGTGGCTTGAGATTACGGAGGATTGTTTAGAAGAATGTGAAAAATTAGAACCTTCATTATGGATTTCAAGGAAGTATACAAATAAAATATAACAATTTATGATAATTATTGTAACTAAATTCTATTTGCGTATTATAATTTTTTGTGATAAAATAATCACATGTATATCACAAAAAAAGGAAAGAACTTGAAAAAAATATTCAAGCGTTTAAAGTCTCAAAAAGGTATGAGTGGAGTGTTAGTTGCATTAATGTTAGTAATTGTAGGTGTTGGTTTAGTAGCAGGTGTACAGACATTTATGACTAGTTCTCAACAGACGTTAATTCAGGATGCTAATACTACAATCCAAAATGCGTTAACTAACTAAGGGGGATAAAGAAAGTAAAAACTTTCTTCCCTTTAAAGAGAGCCTAAAAAGCTCTCGATTCTTTTTAAAGTTTCCTCTTTTCCGATTACAGACATAATTACATCCAGACCTGGTCCACCCATTTTTCCAAGAAGTGCTATACGTAGAGGTTGTCCTATTTTTCCAAATCCAATTTCCATTTCGTTTACAACAGCTTCAACTAGATGATGATACTCTGTAGGCATATGAATTCCTTCAGCGGCAATAAGTTTTGCTTTAAAGTTATCGATAATTGCAGATGTATCTTCTTTGACTGCTTTTTTTACAGCTTTTTCATCATAGCTAGCAGGTGTAGCAATAATCTCTTTAGATAAGTTACTTAATTCCTCAACAGTTTTTGCTCTCTCTTTTAGTGCATCTAGGAGGATCTCTTTTTTATCGTGAGAAGTAAGAACTAGGTCATAATCACTTAATAGTTCAACAAGTCTTTCGTTGGACGTATTTTTAATATAGTGAGAGTTCAACCAGTCTAATTTTTCAGTGTTATATATTGAAGCAGATCTGTTGATATCTTTTGGATTAAACAGTTCAATCATCTCCTCCATTGAGAAGATCTCTTGATCACCGTGACTCCATCCAAGGCGTACTAAAAAGTTTAGCAGTGATTCCGGAAGATAACCCATATCTTTGTATGCCATTACATCTGTCGCACCGTCACGTTTAGAGAGTTTTTTCCCTTGTGAGTTGTGGATCATCGGTACATGGTAAAACTTAGGAATGTCAAATCCGAGTGCTTCGTAAACTACGATCTGTTTTGGAGTGTTTGAAAGATGATCATCCCCACGGATAACTTCATTGATCCCCATTAATGCATCATCAATAGCAACAACAAAATTATAAGTCGGACTTCCATCAGCTCTTGCAATAATAAAATCATCTAAGATGTCTTCCGCTTTAAAAACAACATCTCCTTTTACGCCGTCTCTTACTACAATCTCACCACTTTCAGGAGCTTTGATACGAATAACAGGATCAATTCCTTCAGGTGGAGTACCTTCAAAATCACGGTATCTTCCGTCGTATTTTGCTCTTTGTTTATTTGCCATTTGTGTTTCACGAAGAGTTTCAAGTTCCTCTTTTGTCATGTAACATTTGTAGGCTTTACCTTCATTTAGAAGTTGCTCAATATATTTTGCATAAATATCATCACGCTGGCTTTGGTATGTTACTTCACCGTCAGCTTCTAATCCTAGCCACTCAAATGCTTTTAAGATAGCCTCTGTAGCTTCTTCAGAGTTTCTAGCTTTATCAGTATCTTCGATACGAAGAACAAATTTTCCACCATTTTTCTTAGCCCAAAGATAAGAAAATAGAGCAGTTCTTAAACCACCGATGTGTAAGTATCCAGTAGGACTTGGAGCAAAACGAGTAACAACCATTTATAAACCCTTTTCATTTTAGTGGTGCAATTTTAGGGTATTGTTGGTTAAAAATGGGTAAAATAACTTTCAATTTAAAATATATGGAAAAGTATGAGAAAAGTTTTATTTGTTTTATTATTTATTACGGGATTATTAGAAGCAAAAGTATATGATGGTGTGGCAGTTGTTGTAAAAAATGAAGCGATTACCTTGGAAGATATTAAAAAAGAGATGAGTGTCTCCAAAGTGGATGCAAAAAAAGCAACGGATGCTCTGATCCGTCAAAAACTTGAAGCGGCTGAAATTAAAGATCGTAAGATTACAGTTTCATCTTCTGAAGTGTATGACGATATTAAAAATCTCGCTTCTCGTAATAATATGAGCATCAGTGATTTTTACGATGCGGTTAGAGAATCAAGTGGAATGAGTTCAACTCAGTTCAAAGAGAAAATAAAACAAAAACTTTTATCTCAAAAACTTTACTCTGCGATAGCGTATTCTTCTATTGAGGAACCGAGTCAAGAGGAGATTGAAGAGTATTATAAACTGCATCAAAAGGAGTATATGCACCCTTCGTCATTTACTGTAGTAATTTATGATGCAAAATCAAAAGCTCTTTTACAGGAAAAAGTTGACAATCCGATGTTTTACTCTCCAGAGATTGCTACAAATGAACAAGTACTTCCATATGACAAAATCTCTCCAGAACTTGCTTCTCTTTTAGCACAAACACCTAAACACGGTTTTACTCCTATTGTTCCAAACGGTAAAGGGGGTTTTATGAGTTTTTATATCAAGTCTATTACATCTGCAGAAGAGGGTGGCATTGAAAGTGTTAAAAATCAGATCATTAATGAGATTATGGCAGAGAAAAGAGAAGTAGTTTTGAGTGATTACTTTGCTCGTTTACGTGACAATGCAGATATAAATGTAATCAGGATGCCTGAGTAATGCTTAGCGACCAAAATTTTATAAATATTGCCTGTGAAATAGCAACTGCATCTAAGTGTGTTTCAAAACAAGTTGGTGCTGTGATTGTAAAAGATGGCAGAATTTTAAGCACGGGCTATAACGGTACACCAGCAGGATATGTAAACTGTTGTGAACACTGGGATAATGAATATACTCAAGAGCATCATGACTGGAGTAAAACATACGAAATTCACGCTGAAATGAATGCCCTTATCTGGGCTGCAAGAAAGGGAATTTCTATTGAGAATGCTACTATATACGTAACGTTAGAGCCTTGCAGCGAATGTAGTAAAAACCTTATTGCCGCGGGGATAAAACGTATAGTTTTTTTACGCGAGTATGAACATACTCATTCCGAGGTTGTTTCAAAGTTTTTACGCGATAATGGTGTGAGTATTGAAAAACTAGCAGAGTAGCTAAAAGTTCTTAGCATTCTCTATTTTGTATATGGCAGGCGATTGCATAACCGTGATTAAGCCCTAGTGCAATACTTCCACCGCTTTCTTGTGTAATGTCACCTGCTACGAAAAGCCCTTCTATATTTGTTTCGTAATATCCATTATGTACGGGTTTTCCATCTTTCTCTTTAATACCCGAGCTAGAAAGAAATGCACTCGGTGTTGTGCCCCCGATAGCATAGATCACGCGATCATAAGTATCGATAGTATCATCATTAAACAATACTTTTACTTTACCTTCTTCATCTTCTAAACCTTCTATATCAACACCTAGAAGAGGATTTACCTCTTTATGCATGATGGCGTTTGCTATATCCCTTTGATTTGTCGGATTTGCACGTCTGAAAGTTTCACGTCTATAACAGATGGAAACATCATTTTTGGAGCAAAGATCAACGGCGTATTCAACAGCACTGTCTCCACCGCCTACGACTAAGATCTTTTCATCTGCACTACACTCATCAGTCGTATAATTCACTTTTTTTCTAATGCTTGGTGGAATTTTATAAGAGGGTTTGTTTGGTTTTCCCATACGTCCGATCGTTACAACTACATATTTCGCTTTAATACTTTGACCAGCCATGAACACTTCAAAATAGTCTTCTTCTTTCTGAATAGACTGTACTTCAACTTGTGTTTGGAGCTCAACTGAATGGTTATCGAGGATTTCGTCAAAAAAGTCTAAAGTTGATTCTTTTGTGCCGTCTATAAAGTAGATGTTGCCGTCAAGTTCAACTTTTTGCCCTTTCCATTCAACATCGACACGTTTGTTGTCTTTATAGTATTTTCTAATAGTGGAGTTGTGGTTTACGTCTTTTTCTAAAAGGACAATGTCCCGAATACCCAGAAGATAACTCTCAACTGCAGTTGCAATTCCTGCCGGCCCTGCACCTACAATTGCTAAATTATATATTTTTTCCATTTGTAAAACTCCCCTAGAAATTTTGATTCTGGAAAAGTTTAACATAATTATCGGTAAATGAGTGTTTGCCTATGAAAGTAGCTCTAATGCTTTTTCCGGTGGTCTTGCAATGATTGCTTTACCGTTTTTTATAAGTACTGGACGCTCTATAAGTTTAGGATTGGCTACCATTGCATCGATAAGCTTCTCTTCATCTGTTTCATTTTGAAGATCTAATTCTTTGTAAAGGTCTTCTTTTGTTCTCATAAGTTCTCTAGCCGATATTCCAAGCATTGATAAAACATTTTTTAACTCTTCTTTGCTTGGAGTGCTTTCAAGGTATTTTATAACCTCTTTTTCACAACCGTTGTCTTCTAAAAGTGAGAGTGCTTGACGAGACTTTGAACATCTCGGATTATGCCAGATTGTTATTTTTTCCATAACAACTCCTTTTTTTTCTTGCAATTTTACACTATAATATTTCCAATACAAATTAAGAGGGCTGTTGCGATGAAGTATGAAAACAAATCACAAAAATTAGCCGAGTTTGCAAAAGAGCTACTGAATAAAAAATCTTTAGAAAGTGGGATCCCCCATATTGCAAAGTATGTTAAAGAGATAGTAGGAGCAGATAGATGCTCTATTTTTATCTATAACAGCATAAAAAATGAATTATGGACTACATTGGCCGATGAGGTAGAAAGAATCACTATCCCAGCCAATAAAGGGATTGTTGGGTATACAATTAAAGTCAAAAAACCGGTAGTAACAAATGATGCATATTCACATCCAGAATTTTTAACAGAGATTGATGAAAAGACAGGATATCGAACACATAATATCGTTACAGCTCCAATTTTTAATTCACAGAGAAATATTATCGGTGTTTTAGAATTGCTGAATAAACCTGAAAATTTTGATGACGAAGATGTGAGATTTATGATCTTTTTTGCTCATTACGTGAGCGGTTTTATTGAGTTATTAAACAGTTATGCTAAAGGTGAGGAAGGTAATGAATAAGTTTAATCAAATAGCGGCATTTGGAAAAGAGTTAGTTAAAGTAGAAAACATTGAAGATAGTTTAGAGCTTATTTCAAAAGAAGCAAAAACGATAGTACATGCAGATCGCTGTTCAATTTTTATAGTAGATGTAGCTGAAAATATTTTATGGACAAAATTAAGTGACGGTATAGGTGGGCGTATTGTTATCTCTTTAGATTCAGGAATTGTCGGCGATACATATACGAAAAAAGAAGCACAGGTAGTTAATAATCCATATGAAGATCCAAGATTTTTACCTAGTATCGATAAAAAAAGCGGTTATAAAACAAAAAATATAATCACAATTCCTATTTTTAACTCAAAAAGAGAGATAATGGGAATCATGCAACTTCTCAACAAAAGCCGTTTTGATTTTGACGAAAATGATCTTGAAGTACTGACTTTCTTTGCAAACTATATCAGCGGTACTTTAGAGCTAGTTTTACTTAGCGAGAAGTAAAGAGGCATCATGTGCCAATCGGAGTACGCCGATTGCATAGTTCGATGAATTGTTATAGCGTAGAATCTTTTTCATGTATTCTTTAAGATAATCAAGTTCGGGTTTGTCACTACAAAAATAATTGTACGGTTTACCCGTTTTAGAATTTTTTTCATACGCAAAAGAAGTATTTTCATTGTCAAATTCATACTGATACCACTCTTGTTCTATTTGTGGGACATTATCCATTTTTTTCCAGTCTATTAAAGTATCAAAACCGGCTTTTTTATGTAAAAATTTTGCTACAGAGACAATAGCATCATCCATATCCGTTAGATCGGGAACTTTGTTTTTATACGATTCGGCATAAATGAAACTGTTTGGCATAAACTGCGGAATACCGATAGCCCCTGCATAAGAGCTTGGAAGATTACATTTTTCAGGTGCTAACTTGTTTTTATAACAATACTCTATGATTGTAGCCATATTCGTTTTTCCCATCTTGAGCAGCCATTTTTCTCTTGATGTTTCTGGCTTTGGCAGTCTTGTTACGATTGTATTAAAAACTATAAAGGCATCATGTGTCGGCTTGATTTTTCCCAGATTTGTCTCTTTTAATAAAATTGCCGCGATGATCTCTTTGTTTACAGCGTATTTTTTTTCTGCATAATCATACGCTTTTTGATGCTTGTTTATATTTTTTACAATATTGGGAACACGTGATACCAGTACATTATTTGCTTTTCTCTCTTTATGTTTATGGTACTGAACATATTTCGGTTTGAGATACTTCCAACTAACTTCGTCAAACTTTTGTGTTTTAAAATAAGAGAGTAAAAATTTATTGGCATAGTCATAGCTTACACCACGTTTAACCACTTTTTTACATATATCACTGTGGTGCAGATTTTGGAACGTACAGTTAGTGTAGTGTTTTGCAAAAAGGGAAGTGGAAAAAATGCTAAGAAGAAGTAGTAAGTATCTCATTTATCTCTTGTAACCTTTCTGGTGTCCCTATATCTCTCCATAAGCCCTTAAAAATCTCTCCGCTTACTTGTTGTTGTTCTATCAGGTTTCTAAGCAGAGGTGCAAGGGCTGATTTTTCGAGTTTTAGATCATTAAATATTTCTGGATTATAGTAAGCTATACCTGAAAATGTCCACATTTCATTATCTTGGTTTAATACTAAAGAGTTCTCTAAGCCAAAATCCCCTTTTTCATTATGTGAGGGGTTGGGGACTAAAATAAGGTGTGCAAGCTTGTTTTGGAGGTCAAAATCAGGATCAAAATCGTACTCGCAAAAAACGTCTCCATTGACAACCAAAAAAGGTTCTTTATCTAAAAGTGTCAGAGCTTTTTTAATCCCCCCAGCACTCTCTAAGGCTCCCGTATCTTGCTCATCTGAGTAAGAGATGTTTACTCCCCAGCGACTGCCGTCTCCCAAGACTTGCGGGATTTGATCTCCTAAATGAGCAATATTGATCACAATCTCCTTAAAACCATTTTTTGCAAGTTTTTCCAGATGCCAGACAATCAGTTCTTTACCGGCTGCTTTTAAAAGTGGTTTTGGAGTAGTGTCTGTAAGTGGGCGCATACGTTCACCACGTCCAGCTGCGAGTATCATCGCTTTCATTGAAATTTTCCTAAAAATTCGGCTAACTCTTTTGTTTCATCATATCTCGAAGCTGTATCTAATACATATGAAAGAGTAAGTGGGATATCTTTTAAATACCCCTCTTTACCGTCACGAAGATGTAAACGTGAAAAGATACCAAGCACTTTAATATGGCGTTGCAGACCCATAAAATCAAACCATTTTAAAAAAAGCTCATTTGTAACTTCCGGTGTAAGCTGATCACGAAAATAAAGTACCAATTTCTCAATCGAACCACGATCAAAAGAGATGTAACAGTCTTTTAACAGTGAAACAAGATCGTAAGTGATTGCACCGTTCATGCCATCTTGATAGTCAATTACTCCAAGTTCATTGTTTTCATTAAGCATAATATTACGGGAGTGAAAATCTCGATGAACAAAAACACCTTGGGGTTGGGAAAGCACAACTTCTGAGATGCTGTCAAGTGTTTTCTTTAACATCTCCTCTTGGGCTTGAGTGAGTGAGTGAGAAAGTTTTTTTTCCAAATACCATTCCCGCATCAAGTCCATCTCAAAATGTAAAAACTCTTTATCGTACAGAGGCAGGGCAGTGGTATCTGCCTGCTGCATCTTTACAATCTCATCGATAGCCTGTTTATATAGAGTTTGAAAGTTCTCTTGATTTAAAACATCTAAAAGATTCGTATTACCGAAATCTTCAAGTACCAAATAACCGTTTTGCAAGTCTTCGTAAAAAATGTTTGGTGCTTTCACATTAACATTCAGCAGTTTTTTCGTGACATCTAAAAATGGTTTGAGAGATTCTTTTTCAAGTGAAGCATCCATTAAAATATAAGTTTGCTCTTTATTTTTTAAACGGTAGTAACTTCTAAAACTTGCATCTGCAGAGGCTACTTCAATTTTATAATCTTGATAGGGGGTGTTTTGTAAAACCTGTTCTAATTGCATGTAATTACACCTAGGATCGAATTTTTTTGTGCTCCGGTTACAGATTGAAGATCAACGTGTTCTTCATGGATCCTTTTGTGTGCAAGCCAGGCAAAGATCATTGCTTCTAAAAAGTCGCTGTCTACACCGTAGTCATTAGTGGTTTTGACACTCTTTTGACTTAAATCTGCAATTCGCTCTTGCAGATAGCTGTTTTTAGCTCCGCCTCCGCAAAGGATTATATCCTCTGCATCAGTACAATCTTTGGCAATTGTTTGAGCGGTAAGCTCGGTAAGCGTTGCTTGAATATCTGCATCACTTAGATCTGAAAATTTGATGAGATAATGCTCTAACCATGTAGGATTGAAATACTCACGTCCCGTACTTTTTGGCGGCTTTTTCGAAAAATAGGGGTCATCCAACATCTTATTTAAAAGTGCTTCATTGAGTTTGCCGCTCTTTGCGAATTCACCCTCTTTGTCGTAAGGTTTGTTTTGTGTTTTTTCGATCCAGTAATCGAGTAAGACATTCCCGCAGCCACTATCCCATCCGAGATACTTATCGCCAAGAAGCGTGATATTTGCCATCCCTCCAATGTTTACAACTGCGATGTTTTTATAGAGTCTGTCAAAAACAAAATGATGAAATGCGGGAGCAAAAGGCGCTCCTTGTCCGCCATTTGCTATGTCGTTTGAGCGAAAATCACTGACTACTTGCAGACCTGTTTGTGCCGCTACAACACTTGATTTTCCCAGTTGCATAGAAAATGGATGTTCAGAATTCGGTTCATGCCAAAGTGTTTGCCCGTGCAGACCGATAGCAGTTATTTCCTCTTTGTAAATTTTGTTTTGTTCTATAAACGTATTGATGGCAGAGGCAAACATTTTTCCCAGTTTTACATCTAGTTCACCTATGGCTTTTAGAGTTGTTGTAGAGTGAATCATATCAAGGATTTCTGTTTTTAAACTCTGATCGTAGGAAAATTCGCCTGCTTTTAGGAGTGTACACGTTGATTGGTCTATTTCGCATAATACTAAATCAATACCGTCAAGACTAGTCCCACTCATTACGCCGATATATTTAGCCATTGTTTTTCCCTATCATCATAATACAAAATGCTACCACAGAACCTGCTACAATCTGCCAATCATATCCGAGCGAAAAGCCAAAAGCAGAAGTTTGTAAAAGCAGTACAGTGATAAATCCGCCAAAAAGAGCTACCGGTACAAGCTTGGCACTTCCTCGTTTTGTAAATATAGCTCCAAAGTATACACCTAAAAGTCCCGTGTAGGCAAACGCCATTACGCCAAGAGCAAAAGAGATCAAAGAAACTTCTAAATATCTTTGCCAAAAATAGCTCAGAGTTGCCATGGCAAAGAGTAAAAATGCAAAAAACAGTACGCTCAATCTGGAAGCTTTTAAAAAGTGTGTTTCATCGATATTTTTAGAGTGTTTTAGTTTGTAGGGTTTGTAAAGATCCTCTATAGCTACCGAACTCATAGCACCTAAAACGGAGTTAGTTGAAGAAAGAGCCGCGGCAATTGCCCCTACCGTTACAAAACCGCGTAAACCTTCAGGCATCTCATTGAGGATATAGTACATGAATATAGTGATTTTTTCAGAGCCGAAACTTTGAACCACGTCGTTGTTTTGATAATGTAAAAACAGTAGGGCTCCAAGTCCAAGAAATAAAAGAACGATAGGAATCGTAATAACTATAGAGAGTATGAGTGAGTATTGTGCTTGTTTAGTCCCTTTACAAGATAAAACTCTTTGTGTCATATCCTGATCAAGTCCGAAAGCGGCAATGTTTAAAAGCAGCCAGCCTCCAAGAAGACCAAAGATACTGAACTTTCCATCTAGTGATGTTTCAACAACTTGTAATTTTCCAAGAGAGTTTAGAGTTTCGTAGATATTTTCTATTCTCAATGAAGTATACAGATAATAAAACACGACAATACCGGCACTTACATAGACGATAGTTTGGATAATATCACTGTAAATGACTGAGCGGACACCGCCGAAATAGGTATAGATCAAAGCTCCTGCAAGTAAAAGTGAAATCGAGATAAGCATGTGAAATAAAGAGATATCTAAAAAGAGTATCATGCTAATCGCAAGTGCAGCGATGTAAAGGCGTGCACCGCTTGCTAATACACGTCCGACCAGAAACATTAAACCTGCTTGCTGTTTTGCTTTTGCTCCATAGCGTTTTTCTAAGAGTTCGTACACGGTGAGGGCTTTGATCTCATAAAATTTAGGGACAAAAACATAGGCTACAAATAACACTGCCAGTAAAGATGAAAAGTAAAATCCAAGGAGAGTAAAGTTGTTTTTGTAAGAAAATTCAGGAACACCTAAAAAAGTCGCGGCAGATTGTGTTGTTGCCACAATTGAAATTGCCGCAGCTAATGCCGAGATAGAGTTTGATGAAGTAAAGTACTCTTTTGTCGAGTTTATTTTTGCACGTGAAAAGATATAGGAGCTAAAAGCTAAAACAAGCAGATAAAAAACAAATATTGCCCAGTCAAGAGGGGAAAATGCACTATTCATAGCGAGATTTTAATCCTAAATCATGAACTTTGGAGCGGACTGCATTCATGAATTTCTCTCCGGGATCTGCTTTTTCTGTTCTGTATCCTTTGTCGCGTTCAAGCCAAAGCGGAGTGTTTTCAAATTCGCGGTATTCTTGATGACCGATAAGGTAGTTAATCGTAGGGTATTTAGCTTTGAGATAGCGAACAAGAGCTATATTAGATTTTACCTGTGCAGGTGTGAGATCCTCTTTTTTATTCCCTTCACCGCCGACATTTTCAACACCGATTGTAGAGTAGTTCAACCCAATTACATGACGGGCCATCCAGTTGTCCGGCATAAGCTGGTAGATTGTACCGTCTCTGTCAACCAAAAAATGGGCAGAGACATTGAGCAGTGATGCAGATGCTATATCTTTGCGATCGGTAAATAGCTCTTCCTGATAGAGACGTTTATAGGAGTCTTCAAAGCCGATCACCGCCGTCCAGTGCAGGACAATCATCTCCGGTGTGATTCTAATATTCTCAACGTTTTTGCCGTAGTGTTGTTTGATATACTCTTTGGTCATTGTAATTCTACGGTTTGTAAAGATGATAGGTTTTTGTACAAGTTTAGATTTAAAAGCCAAGAGGTCTATTTTCTTATTGGAATCCAGAATTCTTTGCAGAGGAATTTTATGGTTTTTGACTTGTTTAAAAACAGTCTCTACAAGCTCTTCGGGTGTATTAGTGCCTAATTGATTGCCAAAAAGGAGCATATCTACACCGCTGTTAATTGCCAGTGTTACAGCTTCTTTGAGTGAATAGTGCTCTGAAATCGCTTTCATCTGCATATCGTCGCTCACAATCACGCCTTTAAAGCCGAGTTGTTCACAAAGCAGTTTTGTATTGATTTTGTATGAGAGTGTTGCTGGATATGTAGGATCAAGCTTTTTGTTGAACACATGTGCTGTCATAATCACATCGACTTTGTGTTGTACAATAAGCTCTTTATAGGGTTCAAGCTCTTTTTCCTGCCAAGTGTTTGTGATGTCTACAAACCCTTTATGGGAGTCTTCGAGAGAAGAACCGTGTCCCGGAAAATGTTTGAGTACTGATACAATTCCCGCTTTGTTTTGTTCTTCGATCATAATTGAAGCGTATTTGACAACCTCTTTGGGTGTTTTCCCGTATGAACGCTCAAGCTTTGCGATCACTTTGTTGTCTGGATTGAGATTTAGATCAACTACCGGAGCAAAGTTCATATTAAAACCGTATCGATGGAGCATTTGAGATTGTTTTTGATACGCATGATGTACTTTATCAAGAGAAAAAGTTGCTACCTCTTTAGCCGAAGGGGCTTTAGAAAAACCGCGATCTTCTTTCAGACGTGCCACTTTGCCGCCCTCTTGATCTATAGAGATAAAAAGCGGGGCATTTTTAGCTGTTTTTATCTTGTTTGTTAGTTGTGTTAGTTGTTCCACAGAGATAATGTTTTTTGTTTTTTGAGGCTCTTTGAGGTTTTTGTCAAAAAGGATAACTCCGCCGAGTTTGTACTTTTGTTCTGTCTGCTCACCTTCAAATCCTACTATCAACATCTTTGCGATCATATCTTTGAGTTGTGTATCGCTTACATCCGCGTGTAGTGAAAGGAATAAGAGTAAAAAGCTAAGCAGTAGTTTCAAAAAAGCTCCAAATTGTCTAGTTGTTTAAATATTAGCGATTTTACCATATCTTTATTTAGGGTATGGGGCTCAAAGTGATCGCTGACAACTTTATATATTGTAAAATGTTTAATGGCAGGATTATGAATAACTGCATCGTAAAAACCGTAACTTTCCATATCAACTGCTTCATATACCCCACCTGTTATCTCTTCATCAACACAAGTAAGGATAATACCTTCATCAAATTTATAAGGGAGTTCTTTGTGGATGATTGAACCGACTTTGAGCAGTTCTCCAATATCGTATTTTTTATCCGAGCCGCATACACCAATATTGACATAGAGATCATCATCTGTTATATCAAAGTGGTTAATGAGAGTTTGTGTCGCTAAACGGGTGTTTTCCACACCAATGCCGCTGACAACTATTTTCATTGTGTCATTAAAGAAAAGAGTATAGTTTTTTAAAGTTGTTTTTGTAAGCTTATATTTGTCAACAAAAGCTTGTGCTTCGCTTTTAAGTGCAGTTACTATATAGATCATGACCAATTATACAGAAATTTTGTTTAAGCTTTTTTCGTTATAATTCCGTCGCTCTTCTTTAGACCTGTGCAATAGGTTTGTAAGATAATGTGTCAGGGTGGGAACACAGCAGCACACCTTACGCTCTTATGTGCCGCAGGGATCTGGAGGGGGGCACCTTCAAAAAATCATCATTATTTCATCACTTACCTTTTTATTAAAACAAAACTCATTAGATTACTTTAAGATCCAAGTTATATAATTTATTTTAATAACAGAAAAATATTGAAGGTTGTATCTATGAAAGATGTTACTCCTAATAACCATGAATTGGTCATGCAAGAAGATGATTTTATCGTCTCTAAAACAGATCTAAAAGGAAGAATTACCTATTGTAATGAGATCTTTATCC
Organism: Sulfurimonas sp. C5; assembly: GCF_029872055.1. Classification (NCBI taxonomy): domain Bacteria; kingdom Pseudomonadati; phylum Campylobacterota; class Epsilonproteobacteria; order Campylobacterales; family Sulfurimonadaceae; genus Sulfurimonas; species Sulfurimonas sp. C5. The sequence continues at coordinate 53,636 of NZ_JARXNQ010000002.1, forward strand.
AATTCGCTGGATTGGATGAAAAAGAGTTGTTGGGACAGCCACATAATATCATTCGTCATCCCGATATGCCAAAACTAATTTTTAAATTTTTGTGGGATAGGGTGCAAAACAAGCAAGAGATCTTTGCCTACGTGAAAAATCTTTCAGCTGATGGTAGTTACTACTGGGTATATGCGAACGTAACTACATCAGTTGATGAAAATCATCAAGCAATCGGATATTATTCAGTCCGTAGAAAACCGAATGTAGAAAATCTAAATATTATCATAGAACTTTATAAAAAACTTTTAGAAGAAGAGAAGAAGGGTGGCATAGAAGCTTCAAATACTTATCTGACAAATGTCTTGCAAGAACGTGGTATGAGTTATGATGAGTTCATCAATACAGTCCAAAATGGGAGTTTATGATGTTCGGTAAAAATACAAATGAAGTGCAAGTTGACAAAAAACTATTTGAAAAACTTCTCAATGTAGTAAAAGATGCTGCGGCTGGAAAATTGGACTCTAGAATTGTGGGTATTGATAAATCTGATCCGCTTGGAGAGATTGCATGGTCCGTTAATAATTTACTCGATCAGACAGAAGCGTTTATGAGGGAAACAAAAACCTCAATCGACAGTGCCAATTCAGGGCTTGATTATAGAAATATTGATCCTCATGGCTTAAAGGGTGCTTTTAAACAGAACGCTCTGCTTGTAGCACAAGGGGTTGAAGGTGTTATACTTGGGCAAAAATCTAAAACTAAAGGTGAATTAACAAGCACATTTAATAAACTTGGCGGAGGTATGAAATCTAGCTTGCAAAAAATCCAACATGCCATGGATGATAGTTTGGAAAATATTCATAAAATTGCTGGTTCATCTAAAGAAATGGCTAGAGAAGCAGGTCAAAGTCTTCTTTCTATAGATGAGCTTAGTGTCAAGATAGAACATTTAACAAATCTGATTATCAAGAGTAGTGAAGCTATCGATACTCTCTCAACACAAGCAAATGATATTACATCAGTTTTAGATCTGATCAAAGACATTGCTGATCAAACAAACTTACTGGCGCTTAATGCGGCAATTGAAGCTGCTCGTGCAGGGGAACATGGTCGTGGTTTTGCCGTTGTTGCCGATGAGGTGAGAAAACTTGCCGAACGTACACAGCGTGCTACTGCGGAAATTTCTGTGACAACAAAATCATTGCAACAAGAAGCAAATGGTATTCACGAGAATTCCGAAGAAATAGAGAGCATAGCAGTTGAATCTAATGAAGGGATTCAAGGGCTAAAAATAGCTTTAGAAAATGTAAATCAAAGTGCAGCTGACAACGCACAAGTTTCTTCATTAATGGAAAACTCTAATCTCGCTACAATTATAAAAATCGATCATATCGTATATAAAAATATGGCATATTCTGCAGTGATTAGTGAATCATTAAATGAAATTTCTATGTGTGATCATGACCATTGTAGTTTTGGACATTGGTATCATGGAGAAGGGGAAGCAGAGTTCGGACACACGAAAGCCTATATAGCAATGAAACAGCCACACAAAACTATCCATACTCGTGTTACAGAGAATATGAAATTTGTTAAAGAAAAGTCGGTTTTTAAAAATAAAGAAGTTATTATTAAAAACTTTTCTGAAATGGAAGAGGCAAGCAGTGAATTGTTTAGACTACTGGATATTATGGTGCAAGAGGCGCATGAATAGTTTTGAAACTATTCATCCCTGTATTTTGAAATACCGCACGGTTGGTTTGGTGAAGGTGGATTATCGCGTAGATATTCCAAGTCTTCCAAAGTTTGTGTTAAAACCTTTTTCTGCAATAACAGAGGCAGCATAAGATTGTCTTTTTCATTAAGCGGAATCGACCAATCCAATAATATTTTTTCTACTTCGTTATCCAGCTCGCTTAGAGCATTTTTTACGTGATTTATTGAATTCATATACAAAGTATAGCAAAAGATTAGAAAAATTATGGTATAATTCGCGTCTCAAATTTTGAGAATTTTACAAAGGAGCCAACGATGCCAAAAATGAAATCGGTAAAAGGTGCTGTTAAGCGCTTTAAAGTTAAGAAAAATGGTCAAGTTAAACGTGGAACTGCGTTTAGAAGCCACATCTTAACTAAACAAGATGCACAAACTCGTCGTGAGCAAAACACTCCAAAAGTGGTTGCTAAAGTTGACGCTAAAAATATTAAGGCAATGATTAACTAATTTTAGTTGATTTAACTCTCCAACATTCTTGTTGGGCAAGTCCACCACAGTAGTGGCACCTTGACTATAAAAATAGCTAGGTAAAGAAAAATAAGGAAATAAAATGCCAAGAGTAAAAACTGGTGTTGTTCGTAGAAGAAGACACAAAAAAATATTAAAATTAGCAAAAGGTTTCTATAGTGGTCGTCGTAAACACTTTAGAAAAGCTAAGGAACAATTAGAACGTTCAATGATGTATGCGTTCCGTGACAGAAAGCAAAAGAAACGTGAATTCCGTAAATTATGGATCATCCGTATCAATGCTGCTTGTCGTTTAAACGATATGAACTATTCAACTTTCATGAACGGACTTAAAAAATCTGGCATCGAGCTTGACCGTAAAATTCTTGCTGACATGGCTATGAATGATGCTGCTGCTTTCTCTAAAGTAGTAGAAGCTTCAAAAGCTGCATTAGCATAATTATAAACTAAACCCATCTTCGGGTTTAGTCTGTTTTTATCCTCTATTAAAATTTCGAATATAATCACGTAACAATATATTATGATCCAAGATTCCACTTTTTTAACTATTATTAATATCATTCCAAACCCTCTTATTGTGACCAACGGGAAAGAAGTTGTACTGTCAAATCAAAATTTTTTAGATTTTTTGGGACTCGATTCTTTAGATGATTTAAAAAAAAATAACAGATGCATATGTAATTTTTTTTTAGAACATCCTGATTATTTCTCTGCAAAAAATTTAGAAGAGGATGAAGGCTGGATTGATTTCTTATGTAAAAATCCTAAAGGTATAAAGGTGTCGATGTTAAACTCTCATGGAGAGGGAAGAGCTTTTGAGATAAGCATAGGCCGTTTAGATGAGTATCATGACATGTATGTCATCGTGTTTACAGATATTACCTCTTTACAAAACGAAAAAAGAATTTTAGAAAAGCTAGCGTACAAAGATCCTTTAACAGATATATACAATAGACAAATTTTCAATACAATGCTACAGCAAGCCTATGCTGACAAGCAAAAAGACGGTGCACAAGTTTCGCTGATCTTATTTGATATTGATCACTTTAAAATGGTAAATGACAACTACGGTCACGATATGGGGGATAAAGTATTAATTGAGTTAACCAAGATTATTGGTAAAAATATACGTACTAGTGACGTGTTTGCCAGATGGGGTGGGGAAGAGTTTGTGATTCTCTTGCCAAATACAGGGAGTGATGCAGCATATAAAAAAGCAGAGTTTTTACGAGAAATTGTCGAAAATAACGAAGTAGAGTACATCCCAAAAATTACAATTAGTTTAGGCGTTACCGAAATAGCATTATCGGATAAGGAAAGAACATGTTTTAAACGTGTTGACACAGCTTTATACAAAGCAAAAGAGACACGTAATAAAGCAGTACTTATTTAGTACTTTATATCCCCCCCACTTCTATAGCTACAAGTAGCTTTTACTTTCACAGCAATACCTAAGATTCAGTATTACTCACTACAAAAGATAAGAAAACATAATGTAAAAACTTAACATATCACAAAGTTATCATAAATTTTTGTTATTTTTGTGAGAAATTAAGTTTCATAAAACAACTATGATGCTACCATCTGACAATTTTTAACAAAAAAGGTGATTTTATAGTGAAAAAACTGCTTCTACTAGGGATTTTATCTATCAATTTATTGGCAATAAGCAATTTGGATGTTGCAAAGAAAAGTGAAGCTGCTATGAGCGGTTTTCAAGACTCCTCTTCAGAGATGACAATGACTTTGATCAATGCAAATAATCAAAAGCGTGAAAGAAAAATGAAGATGATCGTACTTGAACAAGATAAAGGTGATAAATCGCTAATGACTTTTATATCTCCTGCAGATGTAAAAGGGACAAAGTTTTTAAACTATGAACATGTTAATAAAGATGATGAACAGTGGCTTTATTTACCAGCCTTAAAAAGAGTGAAGAGAATTGCATCGAAAAGTAAGTCAGGTTCCTTTATGGGGAGTGAATTCTCGTATGAAGATTTAAGTTCGTTTAGTATCGATAAGTTTATTTTTCTTGGGGATGCAAAGGTCGTCACATTAGATGGGGAAAAACTTTACGAGGTACAAAGAAAACCAAAAAGCGAATATTCAGGATATACAAAACAGATTTCATGGGTTGACCAAAAAACATACCTGATTAAAAAAGTTGATTATTATGATCGTAAACATGAGCTTTTAAAAACTGCATACTTTGAAGATTACAAAAAGATCTCTGGAGTATGGCGTGTTGGAAAAATGAGAATGGTCAATCATCAAAATGATAAAAAAACAATCTTGGTGTGGAAAAATGAAAAAATAAAAACAGGACTCAAAGAGAAGAATTTTCACAAAAGAGTTCTAAAAAATAATAGAATTTAAGAGTCTGTATGCGTATAGTAGTTCTTTTAATTCTTAGTATAAGTATTGTATTTGCAAAAGATAAAGATACTTGTTATTCTGTACAGTTAACAAGTTTTGTAAAGAAAGAAAACAGTGTTTATGATTTTGAGGCACAAAACTATCCAGAATCATGTAAGCTGTTTAGCTTTTCGAATGTGAATGCAGTTCGTTGTGGATGTTTTGAAAAATACGGTAAAGCTAAACAGCAACAAAAAGTATTTGAACAAAGATACAACAATACATTGGTAGTTTCTACATATAAGTACCGTTTTGCACCTAAAAAATCGATGGAGACTAAGGATGTCTCCAAGACGATTGTAGAAAATAATAACCTAAGTGAAGAGACAACTCTAGAACCAGAAGAGCAAGAAAATATTCTTGAGAATATAACTGTGCAAGGACATATCAATTTATCGGCACAAAGATATTTGACAAAACCATCAGGAAAACATGCAAGCAACTATACGGCTTCTGCAGAATTGGAGATGGCATATAACAAAGAAGCATTAAAAGCATTCGCAAAGCTTCGGGCACAACAAGATTATTATGACCTGCAAGGTACTAGTGCACACAACAATAGAAGCTATTTACGTTTGCAAGAGTTGTATATGAAGTATGACCTAGAAAACTCGCAACTGTTTTTTGGAAAAAACATTCGTTTTTGGGGTGCTTTAGAGTTAAAAAATATAACAGACGTATTTAACTTGAGTGATTTTCGATCTGACCCGACTGAAAACGACAAAATGGGCTCATGGAATGCGGCATATACTTATTATAGTGATGATGCTGAGATCAGTGCTATAGTGAAGTTTTATGAACAAGATAGAAAAATGCCAGCATTTCCGTATGTCTATTACCCTTTTACAAATCAGTTAGTAACATATGACTCTACAGTGCAGAGTGAAAAGTCTCGCATGAGACCAAGCGTTTATCTGAAATATTCAGGAACGGCAGATAGTGAATATGCATTGGATTATGCATTCATTTTTGAAAATGGTTACGATTCACAAAGATATTTTAATACACCGATTGCACCTGATTTTAAAGTATATGAAAATGCATACCTTGTGAATAAGTTGATCACATACAATACACTTGTTATTGATTCAACACTGTACAAGCTTGAAGCAGTCTATACAGATGTTTTAAACAATAAAATGATTTCCGATTATTACCATCTTGGTTTTGGTGTGGAACATACTTTAACACAGATATATAAAGAAGCAGACCTTGGGCTTTTAGTGGAGTATTATAGATATGGAAGATTCCAGAGTGATAGATATGACGATCTTGAACTTTTTGAAGTGTTTCAAAACGATCTTTTTATTGGTGCAAGATACAGTTTTAACGAAGGGAATAATGCAAGTATTGTAGGTGGAGCTATGCTTGACCTTGAATACAATGAACAGGTTTATTATATAAAATATGAAGGGCGTATTAACGACATTATCAAATTACATCTTGATTATCGTCAAACAGAACCATCAAGTACGTATGAAACTGCATTAAAACGGATGGGAAAACAAAAGCGTGTCAGTATCAAAGCGGGATACTACTTCTAGATGGAGATGAAAAAAATTTTTTCAAGTATCATAAAATTTCGATGGTTTATCGTTATTTTAATCCCGTTGCTTACACTTTTATTTGCATGGCAGTTAAAAAATATCCAGTTTGATGGCTCATATCGTATCTGGTTTGGAAAAGACTCCGATGCACTTGTCAAGTTTGATAAGTTCCGCTCTGTTTTTGGCAATGACGATGCGATTATTATCATCTTAGACCTGAAAGAGGGTGTGTTCAATAAAAAAGCACTTAGTACAATTGATAGACTGACAAATAAACTATGGGAAACACGTTTTATTGCAAGGGTAGATTCTATTACGAATTACCAATATATTCATAAAAGCGAAGAGTATCCAGATGAGATTGTAATTGAGAACTTTATAGAAGATATTGAACATTTAAGATCTGATGATTTAGAGCAAAAAAAAGAGATTGCACTCAAAGAGAATATGTTACAAGGCAAGTTGCTAAATTGCGATGCAACAACAACGATGATTGTAGGACGCCTCACTCCAAAAGCGAGTCAGTATTTTGGTTCTTCTAAAATTATCAAAGACCTTGTGGATGGGTATATTCAAGATGAAACTAAAAAAACAGGTTATAAGTTCAGACTTGCCGGAGGACCGCCGCTTAATGCAACATTTAGTTCTTTAGGCAAGCACGATGCGACAACTTATACACCTCTGGCAATTTTAATTGCAATGGTGCTTTTATGGTTCATCTTTAAACGTCTTTCCGGTGTACTGCTAAGTGTTGCGGTTGTAGTATTTACTTTTGTAATCGTTCTCGCTATACAGGTGATGCTTGGATTTAAACTCAATAATTTTACGGCAAATATGCCTATTTTTATTATAGCTATCGGTATAGCTGATGCAATGCATTTGTATTGGATCTATCTGCTTGGACGAAAAGAGGGCTTAGATAATCATGGAGCAATACACTACTCTTTGGAGAAAAACTTTTTACCGACGTTTTTAACTTCGATTACAACAGCGATAGGATTTGGTTCACTTGGAATTTCTGAAATAGTTCCTATCCAAACATTAGGGATAGCTACAGCTACGGCAGCACTTTTGGCATTTTTGATCACTATCATTTTTGTTCCGGCAGTACTTGCAATAATCAATCCGAATATCAAAGTGAAAAAAACAAAAGCAAAAGAAAAAAGAAAGAATAGTTTTGCGCAAAACTATGCGAGCTTTATCCAAAATTACGATGGGAAAATATTAGCTGTTACGACACTCCTTTTTATTGTTTTAGGAGTGGGACTGTTCCAGCTTCGAGTCGATTCAAATACTATACGATACTTCCGAGATGATGTAGTATTTAAACAGACAATAAATTTCATACAAAAACAGCTTACAGGACCGATGGCGTATGAAGTTGTAGTTGATTCCAAAGTAAAAGACGGGATAAAAGATCCAAACTTTATGAAAACAATTGAAAAATTTTCAAGTGACTTTGAAGAAAAATATAGTGATGTGCGTCATATCTCTTCCCTTATAGATGTGGTGAAGAAATTTAATGATGTGATGCAAGGAAAATACGTAATTCCAAATGATCAAAATTTGATTGCTCAGTACTTGCTCCTATATTCTCTTTCTCTACCTCAGGGGATGGAGATCAACGATAAAATGGATGTAGATGAGCAGCGTTTGCGTGTGACTGCTTCAATGAATGTAGTCGATACATCTTTAGACCTTGAGATGATCGAGTGGATAGAAGAGTGGTGGAGAAACACACCTTATAGTGCAGAGGTAAACGGACAAACAGCAATGTTTGCACATATGCAGCATGATGTAACAGATACCTTAGTAGAGTCTATTTTACTTGCAATTACCACTGTATCATTCGTGATGCTTTTAATTTTTAGAAATATTCGCATGATCCCTCTTTTTATTATCCCTAACGTACTTCCGATTGTTCTGGTAATAGGGGTAATGGGCTGGTTAAACATGCAGATCGATATTGGTGTGGCTATATGTGGTGCGATCATCATAGGCGTCGCAGTAGATGATACGATTCACTTTTTGGTAAAGTACAAAGAAGCACGAGAAAAAGGGATGAATTTTCATGAGGCACTGAGTTATACAATTGAGTATGCGGGGCTAGCAATTGTATTTACAACAATAGTACTGAGTCTTGCATTCGCGATTTTTAGTTTATCGCAGTTTATGCCAAATGTAAATTTTGGAATTATCACGACAATAGCACTGATTATTGCAGTAGTGGTGGATCTTGTGATGCTGCCTGCAATTTTAAGTAAATTTGATGGAAAAGATAAAAGTTTTTTACAAGGGAATGATAGATGATTAATGTAGAAAAATTATTAGAAAATAACTATGAAAACCAATTAAAAAAACTTCCACCCTGGTCGGTCAAGTTATTAGTTTCAGGATTTAAAAAACTTTTTTGTGAAAAGAAGCTCAATAAGATAGACCAAGGTAAAGAACATCTGAGAGGTTTGGAGTTTACCGATAATCTTTTAGACGGTCTTGGTATTACATATAGGGTAAAACCAAAAGAGTTGCAAAATATTCCGGCAACAGGAAGGCTGATTGTAATTGCAAACCATCCAACAGGGATGCAAGATTCTTTTTCTTTAGTGCAGCTAATTGCGAATGCAAGAGAAGATAAAAAGGTAAAACTTCTTATAAATTCAATGTTGTATGAAACATCGAAAGGGTTTGGCTGGGGGATACCAGTAGATGTAAGAGGGGGGATATCTAAAACAAGTCTGCAAGCGATCAATGAAACCCTCGAAAATGAAGAAGCACTTATTATTTTTCCTGCAGGGTTTGTAAACCGTTTCTCATTTCTCCAAGGTTTAAAAGATAGTGAGTGGAAAGTTAGTTTTCTAAAAATAGCACAAAAAACCCAAACACCGATATTGCCAATAAAGGTCAAAGGAAGAAATTCTTTACTGTTTTATATAGCTTCATTTCTTTTACCAAAACATATTTCTGGACTTTTACTGATGCGTGAATTTGTCAATGCCGGTAAGCAAAAAGCACTTAACTTTACGATCGGAAAAGTGATTCCTCCTGAGTCGTTTGCAAATAAAGCAATTACAACACAAGAGTATTTGCAGATGTTTTATAAACACCTGTACACTTTAGAGAAAAATAAAGGGGATATTCTAAAAACAGAGATTACAATTGGAGCACCTAAAAATAAGAAGATGTTAAAAGATGAGGTACAAAGAGCTGAGTATCTCGGGGAGACTGCTGATGGCAAAATGATTATCTTAGCTGATGCAAAACATTCACCTTTTTTACTCCGTGAGCTTGGACGTGTTCGTGAGATCTCATTCCGTGCGATTGGTGGAGGTACGGGTCAGGCACATGATAATGACTTGTATGATCAGTATTATAAACATCTTATTCTTTGGGATAGTGAAGAGCTCGAGATCGTAGGAGCCTATAGAATAGGTGAGTGTGAGGATATTATAAAAGATAAGGGACGAGAGGGGTTATACACATATAACTTATGTACTTTTAGTAATGATTTTCAGGAGTATTGTGGTAATTCGGTAGAACTAGGACGTAGTTTTGTACAGCCGAAGTACTGGAGTACACGTGCTCTTGATAATCTCTGGCAGGGTGTTGGTGCATATCTCGCACATAATCCAAAGATCAAATATACTTACGGAACTGTTACAATCAATGCAAATACTCCCAAAAAAGCTGTAGCTGCTTTAGTTTACTTTTATTCAACATATTTTTCATGCAGTACTCATATGATGCAGGCAAAAACACCTTATGTAATGTCGGATGCAAGTAAAGAAGAGTTTGATATCCTTTTTGAAGGACTTTCATATAAAGAGGGTTTTGTAGTACTCAAAAAATATCTTAAAGAGTTAAACACATCAGTACCGACACTTTTTAAGCAATATACGGAACTTTATGAAGATGGAGCTGTAAGGTTTTTTGATTTTAGTGTAAACGAGTCTCTCTTTGGAGTAGTTGAGGGATTTATTATCGCAGATAATTCGCGAATGAAAAAAGAAAAAAGAAAACGTTATATTGAAAGTTATGAAAAACTAAAAACTATAGATAAACTCACAGGACTTTCTACAAAAGCTCATTTCTGTGAACAGCTAAGTACGATGCTGAAGTATAAAAGAAAGACAGATACAAATACTGCCGTTGTTGTACTAGAACTGGATGAAAACGAGATAAATGAGAGCCTGTTAGTGAAAGCGGCAAACGTATTAAAAAGGTCACTTAGAGATGATGACCTTATAGGAAGATACGATACACAAAAATTGATTTTTGCTTTGAAAAATGTTGCTGAGGATGACTTAGATAAAATCTTGAAAAAATTAAAAATGGCTCTGAAACTAGAGTGTTCTTTTAACAGCGCTTATTTTGGAGACAACGATAACCTTGAACAAGAGTTATGCTCTATAGAAAATAACATGTTTGCAAAAGCATCATAAAGCTGATAGTAAAGACGGAGTATTTAAAAAGTATTACAGTGATGGAAATGTTTCTGCAGAAGAAAACTATATAGCTGGACAGAAGCATGGACTCTTTCAAACATGGAACAGAAAGGTGAACCGAAAAGAGAGAGTCAAATTGTAGTTTTGGTAAAAAAAAGGTAGTTGGAAATACTAGAATTCTAAAGGAGAAGTGAGAACGATCGATTACCGTTAAATTAATCATCTTGGATCACGTTTGTAATTCAAGAGTCGATAACTCTTCACTCTCATTTTAAATAATCAAACAAAAGTTTTTAGCCGTTTATTTATATTTATACTTCAAAATATTGGTTACAATACTTTTAGATAAACAAAATAGATTTTTTTAAAGTGAGAAAAAAGTGAGGTATAAGCCGTTATTTTTAAAGCTTGTCTTTGTGGGTATTAGCACTTTTGTTACTGTCTCTTATGCTGAAGATGTGGTACTTACAGTTGATAAAAAAAAGATATTAGATGAGAAGAAAAAAAGTATAAAAGCTGGGGCAAAAGCACAGCGTTACGAATGGCTTTCACCTGTAAATCTTTCTGCATCACATACACAGCAATATTCTGATAAAACAAATACAAGAAGTGGACTTTCCCAGCTTTCAGCATCTTTTTCTCAAAATATTTTTCGTTCTGGCGGCATCTACTACACAATTAAATATGCTGATGACAAATACAGTTATGATGCTCTTTCATTAGAACAGCAAAATAAAAATTATCAAAAAGAGATTATCCTCTCCACGTTGCGTATAAAAAAGTATGAATTACAACTCAAACAGAGCGAGTATCTAATTGAAAACAAAAAGATCACACTTTTCTTAAAACAAACGCAGTACGAAGTAGGAGATATAGATATTACTTTGTTAAATGACGCTTTGATGGAGAAAAATACGGAACAGACAAATTATGTACTTTTGCAAGAAACCCTGGCAAGTGAGCAATTGGAACTGCAAAAATATACGGATGTTTCAGCAGAATCAATCTCTCTGCCTACATTTTCATTGATTGATGAAATAACATATAATAAGTACAACTATAACATCGCCATGGCAAAACAACAAAACAATGTTACTTATGACAGCTATAAAAAAGGGATGGCTGATTATCTTCCATCTGTGAAGTTTAATGCTCAAGCGACTTATACAAGTTACGATAGCGGCGCAGTAGTATTAAATCAAAACGGTACACTCTACAGTGCAGGCTTGGTGCTAAACATCCCACTTGATTATAACGCTTTTGCATCAGTAGAAGAGAAATATGCATCACATTTAGAACAACTAGCACAGACAAATGATACACAAAGAGAAGAGATTTTAGAGTATAAAAAAACACTTCTTGCAATTAACCGATATAAAGAAGTGAATAAAATTTTACAAGAGAATTTAGAACTTTATACAAAATTACGAAAAATTACTAAAAAAGCCTTTGAAACAGGATATAAAACAGGGTATGACGTACAAATTCTAGATAATTCAATAAGTTCTGCAAAATTAGAGATAGAGATAAATAAGATAAACATTCAACTTGAACTTGCTAAATTACATTTTGCTATAAAAGATAAGGAACAATTATGAAAGAGCATTCACTAGAAGATACAATAGGTGTACAGAAAACAAAAACATCCAAATGGAAACGCTTATTTGTATGGCTAAGTCTAATAGTTGTTCTTGCAGTTGTTGTTGGTATGAAATTTATGCCAGAGAAAGAACATGTCGAGTATAAGACGCAAGCTGCAGAAGTTCGAGATATTGTTATTACTGTTTCAGCAACAGGAAACTTGGAACCTACAAATACAGTAGATGTCGGCATAGAAGTTTCAGGGACGATTACCGACGTGTATGTAGATTTTAACGATTATGTAAAAAAAGGGCAACTTCTAGCCAAGATCGATACAACAAAGCTTGAATCAAAAGTAAGAAATTCCAAGGCGGCACTTGCCGTTGCAAAAGCAGAACTTGAAAATACAAAAGTTTCACTTCATAATGCTAAAGTGGAACTAGAACGTGCACAGACTTTATTTAAATCTACAAAAGGGAACTACCCTTCAAGTAAAGAGATGGAAGCGACAAAGGCTACATACGATCTTGCAAGTGCCAGTTATAGCGGGAAAAAAGCACTGGTTTTGCAAGCTGAGGCAAATCTACAGACTAATGAAGATGATCTGCGCAAAGCAGTTGTCCGTTCACCATTGGATGGTGTCATACTTAACCGCAGTATTGATGTGGGGCAAAGCGTTGTTGCTTCGATGCAGATTCCGATACTTTTTACGATTGCAGAAAACTTGGCAAAGATGGAGTTGTCGGTAAGTGTTGATGAAGCAGATATAGGACAGGTGAGTAAAGGACAGAGTGTCTCATTCACCGTTGATGCCTATCCAAAAAAAACTTTTAGCGGAGTGATCACGAAAGTACAATACAATTCTGAGATAGTAGACGGGGTGGTGACTTATAATGCGATTGTCGCAGTCAATAACAATGATTTACTGTTAAGACCTGGAATGACGGCAACTGCACAGATAAAAACACAAGAGTTTAAACAGGTACTGACTATCCCCAATGCAGCATTACGGTATGCTCCACAAGCGGAAAATACAGATAATATTCAGGGGGATAGAGTCTGGATTTTGGAAAAGGGTAAGCCTCAATCAAGAGAGGTGGTTTTAGGAGAAAGCGATGGTGTTTACACAATCGTTAAAAGTGGATTAGCAAAAGATGTAAAAGTGATCATAGGTAGTAAATAGTAATGTCTGAGAAAAAAAAATTCCCTTTGATTGAGTTCAGGAAAGTAGAAAAAGTGTACGGCAGCGGAGAGGCTATGGCATATGCACTTAAAGGGATTGATTTGGCGATTGAGAAAGGGGAGTTCGTTGCTATTATGGGACCAAGTGGTTCTGGTAAGTCAACAATGATGAATATTATAGGCTCTTTGGATGTCCCTAGCAGCGGAGAGTATAGATTTGACGGTGTTGATGTTGGAAGTTTAGATAAAGAACAGCTAGCTCTTTTAAGACGATATTATCTTGGATTTGTTTTTCAAGGATTTAATCTTCTGGCAAAAACGACAGCGCTTGAAAATGTTGAATTGCCTTTGATTTATAAGGGAATTAAACCTCAAGAGCGTAAAAAGATGGCATTTGAAGCATTGGAGAAAGTAGGTATATCTCATGTATGGGACCATACTCCAGGAGAACTTTCCGGTGGACAGCAACAGCGTGTGGCAATAGCCCGAGCAATAGTTACAAACCCGAAAATACTTTTAGCTGATGAGCCGACGGGAAATCTGGATACGGCAAGAAGCATAGAGATAATGGAGTTGCTGCAAAAGTTTAACAAAGAGCAGGGGATTACCGTAATCATGGTCACACATGAGAAAGATATGGCCCATTTTGCTCAAAGGATTATCCATTTTAAAGACGGCTTAATCGAAAATATTGAGTTAAACGCAAAGGGTAAAGATGTTCATTAATGCCTTATTACTTGCAATAAAAGAGATCAGAAGAAATTTACTCCGTTCATTTTTAACGGTGCTTGGGATTGTAATCGGTGTTGCATCAGTGATTGCTATGGTAATTTTAGGGGATGGTACAACTGCACATATTACGCAAAATATTTCTAAACTCGGAAGCAATATGCTGACGTTAACTCCGGGAGCAGAGCGTAGAGGTCCCGCATCTGCAGGGATTACAACAAAACCTTTTAATATAGATGATATTGCCGTACTTCAAAGAGAGACAACTTCCATTAGTGCAGTTGCTCCTTCAACAGCGGCAAGTTTGACGGCCGTTTACGGCAATGAAAATCATACAACGGCGGTATACGGTACAAATAATGACTACTTTACGATTCGTGATTGGACTATCGATAAAGGAAGAACATTTACAGAGCAGGAATTAAGCAGCGGAAAAGCTGTATGTGTAATAGGACATACGGTTCAAGAGGAGTTATTCGGGCAACAAAACCCGATCAATAAAAACATACGTTTGGAAAAATTTTCGTGTCAGGTGATAGGTACTTTGGAGTCTAAAGGGGCTGCAGGAATGAGAGGAATGGATCAAGACGATTTTATAGCGGTTCCAATTAGAATGTTCCAGCGCCGAATAAGCGGGAGCAGAGATATTAGTGCTATTTTGCTTTCGTTTAAAAAAGATGCAAATATAGAGGAAGCAAAAAAAGAGGTAACACTTATCATGCGTGAGATTCGACGTATTCGTAAAGGAATGGATGATGATTTTCATGTACATGATATGCGTGATATCATTAAGACGATGACATCAACGACTAAAATGTTAACTTATTTACTTGGTTCTGTGGCAGCAATTAGTTTACTTGTTGGTGGAATAGGTATTATGAATATTATGCTGGTTTCAGTCACTGAACGTACCCGTGAAATCGGTATCCGTCTTGCAATCGGTGCTATGGAGCGGGAAGTGTTGCTTCAGTTTTTGGTTGAATCTATTGTCCTTTCATCGCTTGGCGGACTTATAGGGGTGATTATCGGTTTAGCGATAGCATTTGGAGCAACAAACTATTTTGATATACCCTTTATTATTAATACAACGGTAATAATTGTAGCTTTTATATTTTCTATGTTTGTGGGGATCTTTTTTGGATACTTCCCTGCAAAAAAAGCAGCGAAGATGAACCCGATAGATGCCCTGCGACACGAATAATGTAAATCGTG
This sequence comes from Sulfurimonas sp. C5, assembly GCF_029872055.1. Taxonomy (NCBI): domain Bacteria; kingdom Pseudomonadati; phylum Campylobacterota; class Epsilonproteobacteria; order Campylobacterales; family Sulfurimonadaceae; genus Sulfurimonas; species Sulfurimonas sp. C5. The sequence continues at coordinate 68,970 of NZ_JARXNQ010000002.1, forward strand.
ACTACGAAAAGTAACATAAACTAATAAATATCGATTTTATAAGAAGTTTCTCCGTCACTTTTCAGCTTGCTTTTGTAAATTTATATAATTAAATTTCAGAAGGGGAAGTATGAAGGGAAAAATACTTTTTTATGATGCAGAGAAACTGCAAGGGGTATTAACAGACGAAGAGGGAAAACGTTATACTTTTACACAAGAAGACTTAAGAGGAGAAACAGAAGTTTCTCAAGGCACAGAAGTTGACTTTTTAAGTGATGATGGTGAGAGTGCACAAGATATTTATATAATTAAAGCAACAGCTCCGGCAGAAGCAGTTGCACAGCCACAACCACAGGTAAAAAATCCACATTTCACAAATGCTCCGGATGCTGAATACGTACCGTGTAAAACGGGAGGACTTTTCTCTTGGAAAGGGTGTTATACACGTACACAATGGTGGAAAGTTTTCATTTCGCTTTTTATTGTCAATATGATTATCTGGGTTATCGAAGGGGTAATGGTCTCAAAAGGGATATGGGCTGCAGCATCGCTTGGTTATGACGCTTACAATAGCGGTATGGATGGCGTAGAAAACGGACTGATCGATATGGCAATTACGCGTACCGTTATGATGGGACTTGGTATGATCGCATGGTTTTTCATAGCTTGGATCGCTTTTGTGTCATCTATTAAACGTTTTCATGATGCGAATATGTCTGGTTGGATGATACTTATCGGTATTATCCCATTTGTTGGTCCGCTGATCGTATTTATAATGAATGGATTTGTGGGTTCAAAACCGTATGGCAATCTTTATTGTGTTGAAAAAGACCCTGCAGGCAGACCGATTGTAAAAGGTTCTCCGCAAGAAGAGGCTCTAAACAAGTTCAAAGAAGAACAAGCTAACAAACCGCCAATGTTTAGTGCAAAACAGAAAAAAATTATGGGAATCGTTGCTCTTATTCTCGTTGTTATAGCGGCAATCGCATATTATATGACGTTTAACATCTCATATACGGTAGAAAAAACTTACTCTGACGGTGTAAAACGTTCAAGTATCAGTTATAAGAGCTGGTATGATTCACAAAATAACGGACTAAGAGACGGTGAGTCAAAAGTTTGGTATCCTAATGGACAGTTAAAAACTGAGGAACATTACTCAAACGGTGCAAGAGACGGCAGTTTTAAAGTGTGGAGTGATAAAGGTGTTTTAACGAGCGAAGCTAACTACAAACTCAATAAAAAAGATGGTGCTTTTAAAGAGTTTAAATTTGACGGAAAACCTCGTTTAGAAGAAAATTATAAACTCGATAAAAAAGACGGTGTGTTTAAAAGATGGGATTATTACGGACGTTTAGTCGCAGAAGAAAACTATCAAAACGATAAAAAACATGGTGTATTTAAATATTATAGAGATGAGAAACTTGAAAGAGAAGAGAACTATAAAGATGATCAAAAAGACGGTGTGTTTAAAAAATGGTATGTATATGGCGATAAAAGTACTTTGACAGAAGAAGTAAACTACACAGCCGGTAAGAAAAACGGAAGTGCTAAATATTGGGATTCAAAAGGTGTTCCAAGATCTGAAGAAAATTATGCGAATAATGAAAGAAACGGTGTTTTTAAACAGTATTACAGCGGTAATCTAAGATATTTAGATACTTACAGTAATGGCGAACGTAACGGTGAATATAAAAGATGGTCTTATGACGGTAAAAATCTTGAAGAACAAGGCACTTATAAGTACAATAAAAAAGACGGTACGTTTAAAAGATGGAGTAATGGTCAATTGACCTCGGAAGAAAATTATAGAGATGGTCAACGCCATGGTGAACAGAAATACTACTCTAATGGTAAAATATACAGACTTGAGACATACAATTTTAACAGACGTACAGGGGCTTACAAAACATGGTATAACAATGGCAAGCCAAAAGAAGTAGGTCAGTATAGTTATATTGGACGTCGCACGGGTACATGGAAATATTATGATTCTCGTGGACGAGTAAGAACTAGTACTTACCGATAAAACCAAAAAATTAATTATTAATTTTCAATTCCACCAATTTTTGGTGGAGTTGTCTTTTTAATCTACATATCACGATATAATTCATGTATTATGAATAACGAAATTACTCTCAAATCCCTTTTTAAACTGATACTGCATAACAAACCCGCACTCATCTGGGGGCAGGTGATTACGCTTATAACAATTTTACTCAGTGTTCCGATCCCTTTGATGCTGCCTGTCATGGTAGATGAAGTTCTTTTGGACAAACCCGCTACAGTTGTCCATACTATCGATCAGTTTTTTGGAAGCGGGAATGCTTTTTACTACATAGCGATCGTAACTTTAGCCGTAGTCTTTTTGCGTTTTATATACTTTGTTTTTGGCGTTGCGATCACGAAAATATTTACGAAGATCGCAAAATATGTTACTTTCAAAGTAAGAAAGCAGCTCCTGGACCATCTAAAAATAGCTTCAATGAACGAGTATGAAACGATAGGAAGCGGGGCAATTACTGCAAACCTCATTACCGATGTAAATACGCTAGATACTTTCATTATCACAAGCGTGAGCCGTTTTGTTGCTTCTGTTTTGACTTTGATTGCAGTGGGGATTGTGATGATCGCAATCGATCCTGTTATGGGGCTTTTGATCCTCATTATTCAGCCTCTTATCATGTTTATATCAAAGAAGATGGTAAAACGTGTAGGAGTGCTAAAAAAAGAGGAAAATGAAGCGATTGAAAACTTTCAAAGCGATGTGGGTGAAACATTGGAGTTGTTCGGTCAGATCAAAGCGAGTAACAAAGAGAAATATTTTTTTGAACAGGCGGTTGAACAGGCAAAAACAATTCAGACGACTTCAAATGAATACGGTTATAAAAGCGTGGCGTATGAAAAACTCTCTTATACTGTTTTTCTGATCTTCTTTGAGTTGTTACGTGCCAGCGGACTTTTACTTGTGGCGTACAGTGATCTCTCTATAGGGATGATGTTTGCGATGTTTGGATATATCTGGTTTATCATGACACCTGTTCAGGATATCCTCTCTATGCAGTACTCCTATTCTTCTGCAGCATCTGCGATTAAACGTCTGAATAAAGTGCTTTCTTTAAAAACAGAAGCAAGCGGGGAAGAAGTACTTAGCGGCAATACGCTTGATCTCAAGTTAGAACATGTGAACTTTGCGTATAACAAAGAAAAAAGAGTGTTAGAAGACATCTCTTTGGAAATTCCTAGCGGGGCGAAAGTAGCTTTGATTGGTTCAAGCGGAAGTGGAAAAACGACACTGGCACAGGTGATCTCCGGTTTTTATGAAAAACAGAACGGGAGCTACCAGTGTAACGGAATTGAGCTCGAAGAGATAGATAAACACTCTTTAAGAGAGAAGATCTTTTTGGTACTGCAGATGCCTATATTGTTCAACTCAACACTTCGTTTTAACATAACGATGGGGGATGAAAGGATTAGTGATGATGCGATCGAAGAAGCGTTGGAGATTGCACAACTTTCCGAGATGCTGAAGTCTATGCCAAATGGACTCGATACGATCGTAGGGCATCACGGTATCCGTCTCTCAGGCGGGCAAAGACAGCGTCTGAGTATTGCTAGAATGATCATCGCCAATCCGAGTGTAGTAATTTTCGATGAATCGACTTCGGCACTTGATGTACATACTGAAGCAAAACTCTACGCAACTTTAATGCCGCTGCTTAAGAACAAAACTGTTATCACAATCGCTCATCGTCTAAGTACCGTTAAAAATGCGGATATGATATACGTTCTTGAAAACGGTAAAATCGTACAACAGGGAACTCATCAGGAGCTTGAAGAGGAAGAGGGACACTATATGGAGTTTATTAAAAGACAGTTGGTGTAAAAGAGCTTTATAGCTCTATATTTTTCTCTTTTAAAAACATTGCGAACTGCGAATCGATGTTAATAATATGGCGTTTGAATTTGTCATAGGCATAGTCATTGATGTATGATTTTCCAAACATTGGCAGTTTTTGGGCCTGCATATAAAAATACTCCATCTCGGCTAATAAGTTTTTATGCTCCTCTTTATGTTCGCCTTTTGCGTAAAAATCGTACTTATCCATCAGTTTTTCTTCAAAACTAAAATGCTCCCTGGTATGTTCAATCATCTCTGCAAAGAGGAGTAAGAACTGTTGTGTAGTACAAGATTTGAGTAAAGAAAGTATTTGTAAAAACTCATCATGCTTTTCATCTATAACCGATATATTTAAATGTAGATCATCATTCATAAGATACTCTTTTTATTTCAAGGCGTTGCAATAAGTATGCCTTGATACTTTTTTCTGATCGAAAAGGGTAAGAAATGGTAAAATAGTGTAATACAAATTAAAAATAGAGAAAAGGTACAATGAAAGAGATTAAACTGAGTGTTGATGAGCAAAATATTGAAACAGTAATGACGATCCTTCACAATCTTAAAGATGGGCTGATTTCTAAGATAGAACTTGACGGTACGATAACAAAAACAAGACAAACTCAGTATCAGCCAAAGCGAAAAGCAGTGGATGAAAAAGACTCAGGTCCAAATGACAGAAGCGGTAAATATGCTTCACCGTCAGCTTACAAAGCAAGGTTAAAGAAGAATGTATAAACTCAACTTTTTCGTTCCCGAACGTGAAAAAGAGCAGGTAAAACAAGCTCTTTTTGATATTGGAGTCGGGAGATATGAAAATTATGAGTGCTGCTCATGGGAGACTTTGGGACAGGGGCAGTTCAAACCTATATCTGCGGCTCAACCTGCTATTGGCGAGTTAAATAAACTCGAAGTTTTGCCTGAGTATAAAGTAGAAATGATCTGCAAAAAAGAGTTGATCGAAGAAGCGGTCAAAACACTGAAAGCTGCTCACCCTTATGAAGAGGTGGCTTATGAGGTATTTGAAATACTGGAGTTTTAACAGATGGAAAAAAGTGTTCATAGTTTCGTAGTAAGTGAAAAGTTTGACAAAAAACTTTATGAGGTGTTGGCAGATAAGTACAAGACACTCGTATATAAAGATATTTTATTCATTACGGTAGAAGAGGATCAGTTCATAGTTCTGTTTAATTACGGGGTGTATACATGCTGGAACCTCTCTTTTAGGAATCTGGAGTTTTTTCAAAACGAGCTTCAAGATTATTTGATCAATCCTTTGCAAGAGTATAAAGAGGAAAAATTTAAATATACGGTTGAAAATGAATTTAAAATAGTTTTTGACAAGTTTATTTTAGAAAACGATTCACAGCTTTTAAAGATAGCCGTCTCTTCTGCACTTGCCCAAAATGTTAAACTCAATCAGTTTGAATCTAAAGTGGAAAATACAATTGAAGAAAACTCTGTTATCCCGAAAAACCTTGCGAAATACGGCAAGATAAGTTTGAATAAAAAGCAGATAGCAAAAAAGATAGGCGAACTTTTTCTGGTAAAAAGCCAGATAAACTTACAATATGACCTTCTAGATACTCCTGAGTTTTTCTGGGAATACCCTGAATATGAAAAACATTACAATAGTCTAAGCAAATATTTGGATATTACATCAAGAGTTGAGGTACTTAACAAAAAAGTTGAAGTGATTCAGGAGTTATTGGATGTCCTTAGTAATGAACAAAACCATAAATACTCATCATTTTTAGAATGGATTATTATCATTTTAATCTTTATAGAGATTGTTATGGGTTTGTATGAGTTTTTAAAATAAAGGGAATAGATGTTTAAAGCAAATACACAAGAAGAGCTGCAATCTATGAATATAGCTGCAGGACAAAAGTATAAGATCAAATACAAAAACAAAGACTACTATAACGGTGATGAGACAGTTGAAGAAGGAATCGGGACAGCTGTATGTTCTGAAGGCAAAGTCTATTTTAACGTTGTAGATCCATATGGGATGGATAAGTTGGTTATGCAGGTACAGATTTTACAAAAATAAGTTAAAAGTCTGCACCTTTGTTTTTAAACTCACGAATAAGAGCCATCTGTCTGTGTGCAAGATAATCTCTGAGTTTATGTAGGTTTTGATCAGGTAGTTCATACATTAAGACGAGATAAAAGTTTTTTGGATTTTCATCAATTCTAAAAACAGTCGCATCGGTAACTATAGAGATGATTTGATTATTTATAGTAAGGTTAAACGATATTTTAACCTCAGTATCTACAGCTAGTCCGGCAGGCAGCGCTTGGATCGAAATTTTAATAGAAACCTCTGAGATATCAATAATACTTGTAGGACCTTCATATTTGATATCTTTATAGAAGAACGTACATTTATGGCTTTCTTCAGGTTCTAAACGGATAAATTCTCTATCGGTTATGTTGTTTGTGGCAAAACTCATCTTGTTTATTATCACGGATTGAGTGTCTAAATCAACTTTTTTAATAGAGCGGCATAAAACATTTTTTGGAAATATTTCAGAAAAGATAGTCATATATTTTGTAAGGTGTATCACTTTTAGCTGAGGATATGGCATTTTAAGTACCACTTCATCATCAGAAATACTAACGATAACAGCAGGATTAACAATTGTAAGACCTCTGTAAAAGTTATGAATTTTGAGTTCTGAAGAGTTGTTTTGAACAATACGCATTAAAGAGATAATAGTTTCGGTATCTTGTTCTAACATATCTTGTTTAGCCGTATCACTGTCAAAAATATACATAAGATTTAATTCTGTTACATCATCAAATGAGAGAACGAAGTACCCCTCTTTTTCTGGAACTTCTCTCGCTTTTAAAATGAGATGGCGGAATTCATTATCATGATTTTTAATTTTTGTGTGAAAAAGTTTTCCAGGATTTTGTGCAACAATTTCATACCACTTTTCTTCGGGAGTCGAATATAAAAACTCTTTATGCTCATGTAAAAGGGTATTAATATCATCATATTTTTCTTTGAATTCTTCCATGTTGTCTACACCGAAAAATTCATAAAAACGTTCATTACAAAGTATAAATTCCGATTCATGCATCATTACTACAATATTGTTTTGATAGTTTAATATTGTAGAAAGCTGGCTTGTAAAAAGGCATCTGTTCTCTACCTCGTGTATAGCTTTGAGGGCAAAGTAGACGGCATTTAAAAGCTCCGGTGTTTTTACCGGTTTTTCTAAATAACGGAATACTCCAAGTTTTATTGCAAGGTGAAGATGCTCTTTTTCATCATACGCAGATAAAATGATAACTTTACAGTTAGGATCGATAGCAGATATTTTTTTAATAAGTTTAAAACCGCTCATCTGCTGCATGTGCAGATCGGTGATTAGGAGTTTAGGTTTATGTTCTAAAAACTTCCCATACCCTTCTTCTCCATCTTCTGCGATAAAAATATTTTGAAATACTCTTCCTAGCAAGGTTTCCATATTTTGTCGAAGACCGGCATTGTCTTCTACATACAGCAAACTAATATCACCGGAGAGTTTATGTATTGCTTGAAGCTCTTTTTTCATATCAATATCATATCTACATTATCTTCACAAATTCTTAAGTAATATAAAATAATATAATATAACTCTTTTTACATAAGCTTTTAAAATATTATGCTAAGATAAAATAATACTAAATTAAAGATAGAACATATGTGCAGATATATAAACATTTGTAAATCAATTAAAAATTATATTAAATATAGCGGGATAAGTATCTTTTTTATATTTATACTCTCTATAGCTTTCTCGATAATGATCTGGAACTATTCTAAATCATATTATGAAAAAGAATCACAAGAAAGGTTTGAAAGAAACGTTGAAAAAACATTAGATCATCTGCAAGAGCGTATGTTTATCTATGAGAATATCTTACGTACTGGTATAGGTTTTTTTCACGGGAGTGATGGTGTAACGTGGAAAGAATGGCACGATTTTGCTGGTGCTTTAGATCTTGCAGCTAATTCTCCGGGTATGCAGGGGTTTGGTTATTCAAAAATGATCCAAGCAGAAGAGATAGAAAGTATAGAAGAAGAGATGCGAAAAAACCTCCCGTTTTTTTCTTTAAAACCAAAAAGCAAGAGGAATATTTATAGTGCAATCTTGTATTTAGAACCTTTGGATGAGCGTAACCTTGAAGCTATCGGTTACGATATGTATTCAGAGCCAACTCGTAGAGAAGCAATGGATATAGCTAGAGATACAGGTTCTGCGGCTATAACCAAAAAAGTGACTTTGGTTCAGGAGATTGATGAAGATCTGCAAGCAGGGATTTTAATGTATCTGCCGCTTTACAAGAAAGGGGCTGAAACCTCTACCATCGAACAGCGTAGAAAAGCATTAGAAGGTTTTGTATATAGTCCATTTCGCATGAAGGACTTTATGAGTAAAGTAGAGTACCAAAGAAACTTGTTGGAAATTGAAATTTATGATGGTGAAGAGCTTGAAACAAATCATCTATTGTATAGTGATTTTACATCATTTGCCAAAAGTGCAAAATATCAAACACTAAGACCTCTACATATGAATAATCTTACATGGTATATCCGTTTTGCCAGTACAGCCCAATTTGATAGCTCAACAGAAAGTCCATATCCGTTGATGATAACACTTGCAGGATTAATCATTAACTTTACTTTACTATTGATTGTTTTAACATTGATAAACAGTTTACAAAAACTTAAAGAGCAGACGAAAAAAACAAAAGAACAAACTTCCTATATGTTGCATCAGTCAAGAAAGGCTCAAATGGGTGAGATGGTAAGTTTAATAGCACACCAATGGCGTCAGCCCTTATCGTCAATATCAACTATAACAGGAACACTTTCAATTGATGTAATGATGGAAAATTATAATCAAGACTTTTTTAGTGAAAAACTGAATGAGATTGATAATCTTGCTATACATCTTTCAAGTACAATCAATGATTTTAGAGATTTTTTTAAAGATAAAAAACAAAAAGAGAAGGCTACAGTCCAAGAGATTATTGCAGGAACGATGCAGATTATTGGCTCCTCTTTAGAATCGAAAAATATAGACCTTATATATGAAACTGAAGATGAGGTTTACGTACATACGTATGTGAATGAAATTAAACAAGTTCTTTTAAATATTTTAAAAAATGCAGAAGATGCGTTGATGGAGAAGAAAGGTAAAAATTTAAAAATATGGATATCATGGGAACTTAAAGACAATGTGGTTAAGTTATACATAGAAGATAATGCGGGAGGAATTCCAAATCATATTATCAAAAATATTTTTGAACCTTATTTTAGTACAAAAGGTGATGAGGGAACAGGATTAGGACTATATATGTCTAAAACAATTGTTGAAGAACATTGTCAAGGCAAATTATCTGTGAAGAATACCCTTACAGGAGCAAGGTTTACAATATCATTACCATATTCGGAAGATCTTAACAGTGATTGATAAGATGGCCAAAAGGATAAAATATGAAAAAAATTGTACTTATTCGACATGCAAAATCTAGTTGGAAAGATTTAACTCTAAATGATTTCGACAGACCTTTAAACAAAAGGGGTAAGCATGATGCCCCAATGATTGCTGAACATTTTAATCTGCAAAATATAAAGCTTGAAAAAATATTTTCAAGTGCTGCTAAACGTGCTAAAAAAACTGCAGAGGTCTTTAGTAAAACTTTGGATGTAGAGGCGGAGTTTTATAAGGAACTTTACGGAGCTTCGATCGACGAACTAATTGAATTTATAAATAAACAGTTGCAACAATATAATTCTATAGCAATAATTTCCCATAATCCTGAGCTTACAGAACTCTCCAACCACATAAGTGATCAATATATTGAAAATATTCCGACAAGTGCTTATGTGGTTTTAGAATGTTTTGACGATTATATATCAGAAAAAAACTGTAAAATTTTGGACTTTGTTTATCCAAAAAGGGAAGATATTGCAGCGCAAAATAATTAATGATTTAGAGTATATTGAGATAAGGAATCAAGCAGCAACAGCGAGAATTGCTTTGCAAGGTGCACATATATTTCATTATCAAAGAGCTAATGAAGCACCGTTATTATGGCTTAGTGATGTGAGTGACTTTGAAATAGGCAAAGCTATCAGAGGTGGAGTACCTATTTGTTGGCCTTCATTTGGAAATAACAACCCTCAATTGGCGCAGCACGGTTTTGCCAGAGTAATGATGTGGCAGCTTGTAAACGCGGATGAAAGTAATCCTTATATATCAGAGTTAACATTTGTTTTAGAAGATTCGCAACAGAGTAGGGCGTTGTGGAACTATAAATTTAGAGTTGAATTTATAGTTAAAGTGGGCCTGGTTTTGGAGATGGAGTTAAAAACAGTTAATTTAGATACAGCTCCCTTTACATTAACGCAGGCTTTACATACATATTTTGCTGTCTCTTCAATTGAAAACATTTCTATCAAAGGTTTAGAAGAGAAAAAATATCTTGATGCTTTGACACTGCAAGAACATTTCCAAGAGGGTAGTATCACTTTTGATCAAGAGCTTGACAGGGTCTATCAAGGTGTTGAGAATAGTATTGTATTGGAAGATCTTAATCGAAGTGTAAATATACAAAACAGCGGTTCAAAAAGTGTTGTTGTTTGGAATCCTTGGATAGAAAAATGTGCAAGGATGAGTGCAATGCAAGCAGAGTCTTACAAAGAGTTTGTGTGTATTGAGAGTGCAAATGCTTATGAAGATAAACGAATAATTCAACCAAATCAAGAACATATTTTAAAAACAATATTGAGTTGAAATGCTATACTATTGCTTCATTTGTATCTTACAATGTTCATATGTGAGTTAAGGAGATTTGTTATGCTTATAGAAATATTTACAGATTACATCCGCAATAAAAAAGATCTTCGTGAGTATGTTGAGGTAAGAAAAACTATCAACGAACGTGGAGAATTTAATGACGCATCATTGATTAAGGTGCAAGAAAATCTTGAACGTTTAAAAAAGGAAAATCCTGAAATTTATGCAAAAATGTATGAAGTTTTAGAGGAAGTTTTTAGAAGAGATCAGGGGAATAATATTGAATATTCACTTGACTTTGCCAGAGAAATTTTAAAAATGTTTCAAAAGCAGTCTCTTGAAAGTATTTATGAAGAGTATGCAGCAGTACTTGAACATAAGTATCAAACGGTGAATTAGTTTATTATAACTGTATTTCTTCCAGAGGATTTGGCATTATATAATGCCATATCAGCCAACTTAAAAGTTTGTTGCCAAGCATTGGATGGATTATGAAAAGCTGCTCCAAAACTACATGTTACTTTGTCTACAACGGCAAATTTATGTAGTTCTATCATTTGTCTTAAATGTTCTAAAACTTTTTTTAGCATTGATTTATCATCTATATTTAACAACAATATAAATTCTTCTCCACCCCATCGTATCAAGATATCTTCTTGTCTTGAAAAATGACTTATGACTTTTACTATATCTTTTAAAATAATGTCTCCAATATCATGTCCGTAAGTGTCATTTATATCTTTAAAATGATCTATATCAATCATTGTAAAGACCAAACTCTTATTTTTAAATATCAGTTTTTGAATATTTTGTTCAAAATATTCTCTATTATATGCCTGTGTTAGTTTATCGTGTATTGTTTTATCTTCAAGAGCTAGTTGCTCTATCATTGTATCGCTGATATCGGTAAAGTTGATTATGTATCTATTATAAACTTTTTCAACAGCGACATTAAAGGAACGAGTTATGCCATCTTGTAGTGATTGAATCATGACAATGTGCTCATTTTTTGGAAGTTCAAGTAAGGATTCTATCCAGTTTTGATCTTCTTTGATTTTTTCAGCATGAAAATAATGCTCTTTAACTATGAAGGTATGACAAATGCAGTTATAACGTTCTTGAAATTCATCTAATGTCGTACATTGAAAATATTCTAATACTACTTTATTCATAAAAAGTACTTGCTTTTCGTTTAGAAGAAGCACCATATTTGGCTGTTGATCCAAAATACTTTCTATGAGGTTTTTTTGTGTTTCAAGTTCTATTTGTGTTTTTTTTAACTTATCAATATTTTTAAGTACAGCAATATAAAACGCTATTTGGTTGTCCTCTCTGCGTATTGCTGTTACGGTTAAATCTACCCAAACTAACTTACCAAATTTATTAATATATCTTTTTTCAATGCAAAACGAATCAATAGTACCGTTTTGTATCTCTTGTATATGTTTAAGGCTATTATCTAAGTCATCTGAATATGTGATGTCTTGAAATGTTTTATGCTCTAGTTCCTCTTGTTTATACCCTAGCAGACTGCATAACTGTTGATTAACTATGATAAACTGACCAGAGCTGTCAACTATTGCCATTCCCAGATTTATATTGTTGAAAATAACTTTATAGACAACATTATTAATTATTTCTTTATTAGGCGTCATTATCTCTTCTGCTTTTGTTATTTTGTCAGCTTTTCAAGAGTTTCTATAATTTCATCCATTTGATTGCTGACAGTACTTACTTCATTAGAAATAGCATTTACTTTGTCTGCATTTTTATTCAATGTATCTGAACTTTCAGAGATAGACTGTATCAATACATTTGTTGTAGCAGTAGTTTCTGCTAAACTTTTTTGTGTGCGCTCTGCCAGTTTTCTTACTTCATCGGCAACGACGGCAAAACCACGTCCGTGTTCACCCGCACGAGCTGCTTCTATAGCAGCGTTGAGTGCAAGTAAGTTCGTCTGATCAGCAATATCACCTATGGTTTCTAAAATCACTTTAGTTTCGTTGGCATTTTCCACAAGAGACTGAAGGCTGCTTACCATCTCATTCTCTTTTTCTGAAACATTGTGAATTTGAACTACAATATCATGTATCATATTTTTAAAGTCCACTATGGTTGTATTTGTAATATTTTCAATAGTGTTGTTTAAATTGTTCGCCGACTCTACAATTTGTTGGTTAGACTCTTCATTTCGCTGGCGCATAGTACTGAGAGCTTCTCCCAACGAATTTACATTGTTTAAGAGCTCTGCCATTTTTGCCTCAACAGTTACTTCACTACGGGCTTCAAAATTTCCTTGTGAGAATTGCTTTAATGTATTTATGGCATTGTCAAGATTATTCTCTGAAGCATCTAGCATGTTATTCATACTATTTCTCAATACATGTACATAAGGTGTGTTCGTATCTGCATCGATACGGCATGAATAATGACCTTTTGCCACTTTGTCTGCTAATAAAACCATCTCACCGGCAACTCTTGTATCTTCAAGAACTGCTTTTTGATAGCTTGTTACAATCTTATTAAAATTTTGTTCTGCCACATCTGTTGTAGTTTCATCAATATCAACTTGATTTCTTTTAAATTCCATTACGTCTATAAACTCTAATCTTCTCTTATCTAGCTTAGAGTTAGAAACAGAAGTGCCTTTTCCATATAAAACAATAACCAACATAAAAGTCATGACTGTTAAAATTGCTTGAATTATATTCGATTCAAGTACAAATAAAGATGCTAACGTTAGCATAAACATTACAGTGATTAGTATAATTTTTTGCATATTTTTCATTTTATATCCTTAACGTAATGTTTTATAAAGCGCTTCGGCAGCTTCTATTTCTTCTTTTGCAGGTTTTCTTCTGCAAGACATATAGCGAACTTGTTTTGTTTCAGGATCTTTCATTGGATACACAGTCGCAAAAACCCAGTAATACCCACCGTCTTTAGTTTTGTTCTTAACGTAACCCGTCCATACTTTACCTTGTTTTACAGTGCCCCACAAATCTTTAAACGCAGCCTTGGGCATATCCGGATGTCTAACTATATTATGGTTTTTACCTACCAGTTCTTCGATCGAATACCCTGCAATCTTACAAAAATCATCATTGGCGAACAGGATGATTCCCTTTTCATCTGTTTGTGAAACTAAAAAGTCATCACTTTTTAAAATATATTCACCCAAAGATACTCCTTTTCCCCTTATTTGTATACTTTAGATTAACAACTTTTTTGTCATACAGCCTTGATTTAGATCAAGAGTAAAGATGATTTAGTGTTGTATAATCAATATAGTAAAGATTAATATAATGTTAAAAAGTATAGAAAATTTATTGAAAAAAAAGTATAATTATTCAATTTAGTAATAATTAACATGCTAAAAATACCTGTTTTATGGGGAAATTAAAAAAATATTTTTTTAAAAATACAAGTGGACACTTTATGGACACTTTGTGATAGAATAGTGATATGAAAGAAAAAAACTATATAAAGCTCAGTCCAAACTGTTATTGGAATCCTCATGAAGAGGTTGTGTATGTTGACGGCATTTTAACTCCTTTATCTGCCAATAAGACAAGCTGCTTAAAACTGCTGATCTACTATAGGGGTAAACCACTTAAAGATATTGAAATATTTGATTTCGTTTTCAAAGGTGAGTCAAAAGAGTTTAATAATAAAACTGTTAGAACTCTAATGAGTAATTTGAGAACTAAACTTCCTTGTCTTAATATCATAAATCACTACGGAGGTTTTTATTCTCTTGAGAAATATAGAGAGCCAACACCGGATTTTCAAGAGTATCTTCTAGATTTTATGGACCAAGCAAAGAACGGTATTGTTATTACCGACCCCAACCAAAAAGACAATCCTATTATTTATGTAAATGAAGCATTTACAAAGATGTTCGGTTACGCTTCGGAAGAAGTACTTGGAAAAAACTGTAGATTTCTACAAGGTGAAGACACTGAACAGTTTGCAAGATCGGAGATAAGAGAAGCTATTAAAAATGAAAAAGAAGTATTGGCAGTTATACGAAACTATCATAAAGGTGGTCGACTTATTTATAATGAGGTACAAATCTCACCTATTTTTGACAAACATACTTTACAGCTAAAGTACTTTTTAGGTATTCAAAAAGACGTCACGGATCTTTATACACTGATGTTACAGTTAAAAGAAAAAAAATAAAGTTTTAATTTTGGAAAATTTTTAAAGAAGTGGTGCGGACGAAAGGACTTGAACCTTCACACCTTGCGGCACCAGATCCTAAGTCTGGCGTGTCTACCAATTTCACCACGTCCGCGTGGAATATGTGTTTAATGTCTCTTCAGACAACTCTAATAAGTGGTACGCCCTACACGATTCGAACGTGTGACCGATGCCTTAGAAGGGCATTGCTCTATCCAGCTGAGCTAAGGACGCATACATTTTGTGGTGCGCCTGATAGGATTCGAACCTATAACCGTCGGATCCGAAGTCCGATACTCTATCCAGTTGAGCCACAGACGCAGGCAACAACCAGTGTTTGGCTTATAAGTTACAATATATTATTAATCAAATGGGGTGGAATATGGGATTCGAACCCACGGCCCCCAGTGCCACAAACTAGTGCTCTAACCAACTGAGCTAATCCCACCATGTATAATAATAAAAAAGGATGGTCGGGGTGAAAGGACTCGAACCTTCGGCCCCTTGGTCCCAAACCAAGTACTCTAACCATACTGAGCTACACCCCGACCTGAACATTAAAAAGCTATCTAGCTGATTAATGAGGCTGAAATTATAGTGATTTCCTTTCCATTTGTCAAGTGTTTTTCCAAAAAGATTTTAAAAAAATGAAATATTTTTGTATAATACATGAAATTCAAAAGGAATTTCGGGATGAAAATAGCAAGATTTAGTCGAATAGGGTTTATTTTAGCAGCTGCAGGGAGTGCTGTAGGACTTGGAAATATATGGAAGTTTCCATATATAACAGGTGAATACGGCGGAGGTGCATTTGTTTTAGTTTACCTACTTACAGTTTTGCTAGTTGGTTTTTCAATTATGATTGCAGAGATGCTGATCGGGTATCTAGGAAGAAAAGATACGGTTTCATCTTTTGAAGAACTGGCTCCGACATATAAAGATTTATGGAAGTTTGGCGGTTTTCAGGCAATGGCCGGATTATTAATAATGATATTTTATTCTGTAGTGATAGGTTGGATCTTTAACTATATAATAACATCATTAGAGTATCTTCCTGCCAATGTGAAAGAAGCAGAAACAACATTTAACCTTATGTTGCAAAGTGATTTCTTTACTCAACTGTTTTATCATACTCTTTCCTTTGTAATTATTACCTATACTTTAACTAAAGGAATTAAAGCGGGTATTGAGAAAATAAACCTTGTACTAATGCCTGCGCTTATGATCATTTTATCTGGCATGTTTATTTATTCTCTTTCATTGGATGCTTTTCCAAAAGCTGTAGAGTTTATGTTTGCTGCAGATTGGTCTAAACTCAATTCCGAAGCGTTTGTAATTGCCGTTGGACATGCTTTTTTTACACTTAGTCTTGGTATGGGTGCCATTATGACTTATGCTGCCTCTATGGAAAAAGGCTCAAACATTGTAAAATCTGCTTTTTGGGTTGTATTTTTAGATACATCCATAGCAATCGTTGCAGGATTAATGCTTTTTACATTTCTCTATCAATATGGTTCCGGACCTGCAAAAGGGCCAGGGTTGGTATTCATATCTCTTCCTGCAGCTTTTTACGAAATGGGAATATTAGGAAATATCTTTGCAGTATTGTTTTTCCTAGCTCTTGCTTTTGCAGGACTGACATCTGCAGTATCACTTACTGAACCGATGGTACAGTACTTTATGGATAGATTTGCTTTTTCAAGGGTAAAAGCATCTGTTTTAATGGGACTGTTTTTCTGGTTCTTTGGTATTTTCGCAATTCTTTCCAATATAGATGGTACAAAAGAGTATTTATTTTGGGGTGGTAAAAGTTTCTTTGACTGGATAGATTATATTACCGCAGCAATAATGCTTCCTGCAGGAGGCTTTATTATGGCAATTTTTGTAGGTTATGTACTTGAAAAAAGCCGTGTAGAAGCTGCACTAAAACCATTTTTAAAATGGGCATTTGAACCGTGGTATTTCTTTTTACGTTATATTATTCCGATCGCGATGTTTGTCGTAATGTTAAATTTAATGGGTGTATTGTAATGGATATAACAAAAGAGTGTAAAGATATTTTAAAACAAGAGGGAATTAACTCTCTCTCAACTGTAGACTTTGATGTAAACGGTGAAGAAGTTTCACTTACGTTAGAGTATATTATAGATACATATATGCTGGCGTCTGAAGAATCACAGCTTGTATTTTTAACGGCTATGAAAAAATCTTTAGAAGCCAATGCAATAGGACTAGAGAAGTTTTTTGAAGGGATGGGGCAGCTTCTTCTAATGTCCCATCTCTCGGAGAAATTTGAAGGATAGATTATGGGCTGGACATGTCAGCATGACCACAAAGGTTTTTGTAAACTGTTAAATGTAGTTTGTACGCCTGGAATTAAAGGGTGTATTTTAAATAAAGGGAAAAACGAGTATTTTTTCTCTAGCGGTAATTTTGAAGAGGATAAAAAAAGAGAAGAGTCCAAAAAAGAGGACTCTATAGATTTTGCAGCACTTGCTCGTTCAAATTAGAACTGAATAAGTCCGTCAACTGGACTAGAAGCAGTTGCATAAGGTTTTTTCGGAATTCTTCCCGCTAAATAACTCATACGACCACCGATAACAGCATGTTTCATAGCTTGAGCCATTGCAATCGGATCTTTTGCTTGAGCGATCGCAGTATTTGTTAGTACTGCTTCAGCACCAAGTTCCATTGCATATGCCGCATCACTTGCACAACCAATACCTGCATCAACGATTACCGGTACATTTACAGCTTCACGAACAAATACAACATTGTAAGGGTTTTGTACACCAAGACCGCTACCGATTGGCGCTGCTAGTGGCATAATAGCATCAGCACCTGCATCTTCAAGACGTTTAGCCATGATCGGATCATCTGAAGTGTAAGCCATAATAGTAAAACCTTCTTTGTGTAACACTTCACATGCTTTAATAGTTTCTAGTACATCAGGGTAAAGAGTTTTTTGTGTATCACCGATAACTTCTAATTTAATTAGATCGATTCCTGTCGCTTCACGAGTAAGTCTAAAAGTTGTGATTGCCTCTTCAGCTGTTACACATCCCGCAGAGTTTGGCAAAAATTTTACATTTGTCCCTGCAAAAGTATCACGTAAGTTCTCTTTATTTGGATCAGTGATGTTTAAACGACGAACAGCAACAGTAATAAGTTCACTCCCTGATGCTAAAGTTGCCTCTTTTGTCATCTCAAAAGAATCGTATTTTCCACTTCCAACAATGAGACGAGAGTTTAATTCATATTTTCCGATTTTAAGTTTATTATCCATTTCTATTTTTCCTTATCAATTTTTCGACCTATCTAAGAGTTGCTATAAGTCATTTTTGGAGGCTCAGAGCGTAGTGAGGATTTGACCTCTGAAAATGATTTATATCAGCTCTTGCCATTTCAGTGCTGACTTTATAACAAAACAATTCTTACAGTTTACCTATGCCATCGATCAAATCGATCGGCGTAAGTGAAAAATCAGCACCTTTGTAACTTTTTGCAAGTGCAGTATGTGCGAGAGAACCGTTAATTGCAGCTTGTAATGGCTCATCCCCCTGTGCTAAAAGCCCGCTAATTAGCCCAGCAAGAACATCTCCGCTGCCACCTTTGGCAAGTACGTTTGTCCCGTGAGGGTTTACAAAAAGTTCTTCACCTCGGGAAATAATTACATTTGCACCTTTTAAAACCAAGATAACATCCGGGTGTTTTTCGCTAAAAAGCTTTACATATTTAAATCTGTTTTCTTGCAGCTCTTGAACTTTTATCTCTGCGATATTGCAACATTCAAGGATTCTGCAAAACTCTTTAGGATGTGGAGTAATTACGACATTTTTTCTCTCCAGCAGAGTTTTTAGCAGTGGATGATAAAAAATATCTGCATCAAGTAAGAGCGGCAAGTCGTTATTTACAAAACGTTCCAGTTCACTTTGAGAAAACTCCATTCCAAGTCCCATTCCCAAAGCTAGAGCCGAAGTGGTTTCAGGGAGCTGGTGCGATTGCATGATCTCAAAAGGAACATTGATATTTTCGTTGCTGAGAAGAGTGACAAGTGCCGTTCCGAAACGAAAAGCAGCTTTTGCACTCATAATACTTGCTCCCGTTTTTTCTCCGCTTACAACTGCAAGGTGTCCGTAAGAGCCTTTATGTGTATTTTGCTTATCTCTATGAGGCAGTTGCAAATCATTTTCATCAAGTAGTTTGACATTGGAATCTACTTCATAGATTGTTCTGGAAACACCAAGATCTAAAACCGTGATCTCTCCTAAATAATCTTTGTGTTTATCTTCAAACATTGCAGTTTTTAAAGCACCCATTGTCAGAGTGTAATCAGCCTGAAATTGATAAGCACTCGGGATGTCACATGCTATTTTGATAGACTTGAATTGATTTATAATATGGATAGTTGTAGATAGTTCCTCAGGGAGTTCACCTGAGAAACCTGTTCCTAAAATGGCGTCAATAACGATATCTGCAGGCTCGATAATATCAGTAAATTTGACACCGATTTTTTGGCAACGTAAGTACTGCAGTTGTGCCATTTCACTTTTAGGCTCTTTGACTACAACTACTTTTACATCGTAATCTTTATGCAGTATACGTGAAAGTGCAAGACCGTCTGCACCGTTATTACCGCTTCCGCAGAGAATTAAAACAGATTGTTCTTCAGGGAAGTTGTTTTTGACAAAGTCAGCCATACCGTCTGCGGCATGTTCCATTAAAAGATCTTCATTGAGACCGAATTCACGGTAACATCTTTGATCTAGAGAACCAACTTCATCAAAAAGATTTTGCATCTTATTCCTCTGGTTTATACTCATCAATTTGTACTAATGAACTTTTGATCTCATTAAACAGAAGTGTCGGATAAGCTGTTCTAAATTGATAGTAGAACTTGTTTTTCTTTAGGTTTTTTAACTCAGACGTATTGAAATAGTTTGCGTTTGAACAACGACCTAAATACAAGAACGTAAATAAGAGTTTTAGATGTGGATTTTCAAATGTTGAATGTGGTTGTGTTAAGAATGTAAAACCGTATTTTTGAACATTTGTAAAACTTAACATATAAAGTAAAAAGTCTTCAAATTTTGTGTAAAAACCATTAAGATTTTCAATGTCGTGGAAGAAGTAGTAATAATTGTCTAATAATTCTTTCTTTGAAATAGTTTGAGTCAATTTAGATTTTACATCTCTTTTGTTTGAAAAGTATTTTGGATTTACTGCCATATAGATATGTTTGTTTTGTGCTACAAGTTCTTCGAAAGCTGCATCAAACTCTTCACTCTCTTCAAATCTGATGTAGTTGAAGTGCTCGTCTTTATATCTGAGTTCAATGTTATCTTCATGTGAATCATCAAAGTCAAGGTATAAAGTCGGTACACCTTTATCAATTACAAAATTTCTAATTTTACATGCTAAATTTGTTTTTCCCGATCCTTGCTCTGCCAAAATTAAAGTGTTATAGCAAAGAAGTCTCTCTTCTAGTTTTAAAGTGTCGATACTATCTAAATATTTACCAATAACAGACCTCATACAAGCCCCTTTTTTATCTTCATAATTTGTATTATATCTTATCAAGATAAAAAGAGATATAATTACTACTATGAATTATAAAACAATTGCACAAGAAACATTAAATATTGAAGCCGAAGCATTACTCAAAGCTGCACAAAACGTTGACGATGTTTTTGACAAAGCGGTAGAGCTGATCCTTGGATGTAAAGGGAAACTTATTGTAACGGGTGTAGGCAAAAGCGGGCTCATCGGTGCAAAGATGGCTGCAACGTTTGCCTCAACGGGTACACCGAGCTTTTTTCTTCATCCTACAGAAGCACTTCATGGTGATCTTGGAATGATCTCAGCTAATGACGTAGTACTTGCGATCAGCTATAGTGGTGAGAGTGAAGAGTTAAGCTCAATCTTGCCTCATATTAAAAGATTTGAAGTACCGCTTATCGGTATGACAAGAAATGAAAATTCAACGCTTGGAAGTTATAGTGATCTTGTAATCAAAGTAGAAATAGAAAAAGAAGCATGTCCGTTAAATACGGCTCCTACAAGTTCTACGACACTGACTTTGGCTCTTGGAGATGCACTGGCAGTGTGTTTGATGAAAGCAAGAGATTTCCAAACGAGTGACTTTGCTTCGTTTCATCCTGGTGGAGCATTAGGAAAAAAACTGTTTGTAAAAGTAAAAAACCTGATGCAGACAAAAAATCTTCCAATTCTTCATAAAGATGCAAAAGTGAAAGATGCAATACTCAGTATCAGCGAAGGGCGTCTTGGAACTGTTTTAATTGCAGATGAAGAGAACCGTCTTTTAGGGCTTATGAGTGACGGTGACGTACGTCGTGCACTGCTTAGCGAAGAGTTTTCACTTGAAGAGAACGTGATGAAATATGCTACACAAAATCCGATGAGCATTGATGATGAAGAACTTTTGGCATCCGATGCGCTTGTGCTGATTGAAGAGAAAAAAATTCAACTGTTGGTTATCACAGATAAAGATAAGAAAATTAAGGGTGTGTTACACATCCATAAACTGATAGAAAAAGGGATCTCTTAATGGCAATGAGATTAAATAAATATATTGCGCACTATTCGACCTATTCTCGTCGTGAAGCCGATCGTGCTATTCAAGACGGTTATGTGCGTATTAACGGCGAGATTGAAACAAATCCTGCTACACAAGTAGAAGAGGGGCGTGATGTTGTTTATGTAAGCGGTAAGCAGGTAAGTCCATCTAGTAAATATACTGTTATTGTTTATAACAAGCCAAAAGGGGAGTTAGTAACAAAGTCTGATCCAAAAGGACGCCGTACAATCTACGATACTCTTGGAAAAGAATTTCGTCATTATATCCCTGTAGGGCGCCTTGACTTTGCAAGTGAAGGTTTACTTCTTTTAACAGATGCTTCACATATTGCGACAGCTTTGATGGAGTCTGATCTAGAGAGAATTTACAAGATCAAAATTCAAGGACCTGTGACTGAGGAGATGGAAGCTGCAATGCTTGATGGTCTCTACTTGGAAGATGCAACGGCAGGGGCACATTCACACTCGAAAATCAAATCGATGGAATTCAAGCCTTTCTTGGGATATAAAATTCAAAAAAATCAGCCGAATTATTCGATCTTAAAAGTAGCAATCTCTGAAGGAAAAAACCGTGAACTTCGTAGGTTTTTTGCGCATTTTGGAGCTGATATCGTAGATCTGAAACGTCTTAGCTTTGCAGAGATAGAGCTCAATAACCTACCTACTGGAAAGACAAGATTTTTAACACGTAGTGAATACTCGGCACTACACAAGTTTTTAAAAGAGGAATCTAAAAAACAAAAAGAGAGACAGTAAAATTGGATTTTGCTTATTTACTGCGCCCTAAAACTTTTAATGAGATAGTAGGTCAGGAACATCTTACAGGTACAAACTCGCCTTTGAGAATTCTTTGTGAACAGAACGCTCTGGGACATAGTTTTTTCTATGGTCCTGCAGGGTGTGGTAAAACATCGCTTTCACGAGTGATCGCAGATGTAATGGATCGACCTTTTTACGAACTCAATGCAACTTCGCTTAAGATCGAAGAATTGCGAAAAATTTTCAACCAATACAAAAATGCCCTCCAAAAACCGTTAATCTTTATTGATGAGGTACATCGTCTTTCCAAAAATCAGCAAGAGGTACTTTTACCTATTATGGAAAAAAATGAAGCGCTTATCATTGGTGCTTCAACTGAAAATCCTTTTTACTCTTTAACCTCTGCAATTCGTTCACGATCTATGCTTTTTGAGATCAAAGCGATAACGAATGAGGCATTAGAAAAACTTTTGGCAAAAGTAATCGAGAAATATGAACTTTCTCTTGATGAAGATGCAAAAGAGTACTTGATCGCAAGTTCTGGGGGAGATGCCAGAGCGATGTTGAAACTGCTTGAGTTCTCTGCAAATATTTCGACTGAGATTACAGTTCAAATACTTAAATCTTTACGCCCAAATGCACTGCAGGCTGGAAGTTCTGAGGCGGGCGTGCATTACGATCTTGCTTCTGCACTTATTAAATCGATTCGCGGAAGTGATGCGGATGCTGCTATTTATTATCTTGCACGTTTGATTGACGGGGGAGAGAGTGCCGACTTTATAGCACGACGTTTAGTGATACTTGCAAGTGAGGATGTGGGTAATGCAAATCCTCAGGCACTTACTCTGACAACTTCATGTTTAACATCGGTGAGTAAGATTGGATACCCAGAAGCGAGAATCATTTTAGCCCAAGCGGTTATCTACCTTTGTGCCTCTCCAAAATCAAATTCTGCATATATGGCTATCAATCAAGCGCTTAACAGTGTAAAAAATGGTAATATTATGAATATACCAAAGAATATTCAACAAAATAACTCAAATTATCTCTATCCACACGACTTCGGTGGTTATGTTGAGCAACAATATTTAGAGTATCCGCAGCATTTTGTGGAGCTTAAAGATATAGGATATGAGAAAAAGATGAAAGAGTGGTTGGAGATCATCACAAAAAGGGAAAATAATGGGTAAAAAAGCGATTGAAAAAGAAGCATTAGAGTATCATCAGTTTCCAAAACCGGGCAAATTGGCAACTGAGATTACAAAGAGTGTAGCGACACAAAAAGATCTTTCTTTAGCATATACTCCAGGTGTTGCTATACCTTGTTTAGAGATCGAAAAAGATCCGGACAACGCTTATAAATATACTGCAAAAAGTAACCTTGTTGGTGTTATTTCAAACGGTACTGCAGTACTAGGATTAGGTGATATAGGTGCACTTGCTTCTAAACCTGTTATGGAAGGCAAAGGGGTACTGTTTAAAAAATTCTCTGGACTTGATGCGTATGACATTGAGGTAGATACGAAAAGTATCGATAGATTTTGTTCTGTAGTATCTGCAATAGCACCAACATTTGGAGGGATTAATCTTGAAGATATTAAAGCTCCTGAGTGTTTTGAGATTGAACGCCGTTTGGTTGATGAGCTTGATATCCCTGTAATGCATGATGATCAACATGGTACGGCTGTAATCTCTACGGCAGCGATTATGAATGCGTGTGAGATTGCAAATAAAGATATTACAAAACTAAAAATTGTCGTTGTGGGTGCAGGGGCTGCTGCGATCTCTTGTGCAAGACTTTACCGTGAAATCGGTGTAAAAAATATTTTAATGATGGATTCTAAAGGTTTAGTACATAAAGGGCGAAGCGATCTTAATGATTTTAAGCGTGAATTTGCAACACAAGATTATATGACGCATGATGAGATCTTTGAAAACTCTGATGTTATTGTAGGTCTTTCACGTCCGGGAACTTTCCAGATTGAAGATGTAAAAAAGATGTGTGAGAATCCTATCATCTTTACTCTTGCAAACCCGACCCCGGAAATTTTTCCTGAAGACACAAGAGCAGCTCGTCCAGATGCGATCGTAGCAACGGGAAGAAGTGATTATCCTAATCAGGTAAATAACGTTTTAGGATTCCCGTTTATCTTTAGAGGGGCTATGGATGTTCGTGCGAGAAAAATCAATACTCAGATGAAACTTGCAGCCTCTAAGGCACTTGCAGAGTTGGCAAAACAAGAGATACCTGAGTATCTACATGAAATCCACGGACGCAAGCTAAAATACGGTAAAGAGTATATTATCCCTTCACCGTTTGACAAGCGTCTTGTAGTTGAAGTCTCAGCTGCAGTGGCAGAAGCAGCAGTTGAGAGTGGTTCATCACATATGAAAGATTTTAATATAGATGAATATAAAAAAGAATTGGCAACTAGAATTTAGTAAAAAGAAGTAAATATGGAAAAAATCACAAAAAATACACTTGTATCTATCTCTCTAAAACTAGAAGATGAAAAAGGTAATCTTATAGATGAAAGTGATGAACTTATGTATCTTCACGGGGCTTATAAGCAAATATTTCAAAAACTGGAAGATGAGCTTGAAGGCAAAACAATCAATGATACTTTTGATATTATATTAGCTCCTTCGGAAGCATTTGGCGAGTACGATGAGTCTTTAGTTGTAAAAGAATTACGTCAAGATTTACCTGAAGATTTAGCCGTAGGAATGGAACTCGAGGGTGAAGATGAAGAGATTGCTTGGGTTGTTGAGAGTATAGAGGATGAACATGTAGTATTGAATGCAAATCATGAACTTGCAGGAATTACCTTAAGAGCAACAGGTGAAATTTTAGAACTTGAACATCTTTCAGATGCAGGAGTAGAAGAGATATTGAATATGGAACATCATCACTGAGTTGTCATACACAGTTGAGTTAAAAAACAAAAAAAGGGTACATTATGAAACGTAGTGCTTTTAGTTTAATTGAATTAATCTTTGTAATAATTATTATGGGTATATTGTCTGCTGTTGTCCTTCCTAAAATGGTAGGTATTCAAGAAGCAGCAAGCAATAAAGTAGTTGAAAGTTTTGTCAATACTGTTAATCGTAGTGCTTTTCCTGGAATGTATGCATCTACACCTTATGGATCTATCAAAAATTTATCTTTGTTGAAGTATGTTACAATTCCTGTGCAAATAACTTCGATTGATTTAACTGGCTGTGGAACGGGTGTTTTTGCTCCTGTTGGTCAAACAACAGTTGGTAAGACCATATATTGTAGAGATGGAAATGCAACATATCCACCACTTTTGAGTTTTTCTAGTACAGATTTAAATACATCATTAAAGTGATTGATAAACTTATTATATAAACATGGAATAGCTTATTTATGGTGACTTATTGGCATGTACATGTAATTGCGTCATCATTGATAATGATGCTATATTCTTGAGAATCGCAAGGATATACTATCTTTTCTTCACTGTTTTTTTTCAGCTCGATAGACTCATTTAAAATAGCAGGTAATTCTTTTTTGATTAGTTCTTTAATTGACATACCCATTGCATGGTCTAAATTTTTAATGAATTTCCCATCAATTTGATCTTTGTTTTCTATTAGATGTAATTTAACTGGAAACTCTTTTTCTGATAACAGCTTACAGTATGCAATTTTTTCTTCAACGTTAACTAAGCCATCATATTTGGAATGATAGGATATATAGTGTGTTTTATTTTCACTATGATCACTCATTATTTGCAGATGTTCTTCATCCATTAGGTTTCGAATACGATATCTGTCATTAGAGAAAAAATAAGGTGAATTTTTATTTGTTGTCCAAACAGTTTGAGTAAAACAGTTTGTTTCTAAATGCTCAGACCATGTTGCAATAAACTCCGGTTTAAAAATATCTGACTCTTTACCCACAATATATTGTAAAGGGGGTTGAACATATGTTGAATTTTCTATAACATAATCTACTTGGTTAGGAGCAAGTTTAGCTATTAAATTGGCTATATAACCTCCGTGTGAACTTCCAAAAAAAACTGTTTTTAGTTCTTTACTTAAATTAGGTATACGCTTTTTTAAATCTTGTAATACATATAAATGGTCTAAAGCCTGCATAATTCCAAAGTTTTGGTATTCGTTATTAGGCGGGATTAGTGTCATAGGGAGAATTACTTTATGGTTTCTTTGTAGTTGATTTGTAGCTTTTTTATGTATAATAGCCTGATTTAAGGCATTTAATATATTATCTCTAGTTAACTCTATTCCATTTAAATCAACTTGGTACTGTTTTAGTATGTCTTCCAAAACTACAATATCAATATCATCAAAGCCTATCTCTGCACCAATAGCAGGACGAGAATAAAAACAATGGTAAGTTACACTTACAACTGCAACAGAAAAAGTCTCAGCTACAAAAGTTGTTAAGTTTTTTATATATTCACTATCTGCATCCGCACCAAAACCGGCTATTATAAATACAACCGTATTAATTTGAGCATCAATAGGATACGTTACTGTATATGAAAGAGGGTTTTGTCTTTCAATGTTCAATTCAAAATCATTACATGAGTCTATATTTACTGTTAAACTTGTTATATTTTTGTTCATTCTTTCTCCATTTAACATATCTTTATAAGCAAGCATTTTAAGTTCCTAAAAATTTTAGGAAGTCTTTATTTTAGAGAGATAGTAATAGAAAAAATGTTTTGTATGTGTGTTTATGAAGATACTAAGTTTCGACCTAAGTGTTTTGATTGATACATTTTCTCATCAATTCTTTTTAATAAACTTTGGAGAGATTCATTCTCTTGGTATTCAGCAACTCCTAAACTAATTGTTACTTGCTTTAAACCTTCGAAGTGATGAGAAGCGATGGCCTCTCTAACTCTTTCTGCAACTTCTAAAGCATTAGATAAATTCGAGTATGGTAACAAGATAAGAAACTCTTCACCGCCATATCGACCTAATGTATCAATTTCTCTAATAACTCGACCTATAACTTGTGTAGCTTCTTGTAAGACATAGTCTCCCATATCATGTCCGAAATTGTCATTTATATATTTAAAATGATCGAAATCGTACATAATAAGCGATACAGATTCTTCTTTACGTTTTATACGCTGAATCTCCTCTTCAATATGTTTCATAATTGAATAGCGATTGTAAACACCTGTTAAAATGTCTGTAGTAGCAAGTTTTTCAAGTTCCAGTTTTTTTTGATGAAGTGCTTTTTCTGCATTTACTCTTTGGGTAATATCCTCAAGAATCCCTTCTATCCATAGTAACTTACCTGAACTGTCATGAACGGCATGATCCGCTACTCTGATAAATCTCTCGTCTCCACTGATGGGATGGATAAAAGACATCATAGTTAGATCGCTATGTTGTTGCCCTGTATAATAGGCTTCGAGACTCTTTTCACCTACTTCTATAGAGTCACCTGTCCACTCTAACATTCCGTCAAAAGTTTTTCCTAAAACATCTTTCGGAGCAACACCGAGTATGTTTTCCATATTTTTACTAAAATAGACAAACTTTAAATCTGCATCCATACGATATGCAAAAAAGTTTTCTCCCAAATCTTCAACGATAGATTCATACTTCTCTTTAGCTTCAATAAGTTTTTGTTCTTGCTTACGAAATCTGAAATAAAGAAAAAAGATTAAAAAAATTAAAATAAAAATAATATATATCATTTGTTTTTTCCAAGTGCTGTTATGACTATTATATCCAAATAGAATAGGAGTGCTAAAGTTTAATTTTTTTTCATTTTAAATAAACTGGGATCTTCTACTCCAACATATAATACATGTCCACCTGTAGGACCTGCTGAAATGTCAAAATCTACTTTATATTCGAGTTCTATATTGTCTAGAAATTTTTCCATAGCCTCTAATGTCTCTTTGTTAGTAGTTATTATTTTTAAAACATTATCACCTTCATATCCAAGAAAAGTTTCAATATAATCTATATCAAGTTCAATAGCATACTTGATAAGCTGTTTCATCTTTTTTACTATCACCTAAATCTCCTTAGTAATAACAGGCTCTAAATACTTTACTTATATTGTATTATCTACTGTTATGTAGTGGATGTTTATAATGAGAGGGGTTAAGTGCTTTGTAGATTAAACCACCTAATGCAACAAGTGCAATAATGGCAATAATTAATTTTTTTAACATTTTAGATACCTCTTGAGAATATTATAGCAAATAGTTTAGAGAAAGTTTGAGACAATATAAACATATATGTGTATTAGTTAATAATTGTTTGTAAGTTTAAAAAAGGATTTTTAAGAAGTGTGGCTCCGGATACTGGATTCGAACCAGTGGCCAAGTGATTAACAGTCACCTACTCTACCGCTGAGCTAATCCGGAATGTTTATATGATGGTGGACCCTCTGGGATTCGAACCCAGGGAGGTATGACCCTCGCCGGTTTTCAAGACCGGTGCTTTCGACCAACTCAGCCAAAGATCCACGTTTGTTTGAAAGTTTTGATTATTTAACTGGAGGTGCCACCCAGATTCGAACTGGGGATAGCAGCTTTGCAGGCTGCGGCCTTACCACTTGGCGATGGCACCAGTTTCAGTTATCATCAATGGTGCCCGGGGCCGGACTCGAACCGGCACAGTATTGCTACCGGGGGATTTTAAGTCCCCTGCGTCTACCAATTTCGCCACCCGGGCATCGTGAGTGCATTCACAGTTTAACAATCTTAAATGGAGCGGGAAACGAGGTTCGAACTCGCGACCCCAACCTTGGCAAGGTTGTGCTCTACCACTGAGCTATTCCCGCATTTGTTTACCCACTCTTTGTTTAGTGGAGTGGAATTATATCTTCTTTTTTTTTATTTGTAAAGAGTTTTTGGTAAAAAATTTAAAAAAATTGCAAAAAGATGCTATAATCCCATTTAGATAAACTATATATATAGGATTTTTATGAGAAGTGATACTATCAAAAAGGGCTTTGATAAGGCCCCACACCGTTCACTACTACGTGCAACGGGTTTAAAAGATGAGGATTTCGATAAACCGTTTATCGGAGTTGCGAACAGTTTTATAGATATTATTCCAGGACACTTCTTCTTACAAGAGTATGGCCGCATTGTAAAAGAGGCTATACGTGAAGCTGGTGGTGTTCCTTTTGAATTTAACACCATCGGTGTTGATGACGGTATTGCGATGGGGCATGACGGTATGCTTTATTCGCTTCCGTCACGTGAGTTAATTGCAGATTCAATAGAGACTGTTATGAATGCACATAAACTGGATGCGATGATCTGTATCCCTAACTGTGACAAAATTGTTCCGGGTATGATTATGGGCGCTCTTCGTGTAAACGTTCCAACTGTATTTGTTTCAGGTGGTCCAATGCCGGCTGGTCATAAAAAAGATGGTACACCTATCGATTTAGCTACAGCATTTGAAGCGGTTGGAAAATTCAATGACGGTAAAATGACAGAAGAAGAGCTTTATGAGATCGAATGTGAAGCATGTCCGTCTGGTGGAAGCTGTTCAGGTATGTTTACTGCAAACTCTATGAACACATTATCTGAAGCTATGGGGATTGCACTCCCTGGGAATGGAACTATTTTAGCAATGACACCTGAGAGAATCGAGCTTGTTAAAAAAGCTGCTAAACGTGTTGTTGAGATGGCTAAAGCAAATGATCCGAAATACAATTTAAGAAATGTATTGAATGAAAAAGCGATTCATAATGCATTTGTTGTAGATATGGCAATGGGTGGAAGTTCAAATACGGTTCTTCACCTTTTAGCGATCGCAAAAGAAGCAGAAGTTGAGTTTGACATTACGAAGATTAATGAGATCTCTCAAAAAGTTGCACACATTGCAAAAATTTCACCTTCACTTTCTACTGTACATATGGATGATATTAACCGTGCAGGTGGTGTTAATGCGGTTATAAAAGAAGTAAGTCGTCGTGGTGATGATCTTTTATTCCTTGATAATCCGACTGTAACTGGTGAAACTCTTGGTGAAAGAATCGCAGATGCGGAGATTAAAGATACTTCAGTAATCCATACAAATGAAAATGCTTACTCTCAAGTAGGTGGTTTATCGATTTTATTTGGTAACTTGGCAGAAGAGGGTGCTGTTGTTAAAACTGCAGGAATTGCACCAAGTATGCGTCAGTTTAAAGGGAAAGCTATCTGTTTTAACTCACAACCTGAAGCGATTATGGGGATTATGAATAAAAAAGTAAAAGCGGGTGATGTTGTAGTTATCCGTTACGAGGGACCAAAAGGTGGACCGGGTATGCAAGAGATGCTGGCACCTACTTCACTTATTATGGGTATGGGACTTGGTGAGAGCGTTGCGTTAATTACAGACGGAAGATTCTCAGGAGCTACTCGCGGTGCTTCAATAGGTCACGTTTCTCCAGAAGCTGCTGAAGGTGGTTTAATCGCTTTAATTGAAGACGGTGATGAAATCGAGATCGACGTAGATACACATAAATTACAATTAAATGTAGATTATGAAATTTTAGAGCAAAGAAGACTTCATTTTAAACCATATAAAAATGAAGTAAAATCAAAATGGCTAAAAAGATATCAGCTGTTAGTATCAAATGCATCAAACGGTGCTGTATTAAAAACTGAATTATAGGGATAAGATTTGAGTGCAATAGCAATTAAACACAATGATGAAATTTTAGATTTAGTAACTGCCGAGGAGCGCGGTGTAAGTGGAGAAGAGATTGAATTAGACAACTCTGAAGCATCTTTAGAGGTGCTTCGCCACTCAACGGCTCACTTAATGGCACAAGCGATTAAATCACTTTATCCAGATGCTGAGTTTTATGTAGGGCCGACTGTAAATGAAGGTTTTTACTATGACTTTAAAACATCTGCTGAGATTGGTGAAGCTGATCTAAAAACAATTGAAAAGCAAATGCTTTCTTTTGCAAAGAAAAAATATGCAATTGAAAAATATTCGATTACAAAAGATGAAGCACGTAAGAAATTTGAGAACGATCACTTAAAACAGGCAGTTCTTGATATGATCCCAAGTGACGAGGTTTCTATCTATAAACAAGGTGAATTTGAGGACCTTTGTCGTGGACCTCACTTACCGAATATCGGACTTATCAGAAATTTTAAACTTACAAAAATTTCTGGTGCGTATCTTGGCGGAGATTCAAAAAACGAGATGCTTACTCGTATCTACGGTATAGCTTTTGCAACTAAAGAGGAGCTAAAAGCGTATCTTGATATGATGGCAGAAGCGGAAAAACGTGACCACCGTAAACTTGGTAATGAGATGAAGCTATTTACTTTCCGTGAAGAAGTTGGAGCTGGTTTTCCTATCTGGTTACCGGCAGGTGGTCGTCTTCGTGCAAGATTAGAATCACTTCTGTTTAAAGCTCACCGTAAACGTGGTTACGAGCCGGTTCGCGGTCCTGAGATGTTAAGATCTGATCTTTGGATGACATCTGGACACTACCAAAACTATGGTGAAAACATGTATTTCACTAATATTGATGAAATCGAGTTTGGTGTAAAACCTATGAACTGTGTTGGTCACATTAAAGTGTATGAAGAGGATCTTCACTCTTACCGTGATCTTCCACTGAAGTTTTTTGAGTACGGTGTAGTTCACCGTCACGAAATGACAGGAGCACTTCACGGACTTTTCCGTGTACGTGAGTTTACACAAGATGATGCACACATCTTCTGTACATCTGATCAGATTGAAGAGCAAATTATTGAAGTGGTTGATTTTGTTGACAAAATCATGACAACTTTTGAATTTGACTATAAAATGATGATCTCGACAAAACCAGATAAAGCAGTTGGTGATGATGCTGTTTGGGAAACTGCGGAAAATGCTCTGAAAAAGGCTATGGAGAAAAATAATCTTCCATATTCAATTGATGAAGGTGGCGGTGCGTTCTATGGACCGAAGATCGATATCAAGATTACAGATGCAATTGGACGTGAGTGGCAGTGTGGAACTGTACAACTTGACTTCAATCTTCCAGAGAGATTTGAGTTAGAGTATAACGGTGAAGGAAATGAGAAAATCCAACCTGTTATGATCCACCGTGCAATTCTTGGATCGTTTGAGAGATTTATTGGTATTTTAACAGAACATTATGCCGGTGAATTCCCAATGTTTGTGGCTCCGACACAGGTTGCTATCGTTCCTGTAGCAGAGACACATAAAGATTACGCTAAGGTTTTATCAGATAAACTTATCGATATAAATGCCGATAGTGAGATATATGCAAAGAACGATTCTTTAAATAAAAGAATCAGAACTGCAGAGAAAACACGTGTACCTATGATCGTAGTTATCGGTGACGAAGAGATAGAAAACAAAACGGTTTCTATCCGTGATAGACGTAGTAGAGAGCAGTACAGCCTGAGTGAGGAAGAGTTCCTTAAACTAATTCAAACTAAAATAAATGAGGTAAATTTTTGAGTAAAAAGACAGATCGTGTCATAATGAACGACGATATTCGCGTTCCTGAAGTAAGATGTAATTTAGATGGTGGAGAATCTTTAGGGATTATCTCTACAGATGAAGCAATGGAAAAAGCAAACGAGTTAGGATTAGATTTAGTTCTAATCGCTCCTCAAGCAAAACCACCAGTTGCTAAAATTATGGATTATGGTAAATTCAAATACCAAGAAGAGAAAAAACTCAAGGAACAGCGTAAAAATCAAACAAAAATCGTTGTGAAAGAGATTAAACTGTCTGTAAAAATTGCCGAGAATGATGTAGCTTATAAAGTAAAACACGCTCGCGAGTTTTTAGAAAAAGGATATCATGTAAAATTCAGAGTATTCCTAAAAGGTCGTGAGATGGCTCACCCTGAAGCTGCGAAAGAAGTTTTAGAACACGTATGGCCGATGATCGAAGATATTTCAACTATGGAAAAACCACCGAAATTCGAAGGTCGCTACTACAATATGTACATCGTACCTAAAAAATAGGTTCTTCAATTATATAGAGTAGAGAAAATTTTCTCTACTCTTCTCTACTTTATTCCATTATTTTACTTTCATTTTACACTATCAATGTATACTGTGCCCCCCTATTCAAATACAGTATAAGGACTTATTGTGATTAATATCAAATCATTATCGATCAGTAAAAAAATACATATCCCTCTTATTCTTTCTATGTTTATCGGTACTGTAATTATCGTTGTGAATGTTTTTTATTCTATGGAAGACTTAGAAAAAGATATATATAGTAACGAATCAACAACATTGACAACTCTTTTTGATGAGGCACTTGAGACAAAACAAGATATTGGGATTACCAACGCTATAAATATCTCTCAAAATTATAGTGTTGTGAAAGCTTTAGAAAGTAACGATAGAAAAATAGCTATCAAAGGTTTAGAAGATTTTTCTAAAGAGTTTAAAAAAAATACAAAATATAAAAATATTAAAGTGCATATCCATGATGCAAATCTACACAGTTTTTTACGCTCATGGAAAGTGCAAAAATATGGCGATGATTTAAGTGGTTTCAGAGAAACAATCAAGAGTATTAAAGCAAATAAAGAGCCTCTTGTAGCCATAGAACTAGGGCGTGCAGGACTTATACTCCGTGGCTTGTCTCCAATTATGAAAGATGGAAAATATTTAGGTTCAGTAGAATTTATGCAAGGTTTAAACTCTATTGTACGTTCTGCCAAGAAAAATTACGGTTACGATATAGCAATAGTGATGAAAAATGAGTATCTCTCAGTAGCAAGCTCTTTAAAAGATGCGAAAAAAGTTGGAGATTACACACTTGCCGTCAAAGAGAGAAATATAGACCCGGCGTATCTCGCAGATCTTCAAAATGTTAATTTCACTACAGATGAGCCGTATATAATTACCAAAAATTACTTCGTAACATCAAAGCCGATAAAAGATTTTTCAGGCAATACTGTTGCATATGCTTTAATAGGTGATAATATCGCAAATGTAAATAAAGTGATTTCACAATCTAAAGATTCTTTACTGAGACAAGTATATATCATTTTAATCATTGACGTTTTAATTCTTCTCTTTTTAATAGTTATAATTAAAAAATATGTTACAGAACCTATAAAACACTTAGATGCTGTGGCAAGTGAATTAGCACAGGGTGATGCTGACTTTTCAAAACGGTTACCTGTAAATAGCAATGATGAGCTTGGACATGCAAGTAAAAGTTTCAATGCTTTCATTGATAAAGTTGAAAAACTTGCAGAAGAAGCACAAATGAAAGCAAAAGAAGCCGATAATAAGGCACAAGAAGTTTTAGAACTGATGGATAAAAGTCAGCTCAATGTCGATCTGGCCCATAAAATGATTAAAGGTTCTGTTGATAATTCAAATAATTTACGAACAAGTTTACAGAACAATGTGGGTGCAATCAAAGAATTAAATGTTCTTAATGATGACAATTCGGAAGTAATTGCTGAAGTTACATCTACAACGGGTGAAGTGATCGATACAATAGCAAATATCACAGAGATGATTGGACATACAAGAGAGTCTTCAGAACAGTTAAGCTCCAATGTAAATGAGATTTCTGATGTTACTTCATTGATTAAGGATATCTCTGATCAAACAAACTTACTGGCACTCAATGCTGCAATTGAAGCTGCTCGTGCAGGTGAACATGGACGTGGTTTTGCAGTTGTTGCAGACGAAGTAAGAAAGTTAGCTGAACGTACACAAAAAGCCACAGCAGAAGTGGAAGTAAACATTAATATTTTAAAACAAAATAGTATTACTATGGAAGAAAATAGTGAAAAAATTCAAGAGTATGCAAATTTTTCACAGGCAAAACTTGACGACTTTAAAGATGTATTAGCTAAACTGATAGAAAACTCAAAAACCATTAAAGATGAAAGTAGCATAGTTGAACAAGAATTGGTTCTTAGTTCAATGAAACTTGATCATATTATCTTTAAAAATAGTGGCTATGATGCAATTTTTCAACAAAAAAAAGATGTAATAGTTGATGACCATACTATGTGTAATTTGGGGAAATGGTATGTTGGTGAAGGTAAAAAAGCATTTGCAGGTATGAAAAATTTTTCGAACATAGATAAACCGCATCGCGAACTTCATCAAAATATTCAAGAAGTCTTGAATCTATTAAAAGCTAAAGATATAGATAGTGAAAGAATAAAACAATTGTTTGAAGAGGTTGAAGGTGCTTCAACAGAGTTATTTGGACTTTTAGATCATTTACATCGAGGATAGGCAGAGCACGCAAAGGCTCTGCTTAATAACAAAAATTATTTTTGAAGATTTTTATCGAGCATATCTTCCATTAGTGTATAGAGTTCTGCACTGTTTTTTTCTATATTTTTAAAATTCTCAATTACTTCTTCTTTATTTTCAAGTACTTTGTTTTCAGGATATACATACGATATGTTCTTATCTACCAAGCGGTGAATTTCTTTATGAGGGACATCAATAGCACGATATGAATCAGTATGACCGAATTTTTCTTGTGCAAATCCATGGTACCATTTGCCAAGTGAGCAAGATGTCGGTGAAGGGAATTCTGCTTTTCTTTCTCTTCTAAATACAGAAGAATAAGCGTTTGATTTGTAGATTGTGTGATCTATTTTTGCCAGGATAACATAAACCATACTCTCCAAGTTGGAAGCATATGTGGAAGCAGTCTTTGCATCATCTTTAAAGCCGTTAAGGATAGAGGTAAAGTTATCGATAGTTTCACTTGATACCTTTGTTGTTTCTATCATAGACGCTGAACCTTCTTGAAGGCCTGAGGCATCTTGTTGGAATGTTTGAATAGAGATAGATATTTCACTTGTAGCTTTTTGTGTACGTTCTGCAAGTTGTCGTACTTCATCGGCGACAACTGCAAAACCGCGGCCATGCTCACCAGCACGCGCAGCTTCAATTGCAGCATTGAGTGCGAGTAGATTTGTTTGTTCTGCGATATCTTTAATAAGATCAACCACTGAGTTGATGTCTGATGTTTTTTGATTGAGTTCATTTATTTTTTCTGATGACTCATGAACACCTTGTATCAGGCTGTGAAGATTATTACTTACATCATTGATGGCTGTATTACTAGCTTCAACAGAGTCTTCTGTAAGCTTACTAACTTCTACAATTTTTTCAAGACTTTGAAGTGATTTTGATAAATCACCTTGAAGCAGAATTAGTTCACCAACAACCCCTTGCCCTATATTTGAAATATGGGCGTTGAGTTCAGAATTTTCTATTTGAGTAGTATCAGTTTCCATATTTGCAATTGCTTGATTTGTAATAGTTACATTTTCTAGGAATTGTCCTTTGAAGTTTTGTTCATCTATTTGTGGATACGATGATTTTGAACTTGCCTGGGTGATAGATGCAGATACAGATGTTACAAACAGGTTTAGTTGAGTAGAAAGAGAGTTAAACTTTTTACGTAACTCCTCAAGTTCCCCACCATCATTATAATTTTCAATTTTTTGGTTTAATATTCCAGATTCGGTATCTGACATTGCTCGGTTGAAAAGACCAATATTTGATTGAACTTTTCTAATGTTTATAAACATAAACCATGCTAGAGCAAAGTTTGCAATATTTACAACACGCAGTATGTCAAAGCCGTAATGGTAAATCTCTATAACCAGTGCAACGGTAAAAATTGCAAGAGAGATAATATTGGCATATTGAATTTTAGTTAATGATGATACATTGGGCATCTTGATCCTTTGTTATTTAGTTATTTGATATTTTTGCTTTTAAATCATCTTCACTGAGTTGTTCTTGGTGATATTTCACAACGACTACTTTTTCTGTTTCGTTAATGAACCATTCAGCAATATGTTCACTTTCAAGTGCTTTTAGTTTATCAAAATCGATTTCATCTTCCGGTGTAATTAAGTGAGAATATTTTATCGGGTTTTTCATTTTAATTGCAGTAAACCCTAACCATATTAGACCGATTACACCAATAGTAAGTCCAAGTGTTTCGCGAGAACTCACATCTAAGTAAAGTCCTGCAAATGTACCGCCGATAAATGTCATAAAATATGCAGCAGAATTTGAAATACCAAGTGCAGCACCTTTTTGATGTACTTTCGCAAATTTAGAGATCATAGATTGCACTAACGGTTCCATCATATTAAATGCTATAAAGAACAGAATAACTGCTGTTACAAATACTGCACTTGAAGATGTAAGTCCCATCATTAAAAAAGATGCAGAAAAAAGGATAATACTGATCATAAAGATCTGTTTTGGGATATTTCTTTTTTCACCGAAAACTGCAGCAGGTCCCATTGCTAAAATACCTGCGATCATTGCCGGAACATACACCATCCAAAGCTCACTTTTTTCCCAGTTAAAGCCGTATTCCGGTTTTGTTAAAAATACAGGGATAATAACAAATGCAGCAGTCATTAAACCTTTTTGCATAGCATTGATGATGATCATACCAAGAAGGTTTGGATCTTTTATGATGTCAGATGTTTTTGCATCTTTATGATAGATATGCTTGATTTTCGGTGGTGTAGGAACTTTTGTAAAAAGAATAACAATAGATACTACTGCTAAAACGGCAGTGATGAAGAAGATTGTATCGATTCCGAAGCTTGCAGCTAGAACTGGTCCTAAAGCCATAGCAGCAGCAAAACTCATAGCGATAAATCCACCCATGATAGCCATCGCATGACCACGAGTTTTTTCCTCTACAAGGTCAGCAATCATAGCTGTTACAACAGCACCGATAGCTCCTGCACCTTGTAAGAAACGTCCAAGCATTAACATGTATATATCAGTAGAAAAAGCACAGATAAGTGAACCGATTAAAAAGATTATAAGACCGAATAAAATAGTCGGTTTTCTACCTATCTTGTCACTCATAGAACCAAACGGAACTTGGAAAATTGCCTGTGTTAAAGCGTATCCACCAACAATTACACCAACTAAAAACGGTGTAGCACCTTCTAAATCAAGTGCATAAACAGATAGTACGGGAAGAACTAAAAATAATCCTAGAAATCTTAAAAACAAGATTGATGAGAGCGGTAAAACTTTTTTAAACATTCATGAGTCCTCTTTATAGTATAATTCTGCAATTATAGTTATTAATTATAAATATGAGGAAAAAAATTTGAAACTAGTGCTAGCAACATCCAATAAGGGAAAAGTAAGAGAGATAAAAGAGTTATGTAAAGACTATGAGGTTGTTCCTTATACCGATCTGATTGAACCGTTTGAGATTGTAGAAGATGGTGCTACTTTTAAAGAAAATGCCCTTATTAAAGCAAGAGCAGTTTATAAAGCATTAAATGATGAAGATGTTGTTGTAATAGCAGATGATAGCGGTATTAGTGTAGATGTTCTTGATGGTGCTCCGGGCATTTACAGTGCAAGATATGCAGGTGAAAATGCAAATGATAAAGACAATTTGTATAAACTTATTGATGACATTAAAGCTAAAGGTGCTGAATTTTCTCCTGCACACTATACGGCAGCTATTGCGATCGTAACTAAAGACAAAGAAAAAACAGTACATGGCTGGATGTATGGAACTGCTTTAAC
Organism: Sulfurimonas sp. C5; assembly: GCF_029872055.1. Classification (NCBI taxonomy): domain Bacteria; kingdom Pseudomonadati; phylum Campylobacterota; class Epsilonproteobacteria; order Campylobacterales; family Sulfurimonadaceae; genus Sulfurimonas; species Sulfurimonas sp. C5. Next base: position 107,726 of record NZ_JARXNQ010000002.1, read on the forward strand.
GCAAGCAAGAGGCGAAGGTGGTTTTGGATACGATCCGATGTTTATACCTCAAGGGTTTGATAAGACTTTGGGTGAATTGAATGATGAAGTAAAAAAAGAGCTGTCTCACCGCTCAAAAGCGTTGAAACTCGCTCGTGTGGTTTTACAAAACCTATAAAATTTTTTGACTAATTTTATAAAAAACGTTTTCTACTTTGATTAATAACAAATGTAGTTGGGTGTTATATCTGCTTATTGTTTGCATCATATATCCTTTAACAAATGTATGTTAAAGGATAAGCAAATTTAGTTCCAAAGTAGTAGAATTACCCCGAATATAATTCTGTAAACTCCAAATGCTACGAAAGTAAAACGTTCTAAAAACTTTAAAAAGAGTTTTATTGTCAGATATGCTACAAGGAACGAAACAACAAATCCAACAGCTAAAACTTCCAGATTTGCAGATGAAAATTCGTGGTAGTGTTTGAGCAGATCGTAAAAAGTTACGGCACTCATAACAGGAAATGCAAGTAAAAAGCTGAACTCTGCTGAAGCTTTACGGCTAAGTCCTACAAGTAATGCACCTATGATCGTAGAACCTGCACGGCTTGTCCCTGGAATCAGAGCAAATACTTGTGCAATCCCTATCCACATTGCTTTTTTAAGAGGTACCTGTTCAACATCATCTATCAAGTGTGTCTCTTTGGGAATATAGAATTTCTCAACTACTAAGAAAATAATCCCACCTATAATGAACATTGTAGCTACGACATTTACACTAAAAAGCTCTTTGATTTGATGAGAGAAAATAAAGCCCACTGCACCGATAGGGATAAATGCTAAAAAGACTTTTGTCCAGAGATCGATTTTTTTAATCGTAAATTTCTCTTTATAGTTAAGAACAACTGCCAAAATTGCGGCAAACTGAATAATAACCTCATACGCTTTTGTTACACTTGTTTGATCAATCCCTAAAAGATCACTCGCAACGATAAGATGTCCTGTTGAAGAGATTGGTAAAAACTCCGTAAACCCTTCGATAATACCCATAATGATTGATTGTAAAATATCCATGGATGTAATTCTAGCACATCAAAGGTACAAAAACTTTTTTCTAATTATAATTTTAAACTTATTTAGATATAATTCGAGGTTTTATTTTTAAACATTCATCTAAAGTAGGAAAATACATGTTACTTTTTACACCTGGACCGACTCCAGTACCACAAAATGTTAGAAATGCGATGGCTCAAGAGACTATCCATCACCGTACACCTGAATTTGAAGCAATCTTTGAAAAAACAAGAAAGCATCTGTTTAAACTGTTTAAAACTGATGAAGTTGTAATGATTTCATCAAGCGGAACAGGTGTGATGGAAGCTGCTGTTATTAACCTTTGTCACAACACTTTACTTAATGTGAACTCTGGGAAATTCGGTGAGCGTTTTGGAAAAATTGCAGTTGCGCACGGATTGAAACAAGTTGAGATCAAAAACGAGTGGGATACACCAGTAAGTGTTGATGCTGTTGTTGAAGCAATTAAACAAAATCCAGACATCGATGCAATCGCTGTACAAATCAGTGAATCTGCAGGCGGTTTAAGACATCCTGTTGAAGAATTGGCTGCTGCAGTAAAAGCTGTAAATCCTAACATCATGATTATTGCTGACGGTATTACTGCAGTTGGTGTTGAGCCGATAGACGTAACAAATATCGATGCTATTTTAGCAGGAAGTCAAAAAGCGTTAATGCTTCCTCCAGGACTTGCTATTGTCGGTCTTTCAAACGCTGCAATCGAAAAGATTGGAAAAGGAAAAGGGTACTACCTAAACCTTGCTAGCGAGATCAAAAAGCAACGTGAAAACACGACAGCTTATACTGCTGCGACAACTTTAATCATTGGTCTTTTAGAGATCTTAGAGACTATTGAAGCAGAAGGCGGAATTGAAGTATTGTATACAAAAACAACTGTACGTGCTGAGGCTGTAAAAGCTGCGATGGAAGCACTTGGTCTACATGTATATCCAAAATCACCAGCGAAGTCTATGACTACGATTGATGATGAAAATGCAAACGAGATCAGAAAAATCTTAAAAGAAGAGATGCAAGTAAATGTTGCGGGTGGTCAGGATCACCTTAAAGGAAAAATCTTCAGAATCAATCAAATGGGTCTTATCAATGACTATGAGATGAGTTGGGTTGTTAATGCTGTAGAGCTTGCACTAGATAAACTAGGTCGTCGTAAATATGATGGAACGGCAAACAAAATTTTTAACGAAGTAACATTTAACTTAGGTAAATAGTTTTAATAACGGCTTCTAAACAAGAAAAAAAGGTTTTATATAAATGATACTTGAACATGAAATACCAAACGGTTCAAAACTTTATTTTGGTAAATCTGCTAAAGTAAAACGTCACATTGAAAAAGTAGCAAGCGATATCCTTGATGCTAATGGGTATGAGGAGATTGTAACTCCTGTATTTTCATACCATCAGCATCAGTCTATTGCTGATGAGAAAGAGCTGATCCGTTTAAATGATGAAAAAAATAATGCGCTTTCACTTAGAGCTGACTCGACTATCGATGTTGTACGTATCATTGAAAAAAGACTTGGAAGCAATACGGATGAGAAAAAATGGTTCTATATCCAGCCTGTGTTTAAATACCCGACAATCGAACAATATCAAGTTGGTGTCGAGTATATGGGTGAGACGAATTTAGCATCTGTTTTAAACATAGCGACGGATATTTTTGAAAAACTCGAAGTACAACCGCTTGTACAAATTTCAAATATAAAAATTGCAAAACTGATTGCATCTATGTTTGATGAATTAACTATTGATGATTTCAGACATATTAATATAGACAAATTTTTATCTTTAAAAGTAGAGTGGTTAAGTAAACTTGTGTATTTACAATATCCAGAACAGATTGACGAGCTTTTAACGATTGTACCTGATGCAATCAAAGTTGAGCTTGAGAAGATGAAAGCACTTTGTAAAGAGATTAAGTACACGAAAGTAGTACTTGCTCCACTTTATTACGCAAAAATGCTTTATTACGATGAACTCTTTTTTAGAGCAATTGTGAATAACGAAGTATATGCTCGCGGTGGAAAATATAAAAGTGATGATCTGACATCTGTAGGTTTTGCAATCTATACAGATACTCTATGTGAAGAATTAAGTAAAGGGAAATAATGAAAGCTGATGTAATTGTTGGAATACAGTGGGGTGATGAAGGAAAAGGGAAGATAGTAGATAAACTTGCCCTTGAATACGATATGGTATGTAGAAGCCAAGGTGGGCATAATGCAGGTCATACTATTTGGGTTGACGGTGTTAAATATGCACTTCACTTAATCCCTTCAGGTGTACTAAATCCAAAAGCTATCAATGTTGTTGGTAACGGTGTAGTTCTTTCACCGGAATCTATTATTAAAGAGATGGAGCAATTTGAAGGTTTAGAAGGCCGTCTGTTTATCTCAGATAAAGCACATTTAAATCTTTCATACCATGCTTTAATCGACCAAGCGAAAGAGCGTCTTAAAGGTGATAAAGCTATCGGTACTACTGGTAAGGGGATCGGGCCATCTTACTCTGACAAAATTAACCGCGTTGGACACCGTGTTGGTGAGCTTTTAAACCCTGAAGCATTATGTGCAAAAATTTTAGACTATTTCGAGCAAAACAAACCTATTTTTGATGTTATGGACATAGAGGCTCCGGCGAAAGAAGAACTTTTAGCTGAGTTAAAAGGTTTTGAAGAAAAACTGGCTCCATTTATTACTGATACGACACAAATGATCTGGAAAGCTCTTGATCAAGAGAATAAAAAAGTACTTTTAGAGGGTGCTCAAGGGACTATGCTTGATATCGATCATGGAACATATCCGTATGTAACTTCAAGTTCAACTGTAAGTGCAGGTGCATGTACTGGTCTTGGAATTAATCCAAAAGATATCGGTAAAGTAACAGGGATAGTAAAAGCATATTGTACACGTGTTGGTAACGGACCATTCCCAACTGAGGATCTTGGTGAAGACGGTGCAAGACTTGGTAAACAAGGACACGAGTTCGGTACAACTACAGGACGTGCAAGACGTTGTGGTTGGTTCGATGCAGTTGCAACAAGATACGCTTCACGTTTAAACGGTTGTGATGAATTAGCTTTAATGAAGTTAGACGTATTAGACGGTTTTGATGAAGTTAAAGTGTGTGTAGCTTATGAATATAACGGCGAAGAGATTGATTATGTACCTGTTGATCTTGAAAATGTAACACCGATTTATAAAACATTTACAGGTTGGACAAACTCTGTTGGTGCAAGAAAATTTGAAGATTTACCGGCTTCAGCTCAAGAATATGTAAAAGTTATCGAAGAGGTAACAAAAACAAAAGTTGGTATAATATCAACATCACCTGAAAGAGACGATACAATAATTTTATAAAAGGCTTGAAAATGAAGACGCGATACAGCTCTTTGGTTAGTGTTAAGAAAAACATTATGCAAAAGAGTGAGCGTCTTCTTCAGGCTAAAAATGCTTCATTACACAATGCCCAAGAGGCACTTGAAAAATCCATCGAAGAAATTTCACATATACAAGCTCCGCAAAACGGAATCATCGCAGATTTTATTTCCAATCGTGCATTACTTGATTCGCAACGCTCTTTAATCAAACACAATGAAGAGTGGGTTGCTTTTGCAAGAGGGGAAGTTGAATTGGCAAAAGAGCAACTTAAACGTGATATGATAGAATATGAAAAATATCAATATCTACAGTTACAAGAGATTGAAGCAATCAAGAAAAAAGAGAAAATTAAAGAAGCTAAAGAGTTAGATGAGATAGCACTGCTCACGTTTGGCGTAAAAGAAAGGTCTGCATAGTGAAATTTTTATTAGTTTTATTAGTATGTTTTGAATTATCGTACGCTTTAGAGACAAGTGATAAACTTTTTGAATGTACGGAGATTTTTAAACAAAGAAAAAGTGAATTGCTTGTTGAACTTGAAAGAATAGATGAACAAAAGCAGGCACTCCAATCTTTAAAAACTGCAACAGAAGCACTCCTCAAAGAGAAAGAAACAAAACTCAATCAACAAGAAGAAGAGATTAATAACAAGCTAAGCGAGATTAAAACAAGAGAAGAAAATACAAAGAAAATGTTAGAGAAAAATGAAAAAGCTCTTGAAGAATTAAAATCTATTAAACAAGATAAAGTCTCGCAAACATTTGCAAAAATGAAAGCTGCTTCTGCGGCAAGTGTCTTAACAGATATGGATGCACAGGAAGCTGCAAATATTTTACAATCTTTAAAACCACAAATCATTGGAAAGATATTAAGTAAAATGGATGCAAAAAAAGCTTCAGAATTAACACAACTTTTATCCAAATAATCAAAATTTTACCTAACTTATTGTAAAATTGCTAAATTTATTACAATAAGTAGGTCATCATATGAAAATATCACTCAAAACTATTCCTCACATCTCTAATAAAATAGCAATCGATTTAAATAGAAGTGGTGTTGTTACAATGACTAAAGGGCTTGAAGCTGTAGCAAATGAAGCTCAAAAAATATTTGAAAAGAGTGTTAAGCAAGAGATGGCACTTGAAGAAAAAGTAAATGAGATGATCGATGCTAACGAAGAAGAGATCGAATTTATGTTAGCTGATGAGCGTCAACTTTTTTTCATGATCAAGAAAAAGCTTGCTCCAGAATTTGGTGTTATTTTGGATTATGATGAAAGATTCTCAGATATTTCACACAAAATTTTAGATGAGCTTTATGAAGAAGATCTTATTAATTTTGATGTATCGGAAAATCGTGTAAAGAATATTATATATAACTCTATTACATCATTTATTGCAAATACATCTGAAATTCAAGATGCAGTAATGGATAAAATTCGTTCATACAAACGTAAATTTATCCCTGGGACGGATGAGTTTGAAATTTTATATGAAAAACTTTACAAAGAAGAATTATTAAAAAGAGGTATGGAGTAAAAATGGCAGAGTTAAAAAAAGTATATATATACCTTGAGAACGGTACGTACCTTGAAGCAAAAAGTTTCGGTGCTTCAAAAACAGAAGTTGGTGAAATAGTTTTTAATACTTCATTAACAGGATATCAAGAGGTAATGTCAGATCCTTCATATGCTGGTCAATTTGTTACATTTACAATGCCTGAAATTGGAAATGTTGGTGTCAATAATCAAGATATGGAAAGTTTAAAAGCACACTCTAAAGGTATGATCGTTCGTAAATATCAGCCTAGATATTCTAATTTTCGTGCAGAAGATTCTTTAGCTAACTTTTTAGAAAAGTATAATGTAATGGGTATTTGCGATATCGATACAAGATTTCTAACAAAGATGTTAAGAAAAGAGGGTGCAATGATGATGATTGCATCTACAGAGATTTCTGATAAAGAGGAGTTAAAAAAAGTTCTTGAAAACTCTCCTCGTATTGAAGATGTAAACTATATTGAACAAGTAAGTACAAAAGAAGCTTATGCACATACGCAAAGTACATATTCAACGACTGGATTTGAATATGATGAAGCTCCGGAGCAGCAAGCTAAAATAGTTGTAATTGACTTTGGTGTTAAAAGAAATATTTTGAACGAGATAGTTTCTGCAGGAATCGGTGTAGAAGTAATTCCAAACGATTTTGTTGCTGAAGATTTAATTGAGAAATATAACAACAAACTCATTGATGGTGTATTTTTATCAAATGGTCCTGGTGATCCGTTAGTGCTTAAAAAAGAGCAAGAGCAGATTAAAAAACTGATTGCTGCTAAGGTTCCAATGTTTGGTATCTGTTTAGGGCATCAGCTTCTTTCAATCTCACACGGGTACGACACGTTTAAGTTAAAATTTGGTCACCATGGTGGAAACCATCCGGTTAAAAACTTAAAAACAGGATTTGTAGAGATTACTGCACAAAATCACAACTATAATGTTCCAGACAATATTACTGAAATTGCAGAAGTAACACATACAAACCTTTTTGACGGTACGATTGAAGGTCTAAAATATAAAGACGAACCAATCTTCTCTGTACAACATCACCCGGAGTCTAGCCCTGGTCCAAAAGAAAGCAGATACATCTTCTCTGAATTCCTCTCTCTCATCAAAAGATAAGTTTTATTAATAAAACTTATCTAATCCTTAAAAATTAATTATACCTTAAGTGTTTCTAAAAATTACAAAGTAAACAAAAAGTTAATAAATTGTTACAAATATATTAACTTTAAGAAATTTTAAACATTTGTATTGTTAATATACAGTGTTAATTGGCTTAATTTTGCTTTTTAAAGTAAAGTTAAACTTAATTGCTTTGAATCTTAAGGAGGCTATATATGGAGAATCGTCCATTAGAGTACGACTATACGGTTGCAAAGATGTTTATGCTTACTACAGTTCTTTTAGGATTTGTAGGGATGCTCATCGGTGTAATTTTAGCATTTGAACTTGCTTTTCCTGGTGTTAACACTATTTTAGGAAGTGGGTTAGCTGAATTTACTAACTTTAGTCGTCTTCGTCCACTGCATACAGATGCAGTTATTTACGGGTTTACATTAAGTGGTATTTGGGCTACTTGGTATTATGTTGGTCAACGTGTACTAAAAGTATCAATGGCAGAATCAAAATTTTTAATGGCTATTGGTAAACTTCACTTTTACATTTATCTTTTAGTTGTTGTAGCAGTTGTTGTTTCATTATTAGCTGGTGTTACTACTTCAAAAGAGTATGCTGAATTTGAATGGCCTATCGATATCGCTGTTGTTGTTGTATGGGTACTTTCTGGTATCAGTATTTTCGGTCTTATCGGTATTCGCCGTGAGAAGAGTTTATACATTTCAGTTTGGTACTATATTGCTATGTTCTTAGGTATCGCTATGCTTTACCTGTTCAACAACATGGAAGTTCCAACTTACTTTATTTCTGGTGGTATCGGTGATTGGTATCACTCTGTATCAATGTATGCTGGTACAAATGATGCGTTAGTACAATGGTGGTTCGGTCACAATGCGGTTGCATTTGGTTTTACAGTACCTATCGTTGCAATGATCTATTACTTCCTACCAAAAGAATCTGGTCAAGCAGTTTATTCTTATAAACTTTCTTTACTTTCTTTCTGGGGATTAATGTTCGTTTATCTATGGGCTGGTGGTCACCACTTATTATATTCAACAGTTCCTGACTGGATGCAAACAATGGGTTCAATTTTCTCTGTAATCCTTATCTTGCCATCTTGGGGTTCAGCAATCAATATGCTTCTTACAATGAAGGGTGAGTGGCAACAAGTTGCAGCGTCTCCATTAATTAAGTTCATGGTTCTTGGTTCAACATTCTATATGTTCTCTACATTAGAAGGTCCAATCCAAGCTATTAAATCTGTTAATGCTATCGCTCACTTTACAGACTGGATTATCGGTCACGTTCACGACGGTGTTCTTGGATGGGTTGGATTCATGATTATGGCTTCACTTTTCCATATGGCTCCACGTGTATTCAAACGTGAAATCTATTCTAAAAAGTTAATGGCTACACAATTCTGGATCCAAACTTTAGGTGTTGTTTTATACTTCACTTCAATGTGGATTGCAGGTATTACTCAAGGGATGATGTGGCGTGCTCACGATGAGTTCGGTAACTTAGCTTACTCATTCATCGATACAGTTACTGTATTACACCCATACTATACTATCCGTGCTGTTGGTGGTACATTATACTTAATCGGTTTTGTTATGTTTGCTTATAACATCTACAAAACAATGTCTGCTCGTCCTGTTGAAGAGGCTGAGCTTAAAAATGCATCGCCTATGGGCGCTTAAGAGAGGGAGGATTATATTATGTTTCATTGGTTAGAAAAACACCCGTTCTTATTCGCGGTAGGTGTATTTGTTGTTATTGCTTTCGCTGGTTTAATCGAGATTGTTCCAAGTTTTACTCAGGCATCTCGTCCACTTGTTGGTACAGCTCCTTATTCAACTCTTGAATTAGCTGGTCGTCATGTTTATATTAAAAACAGCTGTAATGCTTGTCACTCTCAATTAATTCGTCCATTTAAAGCTGAAACTGACCGTTACGGTCACTACTCTTTAAGCGGTGAATATGCGTATGATAGACCATTCCTTTGGGGTTCTAAAAGAACTGGTCCAGACTTAATGCGTGTTGGTAACTATAGAACTACTGACTGGCATGAGCATCATATGAAAGATCCTGTATCGGTTGTTCCTGGTTCAATTATGCCTGGATACCCTTGGATGTTTGACAATTTAGCAAATATCGATACTGCATATGCTGAACAAGTTACAGTTTCTAAAGTTTTCTCAGTTCCATATAACAAAGCAGTTCCTACAAAAGACGGTGGTACTGTAACAGTAGCTATGGGTAAAGATTTAGCAGATGCTAGAGCTATGGCTTTAGAAGAAGCAAAAGTTATTGCAGCGGATATGAAAGATCCAAAAGTTAAAGCAGCAGTAGAAGCTGGTAATATTCCAGAAATCGTTGCTTTAATTGCATATTTAAATAGTTTAAAATAAAGGGTTGAGTGTGAATATTACTGAAATTCAAGGTTATGCTTACTTTTTCTTTACAGTGTTTTTGACAGTAGGTTTATATGCTTATATTTACCATCTATATAAAAATAAAAAAGATGAGTCGGGTGTTGATTATGAAGACTACAGTAATATGGCACTTAAAGATGATATAGTAGACACTCCGGTGAAGTCTGTATCTGAAAAAGAAGATAAATAGGAGAGATATATGAATAAGCTAACGCTTGGGGGAATTATCTTTGCTGCTCTTATGCTTGCACTAACATACTTATCTGTTGGTGGTTCTAAGGGTGGATTAAATGGTGATATCGTCAATATGCTTGCTGCTGCAGGTGCGGTTGCGCTTGTAATAATTACAGTATTTGTAGTTATTAAGTATGTTCGCCAAATGCAAACTGATACTGCAACTGGTGAATTGGCAGAAGAAAATTGGGATGATATCGGTGAATATAAAAACCCAGTTCCAATGGGATGGGCTATTATGTTTATGGCTCTTATCATTTGGGGTATGGCATACTTTACGGTTTTATATCCGGTAAATGCATATTCTCAAATCGGTGAATATAATGAAGATGCAAAAGCACACGATGCTAAATTCTCTAAAAAATATGCAGACATTAAAGGGAACGAACTCATTAAAATGGGTGAGTCTGTGTTTATTGCAGAGTGTAAAGTATGTCACGGTGCAGATGGTAAAGGTTTAAACGGAAAAGCTGCTAATCTTCATGAAAGAATTAGTGCTGAAAACGTAAAACATGTAATCAATAACGGTTCTGCTTACGGAATTCTTGGTGAAGGTTCAATGATGCCTGATCGTAACGGTCTGTTTAATGCTAATACTAATGCTGCTCTTACAGATGCAGAAATTGATACTGTTGCAGCTTATGTTGCTAATGGTATGACAGGTGAAGGTGCTGATATCTTTGCTGGTACTTGTGCAATGTGTCACGGTGCAGACGGTAAAGGTGTTGAATATATGGGTCCAAACATTGCTGCTTTCGATACTACATTAGTTGAAAACGTATTAGCACATGGTAAAAAAGGTGCTATTGGTGCAATGCCATCTTTTGCAAGACTTAACCAAAAACAAAGAGAAGCTGCAGCTGCTTACATTAGTGCAGGATTACCTGATACTGATGATTTAGAAGGAGAATAACATGAATGAAAATAGAAGTGTTTTCGCCCTTGACGGTGTAACAGGTATGTTAATAGCAACTGTACTACTACTAAGCATTTTAGTTGGTTTAACTATTGCTGGTTTAGGTGTACAAAATGCAAACGCAGAAAACTTCTACGAAGTAAAAAATGAAACTTCAATCGGTTCAGGAATCGGTTTTGGTGAAGGTCACACTACATCAAAAGCTGAAGACCATATCGTTTCAGTTTCAGTGAAAAAATAAGAAGGGGGAGAGAGATGGAAAAAGTTATTTCTTGGAGCCTTGTAGTAATGGCTATTTATACACTTTACGCTGTTGTAACTCCTAACCACTTATATATTGGGTAGGAAGTTTCTTTGAGTAAACTACACAGAGGGCTTTACGCCCTCATCCTCATTATTTTTTTTCAATCACAATTAATTGCAGAATATTTATATAAAGATGAAGTTGTTCACAGAGAACCTTTTACAAAAGATATTGAACTCTTAGGAAGTGAATTATATGCTAAAACAGGAGTCGCTTTACGACTTTTGATGCTTAAAGAGCTCCCAGATGGTCAAGATATGTATAAGTATGAACAAGAATTACTAGCTACTTTTAAAGAACCGACTATTCTTTTAGTTTTTTCTGAGATGGATACACAAGTAGATATACAAGTAAACGATCCGGCTTTATATAAATATTTTAATAGAGGACAAGTTTTGAGTCCTACCACGTCAATTGTTCAAGCATATATTATTGCTATGATGTATGCAGATAGTTGGGAGCATTTTAATCAACTGAGAACTGAGTACGGAGGTTCGATTTTACCTCTTTTAGCAGGTAAAGCAAAAAATGAGCAAATAGTAGGAAAATATGCCGCTTCTATGTATAACGGTTATTTAGATATTGCGCATCAAGTGGCTGCTTCAAAAGGTATCACACTTGAAAACGATCCGGGTGATGCGAATCAAGAAGCATTATTTTGGGTGAAGTTGTTTTTCTACGGTTTTGTTTTATATGGTATAGTTCTATACATTAGAAAAAAGATAGAACTTAGAAGGCTGAAAAATGAGTCAAAAGAGTAGCGGTAAAATATGGCCTTATATAGTTGGCGGCTCAATCACATTAGTATTTGGAATGTGTGTTGCAACTATTATGGTTACAAGTAAAGCAGATATTCAAGAGAGTAATGCATATTTAAGTAAGTATCAAGATGCTGATGCAAGAGCAAATGAACTGATTTATGCACGTATTGCATTTGATAAAAAATACAATGTTGCATATCTTACAGAAGGTATAGGTGGGGATAACCCGCAAATTAAGTACAAAGTGACTGATAAAGAGGGCAATGCAGTAAATGATGCGGAGCTTTTAGTGGATATCAGTAGACCGGAAACGGCAAAGTTTAACCAAGAACTTAAAAGTTTTACGGTTGAAGATGGCGTATATACATTCGAGGGTGCACAATTTCCTAAAGTTGGTGTATGGAATCTGATTGCTAAAGTAAAAGTTGGTGAGAACTACAGATTTTATAATTTAAAAGCAGATACTCGCATTAAAGAGGTATTTGAATTCTAACTATGGATAATACAACCATAGTTTTTTCTTCTTCTCGTGCTATCAGGCACGAGCAACTAAAAAACAAAAATCAAACACTTTTCTTACCAAGCTATATAACTATGAGTGAGTTTATATCAAAGTTATGCATAGTCCATGGGTATAAATATATAGATGATGACAGTCGTATATTATTATTGCTTCAGGCATCTGATTTTAAAGCATTTGAAAAACTTCAGATTGAACGTAATTTTTTTACATTTACAAAAAACAGCTCTTATATTTTTAAATTTTTTGAAGAGTTGAGTGCAGAACTATATGATATCAACAATCTACGTAATGCGGATTTATACGCAGAATATGAAGAACATATTACAATTTTAGAAGAGTTATATCATCGATATGAAGCTTTGTGTAACGAAAAGAAAGTACTAGATAAAATCTTTTTGCCGAAGCTGTATAGTTTTAACCAGGGATTTTTAAAAGCTACGAAAAGTGTTACGATCAATTTAGACGGATATCTCACAAACTTTGAAATAGAACTTCTGGAACAAACTGCCCTGCAGCTTGAGTTACAGATAAGGTTTTTTGCCACACCTTTTAATCATAAGATGCAGCAAAAGTTTGAAGAGTTTGGTTTTGAACTTCAAAGCGGCTATGAATATCTTTTAAATCTGACAACAAAAGCAATAATTGCACAAACAAAAATCGAAACCATTAAAAATGTGTCGTGTGAAAGTTTCAGTGAGGACCTTTTACAGATAGCATTTATAAAAAAGAAAGTGTACGAATTCATTCAAAAGAGACATGAGCCTGAAAAGATTGCAGTAATACTTCCGAACGAATCTAAAGCGGAATTACTAAAAAGTTTTGATGAGAAATCAAACTTTAACTTTGCAATGGGGAGCTCTTTTAAACAGAGCAAGATTTATACACTACTTGATGCAAATGTAAAAGCATTAGAGCAGGACTCTCAGGAAAATACACATCGTTCTCGACGTTTTGGCAGAGAACTTACAGAGATTATTTTGGAGATGTATGCTGCCCGTAATGATTTTAAAGTGATTGAGGAGTGTTTTTACAAGATTCGAGAGTTTATCGGTGATAAAACAGAGTTAAAGATCTATGATCAAGAGTTGTACAGCTTTTTAAAAGTATTGCCGTTCATGCAGGATATGGGTTCAAAATCTATTTTAAACTTGTTTATGCAAAGACTTGCTAAAAGTTCTATTGATGATGTGCGAGGCGGTAAGATTACTGTAATGGGAGTTTTAGAGAGTCGTGGAATTGCATTTGACGGTGTAATTATTGTAGATTTCAATGAAGGTGTAGTTCCTAAAAAAAGCGATAAAGATATGTTTCTAAACACAAAGATTAGAGAATATGCACAGCTTCCTACAATGAATGATCGCGAAAACCTCCAAAAACATTATTACAATATGTTGATATTAAACGCTAAAGAAGTTGCAATCTCGTATGTAAAAAGTGCCGATGCAAATCCGAGCAGATTTTTAAAACAACTCCACATCAATGAAACAAAAAACTATGATGAGCATCAGTACGCATCTGTACTCTTTCAAAGAAACACTTCAAAAGAGCAAAATGAAGAAAATATTGTAGTGCCGTACAGTTTTAGAAATCAAAAACTTTCAAATACGAAATTAAAAACTTATCTTACTTGTAAACGCAAATTTTATTTGCAATATGTTCAAAGATTGAATGACCATAAGATTCCAAAAGATATTCCGGAGGAGTATGAAATAGGGGACCACGTTCACCGTGCATTATGCAGTTTATACACTAAAAAAAGTTTTTACAGTGATCTAAACGAACTACAGCGTGATCTTGAAAAAGAGCTTGACAGCGTTTGCGAGGATAACGAGTTTATCCGCTATCAGATCGCAATGCAAAAAAAGATCTTGGAGAAATTTTGTAAAACTGAGATCAAACGCTTTGCAGAGGGCTATAGCGTACTTGCTACTGAAAAACCTTTAGAGGTGGAGTATGAGGGTGTAATACTCAGCGGTATCATTGATAGAGTAGACGTACGTGATGGAGAGTTAAGTGTACTTGACTATAAAACGGGTTCTTATGCAATGTACACTAAAAACAGTGTCACTGAAGCGACAGACTTTCAGTTAGAGTTTTATACATTGCTGGCTTCTAAACTGGGTAATGTGTCTGAGTGCGGTTTTTATGATCTCAAAGAGTGCAAGATCGTGAATGAAACCTTTTTGGATGAGAAGATGGCACTCCTGCAGGCAAACATTAAAGACCTTTTAATGGTGGAGTCGATCGAAGTTGAGAAATGTGAAGATACAAAGAACTGTTTGTATTGCCCTTATAAAATTATGTGTGGTAGAGAGTAGCTATGTCTGGATTTATAAATAATTTAGCCTATGAAGCAAGTGCGGGAAGCGGAAAGACTTTTATGCTTGTCGTGCGTTACTTGTCATTGCTTTTTCAAGGGGCTGATCCAAGCAAAATATTAGCACTTACTTTTACCAACAAAGCGGCAGCAGAGATGAGTGAGCGTATTGTCGAGACACTTGAAGAGCTTGAAAGCAGAGGTGAACTTTGCGAGATTGTAAAAGTGACAGGTTTTTCACAAGAGCAGCTTCTTGCGCAAAGAGATCAGATCCTAAAAGAGTTTCTAAACGCAAATACGAAGATTATGACGATTGACAGTTTCTTTACAAAAGTACTTCGCAAGTTTTCACTATACACCTCCTTGATGCCTGACTTTACAACCGCATCTTCTCAACATGAGCTAAAACTTCTAAGCAGATTTTTATCTGAAGTAAGTGTGGCAAATAAACGAAATACTCTGATCGAACTTTCACTTGAATCAAAAAAAAGAGTTACCGATATTTTCAGTCTTTTAAATCAGTTTTATGAGAAAAAAGAGGAACTTGCTAACTTTAGTTATAAACGTTTGTATGAGAAAAGTTATGAGGCGAGGGCACTCGAAGCGTTAGAGAATATTAAAAAGATTGTAGCTTCTTGTAAAGGGGCATCGGCTACTTTGCAAAAAGCTGTAAATCTGGATAGTTTTGAAGAGTTGTTAAATACCACCTGGGTGTATAAAGATACTTTGGATTACTGGGTATTTAAAAAGTGTTTTACGCCAGATATGGATTATAACCTGACGATTATTCAGGAGTGTGTGCAGGAGTATTTTGCCCAAAAAGAGCAAAACTTTTTTTATGCCCTTAATGAACTTGTTGCAATCTATAAAAAATCGAAAAAAGCACTTTATGTAGATGACAGTGAACTGAGTTTCTCTGACGTAACACTGTTAGTATATGAGATACTACATCGTCTGGATGACAGTGAGTTTTTATATTTTAGAATAGATGCAACGATCGAGCATATGCTGCTTGATGAGTTTCAAGATACGAGTATCATTCAATACGAAATTTTAAAGCCGCTCATTAATGAAATCACATCAGGAAACGGTGTAGCTGAAAACGGCAGTTTCTTTTTCGTTGGGGATGTAAAGCAGTCTATTTACAGGTTCCGTGGTGGTGTTTCGGCTTTATTTGGTGAGGTTGCAAAACAGAACAATACACAGATCGAAAAACTGCGTGTGAACTATCGTTCACAAAAAGAAGTAGTAGAGTTTGTCAACAACACTTTTATAAACAAGATTAAAAACTACACACCGCAGTTAGTACGTGAAGATGTTACAGGTGGTTATGTTTCAATTACGACAGATGATGAAGTTTTAGAGGCAACACTCACTCAAGTGCAGGAACTTTTAGAAAAAGGTGCAGATGTAGATGAGATCGCAATACTCTGTGCGACAAACGGTGACGGGGAAGAGATCAAAAATCTTTTAACTGAGAAGAAGATTGATGTTGTAACTGAGACTACAACTAAGCTAATTAATCAAAGAGCCGTAAAAGCAGTTCTTGAATACTTGAAATATCTCTATTTTCAAGAAGAGATTTACAAACATAACTTTTTTGCCTTGCTTGGGCGTGAAGTTGAAGTGATAGAAAGAGTTGATTTTAGCAGGGTAAAACTGGTTGATGTAGTAAAATCTGCTATCGATAAATATAAACTGTTTGAAGATGATTTTCACTTGATGCGCTTTATTACAGCACTGCAAAATTATCAAGATATTGAGGCACTGCTTTTTGAATATGAACGTCTTGAGATCTCTGCAGCGGCAAGTGACATCAGCGGGGTGAGGGTGCTTACTATCCATAAGTCTAAAGGTCTCGAGTACGAGCACGTTATCGTGATGGACAGACTTAAAAAAGCTCCTGCACCTAGAGACAGCATCATTTACAAATATGAGGGAATTGAGCTGCAAAGTATCTACTTGCGTATTAAAAATAGAGATTTACTTGATCCTGAATACGCAGAAGCGCTTGCAAAAGAGAAAACTCTGATCGAAGAAGACAGTTTAAACGGTTTGTATGTTGCCTTTACAAGGGCGAGAGAAAACCTGTTTATCATCAAAAAAACAAAAGATTCCCTTTTTGACCTTTTGGAACTCTCAGACGGAAGTTTCGGCACTTTAAAACTTGCACCAAAAGAGCAAAAAGCACCAGTAGTCTATGAAAAGATGAACTACCGAGACTTTTATTACGGCACGCAAGTTGAGATTTTGGCATATGAAGAGGAGAAAGAGGAAGACTTAGCAAGTATCAACTTCGGTTTGGCAACCCACTATACTTTGGAGATGCTAGAGGAGTTTACTACAGAGTCATTGCCAAGTGCGCTCTCTATGACGGAAAACAAATTCGGTTTTGCTTTAGAGGAACACGAGTTTGCCGAAATCGAAAAAAGAGTAAAACAGCTTTTAGAAAATAATCAGTTTGCAGAACTTGTGCATGGTGAGTGTTACAAAGAAAAAGGGCTTAAATATAAAAATAATCTGCGTTATATAGACCTGCTTGTAAAAAAAGAGGACAAATGGATGATTATTGATTACAAGACGGGTGAACACTTTCACAAAGAATATATAAAACAGGTAAAAAGTTATATCAAAGCAGTTGAAGAGATTACAAATCAAGAGGTAGAAGGGTATTTGTGCTACCTCTTAAGTGATGATGTAAAGATCGTAAAAGTTTAGTTGTTCAGCATCGGTGAAAATGCTTTTGTACTGACACTTAGCACTTGACCTATTTGAAGATTTTTTACCTCTTCATCACTTACAACTACTTCCACAAGCTGTTGTCCGATCGAGATGACGGCAACATTGATGACATCCACCTTAATGATGTCTAAAAGCTCTCCGTGAAATGAAAATTTAGCACTTCCCTGTGTTTTTAAAAGGATATTTTTCGGTATACCGTCAGCTTCAATTGAACCGTGATTCAATACTATGACACGAGAAGCTAAACGATAGATCTCACTTGGATCGTGACTTACCATGATCGTCGTAATGTTAAACTCTTTATGTAAGGCTAAAATCTCGTTTTGCAGTTTTGTACGCATTGTCGGATCTAGTGCTGAGAGCGGTTCATCAAGTAAAAGAATTTTTGGTCTGTTCATCAGTGATCGACACAGTGCCACACGCTGCTTTTGCCCACCGCTGAGTTGGTTTGGCAGTCTGTCTTGAAGTTCTGTCAGTTCCGTTACTTCTAAAAGATGTTCTGCAAGTTCTCTGTCTTTTTGAACAAATAGAAGGTTCTCAAGTACACTCATATTAGGAAAAAGTGCATAGTCTTGAAATACAAAACCTATCTCTCTCTTTTGCGGTGGTAATTTGTGTTTTTGATCTAGCCAGCTGTTTTGATCGACAGTAATATTTCCCTGTGCTTCTTCAAGACCGGCAAGAATTCTAAGCAGTGTCGTTTTACCGCTCCCGCTTTTTCCACTGAGGGCTACAAACTCCCCTTGTTTGATGTTGAGATCCACAAGGAGCTGCATATCTCCCTGAGAGCCTTGAAGTTGTTTAGTTATATTTAATTGAACCATTAATGTATACCGATCTTCTTTTGATATCTGCGATTAAAAATATAAACACTTAACAGTACTACAAAGCTAATAGTAACCATTATTGCCGAATAGATATGAGCCATTGAATAGTCCATAATCTCTACCATTTCATAGATCGCAACTGATGCAACCTTCGTCTCACCAGGAATACTTCCACCAACCATAAGTACGACACCAAACTCACCTACAGTATGAGCAAATGTGACTATTAGAGCAGTAAGGAGTGCCGGCTTGATATTTGGCAATGCTACATATAAAAGAGTTTGAGTTTTGTTTTTTCCAGCTATATAACTTGCTTCAATCATGTTTTTATTTAAAGATTCAAATCCACCTTGTAAAGGTTGGAGCATAAATGGCATAGAATAAAAAGCACTTGCAATCACTAAACCGGTAAATGAAAACACAAGTTTTACATCAAAAACATTTTCAAAGAAAGCGCCTATAGGTGAATTTTGTGAGAGTGCCACTAAAAGATAAAACCCGAGTACGGAAGGTGGCAGCACTATAGGAAGAGCCGTTACACTTTCTAAAAATGGTTTGATTTTCGAGCGGGTTTGCGAAAGATACCATGCAAAAGGAAGTGAGATTACAAACAGCACCAATGTTGTAATAGCTGCAAGTTTAAACGAAAGAAAAAATGGTTCAAAATCAATACCGAACATCTATTACTCCACTAAAGAAAGAGAAAGGTCACTTTCATTAATGAATGCATAGACTATTCCCCTCTCTTGTAAATTGAGTTTTTTTGCCTGTTTAGTTGTAATCATAGATTCTAAAATAATACCTGAAAAATCAAGTTTAAGCGTTGTTAAAACACTGCCGTAATTGATCGAGAGTATAGTCGTTTTCAACTGGTTTGCAATACTGATATCGCTGTTTTTCTCTCGAGAGATAATAATATTTGTAGACTTTACATAAAGCTGTACTTTTGTGCCCACTTGGATGTGGGGAGTAAGCTCCAAGGAGATCATGGAGAGTGTATGCTCTTTACATAAAAGTTGGACACGGTGAAGAGTTTGAATGGACTCTATCTCAGTGATCTCAGCTATAAAGTTACTCATATGGTTTCCTAGAATGTATAATTTAACTCTAATCTCGAGTCAATAAAATCTGTTTTAGTCTTGTCATCTTTAATGTAGTCGTTATAACCAAGTCTAAAACGGTATTGGAACTGAGGAGCTGATGCCAGGTTTTTAATATATCCGAAATAGTAAAACATTTTATCACTTTCTGACTTTGTTTTATCTCCGTCTACATATAAAACAGATGTTTGGAAAAATCCGTTTTTGTAAATACCTGTTTTGTTATCACCTTTTACAAGTTCAAGTCTATAGCTTTTTGTATTTGCTCTCCAGTTATAAATACCCATACTTCTTGTATAGCCTGCAGTCGGGAAACCTCTCCATGGAGTTACAAGATCCGCTTTATCTAAAATATTTGTATATCCTAAATTGATTTTATAATCATCAATTTTTGTTACGATTCTCGCTGCAATCATATCCGCTTTTAAAGAGTTAGGACTCTTATATCCGCTTGTGCTTCCAGTAAGTGAAGCGCCGCCGACAGCACCTGCACCGTTATCAAACTGGTGGATATATCTCACACCCGGAGTAACAGAAAAACCTCCAAGGTTCATATTGTAGTTTACTTCACCCATTGTTTGTGAGAGAAGTTCAGGAACTACGTACGATGCAAAATTGATTTGTAGATCTTTTACAGAGTTGTTTTGAAAATCAAGTACGATAAGCGGTGCACTTGTTGATTTTCCTGCTGTGCTTAATGCTGTATATGTTAAACCTTTATGCATTGCCGAATCATCATTTTGATTCCATTCAGGATGAATTGATGATGAAGAACTTGCATCACCGTACATTAAAACCGAATGTGAATCTTGATGATCTCTAAGTTTTTGTTTAGCAAGGTAAGCAACTTTTAGTTTTGAATCTTGAATATCTTTTGACTCAATAACAACACCGTCAAAACTGTTTGGAATCATTTTTGTATCATTAGACTTTGTATAAAAAGTTTCAACAAGTTGTCTACCTGCAATTAGTTTTGTTTTTGAAATTTTATACGCAATATTTGCTTGAGCAAATGTATAAAGAGATTTTGAACCAGTATTTACATAGTTAAAACGGCTGAATAGATCTTTACCTGCTTTAATAGTATTTACATTATCCTGTGTTTCACTAAAAAAAGCACGTGCACCATATCCTGCTATTGTAAAATCAAAACCATTATAGTCTGCACTTTTGTAAACAAGACTAGCACCTAGTCCACTAATAAAATGAGTGTTGCTTGTAGAGTCATCGTACCAAAAGTAGAAATTGTTATTACGTAGTCTTCCATAAAAATTTCCTTCTTTAAGCATATCAGTCAAACTATTCGCTTTTTTTTGTTTCTCAAAATAGACCATTTGTCCATTTGCTTTAATCGCAGAACGAACTTCAGGTTCATTTGCTTGAAGAGCACCAGATAAGAGTGCGATAGATGTGATTGTACTTAATAAGTGTAGTTTTTTCTTTATTATAAACATATCGTGTCCTATATAGAGGTAATTTTTCGTAGTATACAAAAAAATATAACGATATTGTAAAAAAGTTCATTATATCTTTTAAAATATAACGATATGTTACAATTTGTAATATTGGTGATTTTTGAGTATAATTTTAGAGAAAATCACTACAGCTTAATGAAAACTGAAATTAAGTAAAACTTTATTAAAAATTACTTAATTTAAACAAAATATAAGTTTTTATGACTATACTTCCACCACTAAAATATAAAACTTGAAAGGTTCAAGAATGAAATTTACTAAAATTGCTTCTGCTGAACAAATCGATCAAAAATGGGTTTTAATCGATGCAGAGGGTAAAACTTTTGGTCGTTTAATCACTGAAGTTGCAACTATCCTTCGTGGTAAAAACAAACCTTGTTATACTCCAAATATTGACTGTGGTGACTATGTAGTTATCATCAACGCTTCTAAAGCTACATTCAAAGGTTTAGACAAAATTGCTAACAAAGAGTACCACTCACACTCTGGTTACTTCGGTAGCACAAAAAGCGTTAAAATGACTGAGCTTTTAGAGAAAAACCCTGAGAAACTATACAAATTAGCTACTCGCGGTATGCTTCCTAAAACTAAGCTTGGTGCAAAAATGCTTAAAAAATTAAAAGTTTATGCAGGTGCTGAACATCCTCACACTGCACAAATTGCTAAGTAAGGACTAATATAATGGCAAACAAAATTTATGCAACAGGTCGTCGTAAGAGCTCAGTAGCAAAAGTATGGTTAACTCCAGGTAGCGGTAAAATCACTGTAAACGGTCTTTCTTTAGATGCGTTTTTAGGTGGTCTTGAAGCGAAAAAACTTCGTGTAAAACAACCATTAAACATTACTAAACAAGATGAAGCTGTAGATATCGTAGCAACTACTTTAGGTGGTGGTTTCGGTGGTCAAGCTGACGCACTTCGTCACGGAATTTCTCGTGCTTTAGTAAAATTTAACCCAGAGTTAAAAGCTATCCTTAAACCTGAAGGTATGATGACTCGTGATTCACGTGTTGTTGAACGTAAAAAACCAGGTAAAAGAAAAGCACGTCGTTCTCGCCAGTTCTCAAAACGTTAATCGTTTTTTCGAACACTTTTCTATCCAGAGGATTTTCTCTGGATATCCTTTCTTTCTATTTTCCCTTTTAAATTTTTTGTATATAATTCTCCAATGAAATTTCTTATAATATTTATTTTTACATTTAATCTATTAGCATCAACACTTCATCTTGCAACTTCAGCAAACCCTTCAAGGCTGAATCCTTTACTTGCAACAGACTCTAGCTCAGGAGAGATAGCGGGTTTTATTTTCAATGGACTTCTCAAATATGACAAAGATAACAAAGAGATAATTGGCGATCTGGCAAAAAATTATTATTTCAAAGATAATAAAACACTGGTATTTGAGTTGAAGCATGGAGTAAAGTGGCATGATGGTGAAGAGTTCACCGCCAAAGATGTCCTCTTTACTTATAAAACTTTGATCTCAGATAAAATATCTTCACCATATAGCGCAGGATTTAGATTTGTTTCAGATGTAAAAGTTCTCGATAAATATACAGTTGAAGTCAAATATACAAAACCTTATTTCAAAGCATTAGAGACTTGGATGATGGGTATAATCCCCGAACATATTTTAAAAGATGACCAAAATATTATGAATTCTAAGTTCAATACTCATCCAATTGGAACAGGAGCTTATAAACTTGAGAAGCTGGAGTTTTCTAAAGACATTGAACTGAGTGCTTTTGATGAATACTTTGAAGGCCGGGCAAAAATTGACAAGATTGCTTTTCATGTGATTGCAGATTCAATGACAAGTTTTTTGATGCTGAAATCTGCAAAGCTTGACCTTGGTTCACTTGAACCAATGGCGTATGAAAGACAATTAAACAAAGAGTTCTTCGAGAAGTTTAATATTTATGAAAAGATCGCTTTATCATATACATATTTAGGGTTTAACCTAAGAAAAAAGAAGTTTCAAGACCCCAATGTTCGTAAAGCACTTTCTCTAGCAATTAACAGACAAGAACTTGTAGATATTCTTTTTTTTCAACATGCAAAAGTTTGTACAGGACCTTTTTTACCTGGTAGTGCAGCGTTTAACGAAAACGTAAAAGCACCGAAACAAGATATAAATGAAGCAAAACGCTTACTCAAAAGTGCAGGCTATGATGAGAAAAACCCTTTTACTTTTGAGATCGCAACATCCAATTCAAGTTCTATAAGACCATATGCGGCAGAGATCCTACAGAACCAGTTAGCTCGTGCTGGGGTTATTGTAAAACTGCGTGTAATGGAGTGGCAGGCTTTTTTAAACACTGTCGTTTTCCCGCATAAGTTTGACACGGTACTACTTGGATGGGGATTATCACCTACACCGGATCCATATATGTTCTGGCATAGCGATAACGATAAAGTAGGCGGTTTTAATCTTGTAGGGTATAAAAATAAAAAGATTGATTCGATGATTGAAAAAACTCAGTCTATGGTTGACAGAGAAGCATTGGCAAAAAGCTGGCAGGAAATGTTTTCTATCATCACCCATGACAATCCGTATCTTTTTTTATATATTCCAAACTCGATAACAGCAGTAAATAAAGATATTAAAAACATTAAGCCTGCACTAGGCGGTATATGGCACAACTATATAGAATGGGAGAAATAATTTGATAATACTTTTTGATTTGGACGGAACCCTTATAGATTCTACAGAAGCTATTTTAGAAGGTTTCCATCATTCATTTGAAACTCATAATCATACTCATCCGAGTGATGAAGAGATCAAAGCACTTATCGGACATCCCTTAGATGTAATGTTTGCCGAGCTTGGAGCACCAGAGGAAAAGGTATGGGATTTTGTAGATACTTATAAAGAACATTATAGAAAAATTTCTACTCAAAAAACGGAACTTTTACCTTTGGCAAGAGAAGCAATATTATTAGCGAGCGAATTTGCCGAACTGGGTATCGTGACAACAAAAACAGGTAAATATTCTAGAGTTTTAATGGAACATTTTGGCGTAATGGATAAATTTCGAGTATTAATCGGGCGTGAAGATGTAGAAAATCCAAAACCTCACGCCGAACCTATTCAAAAAGCTTTGTCTGCTTTCGAAGATATAACAACTAAAGATATCTGGATGATCGGTGATACGGAATTAGACCTCATAAGTGCGCAGAATGCCTTGGTTAACGGGATTGGTGTGTTGTGTGGATACGGTATGGAAAATACCCTAAAACAATATACTTCAACAATATTTAATAACTCTCTTGAAGCTATAGAATATTTAAAGCGTGTAAAAGAAACACACTAAAAACTTGTAAACTAATATATATTATATTTTCAAGCTATATTTAAGTGCATCTTCTCTAAAATACTACCATCTAAAAGTATTGAGAAAAGTCAGCTTTTCTCGGGAAAGATTAAGGAGAATTTATGCTAGAAATCAGATGGCATAGTCGTGCTGGTCAAGGTGCCGTTACAGGTGCTAAAGGTTTAGCGGACGTTATTTCTACAACTGGTAAACATGTACAGGCATTCGCATTTTATGGTTCGGCAAAACGCGGTGCGGCAATGACTGCATATAATCGTGTTGATGACAGTGTGATTATGAATCACGAGAAATACATGGAACCTGATTATGTATTAGTGATCGACCCGGCATTAGTTTACACATCTGATGTAACTATCAACCATAAAGATACAACAAAGTATATTATTACAACTCACATGACTACTGAAGAGTTAAAAGCTTCTCAACCAAAATTAGCTGATAAAGAAGTTTATACTGTTGACTGTATCAAAATTGCACAAGAAACAATCGGTCGTCCTATCCCAAATACACCGATGTTAGGTGCATTAATGAAGATTTCTGGTATGTATGATATAGAGTTCTTTAAAGAAAGTATGATAAGAGTTCTTGCAAAATTACCACAAAAAATTGTTGATGCAAATATGATCGCTATTCAGCGTGCATATGATGAAGTAAAATAAGGAGCGTATAATGGCAAATACAGGTTGGAATGAATTTGAAATAGGAGCTATGTTACGTTCTTTCGAAGGTGGTATCGACGATATCGCCGGAACTTTACAAGAGGATCGTAATTACTCTAAAAGTAACTCGTTTACTGCTTCGGTTGCAGACTGGAGAATTGAAAAACCGGTTTTCAACAAAGACTATTGTATTGATTGTCAATTTTGTTGGATTTATTGTCCGGATATCTCTATTATTTCTAGAGATAAAAAAATGGTTGGTGTAGATATGGATCACTGTAAAGGGTGTGGTATCTGTGTTGAGGTTTGTCCTACAAACCCTAAATCACTTTTAATGTTCCCAGAGCATGCAGACGAAGAGACTGAAATTGCTAGATGGCCAGAGAAAGAAAGCAAGGAGAATTAAATGGCATTTGATAAAATGGAATTAAGAGAAGTTGAAGTATGGGATGGTAACTTTGCAGCTGCTCAAGCTATGAGACAATGTCAAATTGATGTTGTTGCTGCATACCCGATTACTCCATCTACTCCAATTGTTGAAGGATACGCGAAGTTCCTTGCTGATAACTATGTAGAGGGTGAATACGTTATGGTTGAGTCTGAGCATGCTGCTATGTCAGGATGTATCGGTGCTGCAGCTGCTGGTGGGCGTGTTGCTACTGCAACTTCTTCTCAAGGTTTCGCTTTAATGGTTGAAACTTTATACCAAGCATCTGGTATGCGTTTACCAATCGTACTTAACGTTGTAAACCGTGCACTTGCTGCTCCACTTAACGTTAACGGTGACCATTCAGATATGTATCTTGGCCGTGACTCTGGTTGGATTCAGTTTGATGCTTATTGTCCTCAAGATGCATATGATTTAAACTTCATTGCATTCAAAGTATCTGAAGACCATGATGTGAGATTACCTGCTATGGTTCACCAAGATGGTTTCATGACTTCACATACTGCACAAGGTGTACGTACTTTAAAAGATGATGATGCATACGGTTTTGTTGGTGACTTTAAACCAATGAACGATATGCTTGACTTTGAGCATCCTGTTACTCACGGTGTTCAAACAGAAGAAGACTGGCACTTTGAGCATAAAGCTCGTCAACACAACGACCTTATGACTAAAGTATTACCAAAAATTCAAACTGCATTTGATGAATTTGAAAAACTTTCAGGTCGTAAATACAACATTGTTGAAAAATACGATATGGACGATGCTGATGTAGCAGTAGTTTGTATGGGTACTTCAGTTGAAACTGCTCGTGAAGTTGCAACTGAAATGAGAGAAAAAGGGATCAAAGCAGGTGTAGTTGGCTTACGTGTAATCCGTCCATTCCCATTTATGCAGATCCAAGAAGCGCTTAAAGGTTGTAAAGCTGTTGCAACACTTGACCGTTCTTCTCCAAATGGTGCTCCAGGTATGTTATTTAACGAAATTTCAGGTTGTTTATATAACCTAGAAACTCGTCCAATGCTTTCTGGTAAAGTTTATGGTCTTGGTGGTCGTGACTTAACTAAGAAACATTTAACAGACCTATATACTGAGCTTCAAGCAAATGTAGATGCGGGTAAAGTTACTACTCCATTACAAGAGTTTATCGGTGTTCGTGGACCGAAACTATCATTTTTATAGGATTGTATCATGAGTGAAATGAAAAAAATTAAAAACTTAAAAGAGTTCTCAACTTCTGCAGACAGATTTGAAGGTGCAAACCTTCTTTGTCCTGGTTGTGCTCACTCTATCATCGTTCGTGAAGTTTTAAATGCTACAAACGATGACTTAGTACTTTCAGCTTCAACAGGATGTCTTGAAGTATGTACGGCAGTTTACCCATATACATCATGGGATGCTTCTTGGATCCACATCGGTTTCGAGAATGGTTCAACTGCAGTTGCAGGTGCTGAAGCTATGTATAAAGCACTTAAAACAAAAGGTCGTCTAAAACAACCTGATCGTAACCCTAAATTCGTATCTTTCGCTGGTGACGGTGCATCTTACGATATCGGTTTCCAATGGATCTCTGGATGTATGGAACGTGGTCACAACATCATGCACGTTGTTTTAGATAACGAAGTATATGCAAATACTGGTGGTCAACGTTCATCTTCTACACCAATCGGTGGTAGTAATACTACAACACCAGCTGGTCGTGTATCTTATGGTGAGAAACAAAATAAAAAAGATATGGTAGCTATTATGGCTGCTCACGGTATCCCATATTCTGCACAAGTTGCTCCAAATAAATGGAAAGATATGGTTAAGAAAATCCAACACGGTTTTGCAGTTGACGGTCCTGTATTTATCAATGCAGTATCACCTTGTACAACTGAGTGGAAATTCGATCCAAAAGACACAATGATGTTAACAGACCTCTCAACTGATTCATTAGTATTCCCACTATATGAAATCATTGACGGACATGAGTTAAACATCACTTACCGTCCTAAAAACGTAGTACCGGTTGAAGAGTATCTTGCAGCACAAGGTCGTTTCAAACACTTATTTAAAGATGAGTATAAATACCTTATCAAAGAGTGGCAAGAGAGAGTAGATGCTAACTGGGCATACTTAAACCGCCGTGAAGAAGCTCGCGTATAATAGCGAAGTTTAATCTTGGCAAACCTTGCATCCAAGTAGCAAACGGCAGACTTTTAGTCTAGCCTTTTGCTACTTTAACACAATTCTTACTAAATCTAAAACTTCTTTCGTATTGTAAAACTTATAAAATTTTCTTTTTTTCAATTTTTGTACTATAATATTTTCATATAGCTCCAAATTGGAGGTTCTTTATGTTAGACCCCGTACTGTTACGCATTGCAAAAAGTGCTATTTTGGAAGAGTTGGATCAAAGTTATAGTTTTGATTTAAAAGATGTAATCGATAAATATCCTTTTTTAGAAAAAAAGGGGGCTTGTTTTGTTACTTTACATTCCCATAAAGATTTACGAGGCTGTATAGGTTCTATAATAGCTCATCAAACACTGCTTAGAGATCTTATTGATAATGCGTATGCAGCTGCATTTTCTGATCCTAGATTTTCCCCATTAGAGTTTAAGGAACTCCATAATATTAATCTCGAAATTTCACTGCTTAGTTCGCCTGAATTGATAGAGTACAGTGACTATACTGATCTTCTTGAGAAACTTGAACCAAACAAAGACGGACTCATTATTAATCATAACGGATATCAGGGGACATTCTTACCACAGGTTTGGGAACAGCTCCAAACTCCGGAATTATTTTTAGAACATCTTGCGTACAAGGCAAATCTAACACCTTCAGTTTATTTAAATCATCCAAAAATTTATAGATATAGAGTAGAAACTATAGAGGAGAAATTCGATGCAATACTACCGATCTAAAGATGAACATTCTATCATATGCGTTTTGTGTCAGCACTACTGCACATTAAAAGAGAATAAACACGGGATATGTGGAATTAATTATAATATTGACGGAGAACTTGTAAATAAGACTTACGGACATCCAAGTGCTTTGCATATAGATCCAATCGAGAAAAAACCGCTGTATCACTTTTTACCAGGTTCACGCTCATTATCTCTTGGTACGGTCGGATGTAACTTCCGATGTCCGTTTTGTCAGAATTATGAAATCTCCCAAACTACAGATGTAAACGAAGCTGCAGATTATCCTCCTGAAAAGATAGTAGCTCTAGCACTCGAACACAAAACACAAAGTATCAGCTACACATACAATGAACCAACCATTTGGTATCCATATGCAAAAGATATAGGAATACTGGCAAAGCAAAACGGTTTGAAAAATGTTTTTGTATCCAGTGGATATGAATCTCATGAAGTATTAGAAGATATGAAGAGTTGGGTTGATGCGGCAAATATAGATCTTAAAAGCTTCTCGCATGATTATTACAAAAAAGTACTCAAAACAAATCTAGACGGAGTTCTTGATTCCCTAGAACGTTTTGCAAAAAGTGATATATGGCTTGAGATCACAACGCTTTTAATTCCCGGAGTTAATGACTCTGAAGAGGAGATAAATAATATGGCAGAGTTTATCTCAACAAAACTGGGTTTAGATATCCCCTGGCATTTTAGTGCTTTTCATCCCGATTATAAGATGATGGATACTCCGAGTACACCAATAGAAACACTAAACAAAGCAAAAGAGATAGCTCACAGCTATGGGATAAAATATGTCTACTTAGGAAATGTAATTAATGACGGTAGTACCTATTGTCCAAAATGTGGGGCACGAGTTATAGAAAGAGAAGGGTACAGTACGGAGATAGTTTGTTTGGAAGAGTCTCGATGTTGCGAATGTGGCGAACCTATTGAAGGAGTTTGGCAATGAAAAGGGCAATGAGTGTAGCAGGAAGTTTTTATCCGGCATCGAACGAGGAAATTGAGAGTTATTTAAAGTATTTCAATAAGGTTTTTGAAAAACACTTTTCGCTCATAGATACATGCAGTAGGGCTGTGATAGTACCACATGCAGGATATATATATTCAGGGTTTACTGCAAATATTGCATATAGAATTTTACAAAATTCAGCTATAAAAAGGTTTGTTGTCATTGGTCCATCTCATCGTATAGGATTCAACGGAATAAGTTTATGTGAGTTTGAAGAGTATGATACACCTTTTGGAGCTTTAAAATGTGACCAAGAGATTGTAAAAGCTTTGCAGGAGAACTTTCAGATCGGATGTGTACCTGAAGCACATCATGAACATTCAACAGAGGTACAGTTCCCCTTTTTAAAACATTATATTCCTGATGCAACACTTGTAGAACTGGTGTATTCAAGTGTAGATACAGAGAGTGTATCGCATATCATAGATTATTTATTAAAACAAAATGATATAGGGATAATTATAAGTACGGACCTAAGTCATTTTTATACTTTAAAAGAGGCAAACTTACGCGATCAGATCTGTATAAATGCGATTGAGAACTTAAATCTGGAGAAATTGGAAGAGGGGTGTGAAGCTTGTGGTATGATAGGGGTGAAAGCTTTACTTACAAGTGCTAAAAAATTCTCTATGCAGCCGCATATTATTGATTATAGAACGAGTGCTGATGTGAGTAACGATACTGAGAGTGTCGTTGGATATGTTAGTGCTTATTTTACATAATTAGTTTCAATCCTCAGTTATATAAATCAAAAAGACGATAAAATACCTAAAAAATAAAAGGGAAGTAATTATGCCTTTATTAGATTCATTTACGGTTGATCACACAATCATGCCAGCACCTGCAGTTCGTCGTGCTAAGGGGATGAAAACACCATCTGGAGATAAGATTACTGTTTTTGACCTCCGTTTTTACAAGCCAAATGTAGATAAAATGGATGGGAAAGGATTACATACATTAGAGCATCTTTTTGCCGGTTTTATGAGAGATCATTTAAATTCTAAAAAAGTAGAGATTATAGATATCTCTCCAATGGGTTGTAGAACTGGTTTTTATATGTCTGTAATCGGTACACCTTCAGAGAAAAAAGTGGCAAAAGCATGGAAAGAATCTATGGAAGATGTACTAAGCGTTAAATCTGAAAAAGATATTCCTGAACTCAATGTATATCAGTGCGGTACGTATAAAATGCACTCACTTAAAAATGCTAAAAAGATAGCATCTGATGTACTGAGCCATAAAATAGGTGTAATGGATAATGAAAAATTAAAATTAAATTTGAAAAAAGTAGGGAAAAAATAGAGATGTATATTGTTCTTCCAATGGATAGTGATGATGTTCAAGAAGCATCACTAGTAAGTGTAGCCGATGTTAAGGTTTGGGCACAGATTCTTATTGAAGCAGGAGAGGTTGTAGAGATCTTACATGCAGATGCATTTGATGCATTTGACAACCTTTCTGAAGCGGTAGTTCTAATCAATGATTTTGAAAACCCTATGCCGTTTTTAGAATACAATATGATGCCCCTTGTTGCACATACGCAGAGAAGTATAGACGATATTGTAGAAGCGTTTTTATTCCGTGAACTACATGATATGGCGGTTTAAGGGTCATATTGATGGATTTAGATCAGTTTTTAAAACTATTTAATCCCCTTCCGGGTAACTGCTATATGCAAGTTACCACTAATCCTGACGATACTACTACGGCTCTTGGTGAATTGATGCAAAAGGTTAACGGTGAACTAAGAGTTGTTTACTACACAGAAGATCAGGATTCTTTTGGTGCTCTTAATGTTGAAAAAAAACAACAAGTTGATAATTTTTTAAAACCTTTTCGGGCACTGCCTCGAGACAATGATGTCGTTATTTTTCAAGAAATTCTCTCACAACATACAAAACCGGAACAACTTGTGAAAATTGCCTATACGACTTTAGCTAATGCCGCACATATTATTATTATGGAAAAAAAAGGGAACATGGATATAGAAGCGACAATTGATATGCTTGACAGGTTTGAATTTCGTAGTCCAAATTACATAGATAACGTAGTTGAAGGCTATGATTTAGTAATGGCAAAAAAGCTACATATGTGGGGCAACGGATTATAAAAATTTTTAATTCTATCTATGATAGAATAATCTAACATTAATAAAAAGAGAATATATGAACTGTTTGAAAAACGGCAAGAACCCTTACAAGTTATTTTTTAAAATATTTGGTTCAATCATTACTGTTTCACTTGTAATATATTCCATTTTTCTTTACAACTCTTATCTTTCAATCATACGCGAAACAGACAATCTTCTTGATACAGTTCTCAAACAGAAAACAAAAAATATTACGGCTACACTTGCTCATGTCGAGATGGACCTTGATTATATGGTTGAGTATGTAGAAACAAAAATTAAAAATAATGATACTGAGTTTATTAAGAAAATTGAAACGAATTTTTTCTTATTTGCAAAAAACCATCATCACTACCAACAGTTAAGATACTTAAGCCTGGACGGTAAAGAGATAGTACGTGTTGATTGGATTAATGAACAAGTAGTTAAAAAAACGGATCTTCAAGATAAAAGCTCAAGATATTATTATTTAGAAGCATCAAAACTGCAAGAAAATGAGATTTATGTTTCAGCATTAGACCTAAACATAGAATACGGTAAGATTGAAGAGCCCTATAGACCTATGATCCGCTTTGCAGAACCTGTATTTGTAAATGGTGTAAAACAAGGGTATGTTGTAGTTAATTATTGTGCACAAACACTCTTGGACTCTATTAAAAAATCAGAGAAACATTTAAATAATTTATTGTTAAACAAAGAGGGTTATTACCTGGTTGGAGTAGATAAAAATAGAGAATTTGGTTTTATGTTTAACAAAAGTGAGAATCGGTTTTCAAATGATTATCCTAATGGATGGAAGAAAATTTTAGAAGCTAAAAGTAATGTCTTGGAATTTGATAACAGTTATGCGCATTACATTGCGTATGATCCTGTAAGTGTCATTAGTCCAAACAGGTCAGTTACAAGTGATAGATACTGGTATTTAATCGCATATCATACATATGCCGGGATATATAATGAGTTATACAATATATTTAAATTAAATCTCATTTTTATAATACCTGTTTTGTTAATAGAAATTTTTATATCTTTGATTTTAACAAGGTTCAAAATTAAGGAACTTGAAGCGCAACAGTGCCTTTTGGAACATCAGGAAAAAATTGAAAATTTGGTAAATGAACAAAAAGAGTTATTATCTTTATTTGATATTGGAGATTCTACTTTATTTAAATGGCGTGATGACAAAATTTGGACTGTTGAATATGTATCTAAAAATGTTGAAAAGATGCTCGGCTATACTCAGGAAGATTTTTCTAACGGCTCACTTGCATATCAAAAATGTGTTTATGAAAATGATCTTGCACGGGTTGCAAATGAAGTTGAAAGTGCAAAAGAAAACAAAGTGGATTACTTTACACATGAACCGTATCGTGTAGTGACAAAATCTGGTGAGCTCAAATGGGTAGTAGATTATACAGTTGTCAAAAAAGATGAGGACGGTAAAATTGACTACTTTATAGGCTATATCTCAGATATTACAGAGATGGTGAATGCTCAATATGAATTGCAACATAAACTGCAAGATGTTATTGATACACAGAATTCAATCGTGATATTGACTGACGGAAAAGAACTTAAGTTTGTAAATAAAACATTATTAGACTTTTTTGGATATGAAAGTTTAGAAGCCTTTAGAGAAGACTATGACTGTATATGTGAAAGATTTATAGAACAAGAAAACTTCTTTCACTTAGGTAAGGTGAAAGAGGGTGAAGCACATTGGATTGAAAGTCTTCTAAATCTTAGTGGAAGACAAAGGGTAGTGTCAATGCTTAACTACAGTGTTGAACCGCATGCTTTTGCCGTTTCGATAAATAATTTCGGTGAGCATGAATATATAGTGAATTTTATTGATATCACAGATAGTATGGTGGAGAAACTTGAACTTAAAAAAGAAGCGAGTGTTGATGAATTAACACAGCTTTACAATAGAATATATTTCAATAAAAATATAAGCAAGATTTTACAAATGCAACAAAATCATAATATGCAAACAGGAATAATTTTCTTTGATATAGATCATTTTAAAAGGGTGAACGACACTTACGGACACGATGCAGGAGATAAGGTTCTACAACAAGTAGCTTCAATTGTAAATAAACATACAAGATTAAATGATAAAGTTATAAGATGGGGCGGAGAAGAGTTTGTCATAATAACTGAAGTGGATACAAAAGAGTCTTTACAAAACATAGCGGAACATTTAAGGGTAGAGATTCAAAAGTCTGAGTTTCAAGATGTCGGTTCTGTAACTTGTAGTTTTGGATGTCAAATGCATAATGATACAGATGATATTTTAGAGACTATTAAAAAAGCTGATGAGAAATTGTATATTGCTAAAGAGAGCGGCAGAAATAAAGTAATAATATGATTATTACTTAATTATTTTCATAGAGGACAACTTTATTACGTCCAGAGTTCTTGGCGTCATACATAGCTGAATCTGCAGCAGATATTAAAGCCTCCATGGAATCTGCATCTTTGGGATAAGAAGCAACCCCTAAACTGGCTGTAATAAAGAGTCTTGTTGTTTCATCGACAGCAATAGGATCTTTTACAATACTTGCTAGTAGCCTTTGTGCCAGTATTTCCGCTTCAGTATTTTCTGTAAAAGGCAATACGATTAAGAACTCTTCACCACCGTAACGTGCGACATAATCTGTTTCACGCACTGTAATATTAAGGATTTTTGAAAATTCTTGAAGTACAAAATCTCCTGCACAATGACCGTGTCTATCGTTGATATTTTTAAAATGATCGACATCTAAAAGAATACATGATATTGGATGGTTATATCGTTTTGCTTCCAATAAATCTTTTTCTAAACGACTTTCAATTGTTTTTCTATTACATAGGCATGTTAGCGAGTCATGAGTTGCCAAGTAGTTCATCTCTTTTTCAAGAAGTTTACGATCTGTAATCTCTTCAATAATCCCCTCAATAACAGGTATCCCTTCTTGGTTTACATCGATATAACTGTGAACAGAAATATATCTTTGTGAACCGTCTGGATGTGTGAAGTCTATCTCCATATAGTTATGCTTTACTTTTTTTTCTTGAAGAGTTTTAAAAAATTCAAAACATGTAGTTATGGATTCATCAGACCAGTTAATGTATTTAATCCAATAAGAATCAAATACTTGTTGTCTGGAAATACCAAAGATGTGTTCGACTGCACCGGAAAGATACAAAAGTTTATTGCTGTTGAGGTCATGACTGTAAAATACAAATTTTTCTTCCAGACGTTTAACAATACGTTGGAGAAATTCAGCGGGTAATGTATCATCGTTGTTTTCAGGGATGAAAGGAGTATTTGCAGTTTTTGAAATAATACGTGTAGCTGTGTTTTCCACTCAAATGCCTCCTTCAAGATTTTTTGAAAAACCTCAGAAATAATTACTTTTTCTTAATTACTGTATAAGCAGCCCTAATGTTTTGTTAAAATTGGTTATAGTATACAATAAAATATGTAAAATAACAAAATTAAACTAAAAAATATTTACAACAAATAGCCTGAGAGTCTTCTTTTACTTCATACTAAGTTTGATATGTTATATTGAACAAAACGGCTGAAAGGATAAATAATTGAAAAGAATAGTATTTAAAGTAGGGAGTAGTGTTTTAACAAATAGAGATGAAGTAGCTAAAGAGAGGATGTTAAATCTTGTTTCACTAATCGCAGAAGCAAGAAAAAAATATGAAGTAATCCTTGTAACATCAGGAGCGGTAGCTTCGGGGTATACGGCACTTAAAATTGATAGAAAGAAAGCAGTAAGCAAACGACTTTTGGCATCAGTAGGACAACCGATTCTCATGCATAGTTATAAAAACAAGTTTGATATATACGGCGTAGATATTGCACAAATTCTTTTAACGGAGGAGGATTTTGACTCCCGAGTACATACGAAAATTTTTCAAGATATTATAGATAGTGCATTGGCAAACGGCATTATACCGATTGTAAATGAAAATGATATTTCTACTATCCCAGATCAACTTTTTGGAGATAATGATCAACTCTCAGCACACGTAGCACATTATACAAATTCAGATACGCTTATAATTCTTAGTGATATTCAAGGTTACTATGAAGAAAATCCGAAAAAAAATCCAAATGCCAAACTTTTACAAGAGGTGAATGAAATTACAAATGAAGATCTTAATCAAGAACATTCCCCAAACAATGAATTCGCCTCTGGCGGCATAGTAACAAAACTAAAAGCTGCAAAATACATGATGGATAACGGTAGAAGTATGTTCTTATGTAGTGGATTTGATCTTAAAGCTGCAAAAGATTTTTTATTTTCTGAGAAGTATGAAAGCGGAACTCTATTTAGAAAAAAATAGAGTTCTTTGCCATTATAGAGTTATTCTTGAGCAGCTTCAGCATTTACTGTTACAGGAGCAGCATTTAGCATTAAGATGCTTTTCTTAACATTACTGATGTGTACCCAAAAACCGATAAGACCAACTAAAGCAACAAGACCGAATAATGGGAAAATAAAACTAGCAATAGAGCTTCCGTACCAAACCCATCCCCAAACGTTACTATACATTTTAATATCGTTAAAAGTTAGATTTCTTTCTGCAACAAAAGCTTGAAACTGAGTATTGAGTTTTAAAAGTGTTACAGGAATAGCAACAAGTGACCAAATTGGAATAAGTTGTGTCCAGATCCAAACACCGCTAGTATTGTTCATAGGATTTGATGTAGTCATTACTTTTGCAAAAGAGCTTTGTGATAGTAAGAACAGAATAATAAGAGCAAGATATACTAGAAAAAATAATATAACAACTCCGCCCATCGCTGCTATAACACTATTATTACTGCCTGCTAATAATGGTGTTGCCAATAGTCCTAAACCAAGTAAAAGTTTCCCTAAAATCTTCATTTTACCCCTTTTTTTGTTAAAATTATAAGTATAATAAATCAATATAGCTTATAATATCATTAACATTATTGTTATTTTTAGTTAAATTTTGAAAGTGAGTGAGTTTGAATAGTTTCGATGATGAGATGCATAAATTAGTTTTAAGTGAAGATGGTAGTTATACGGCATATTCTAGAGAATATGATGAACATTATCACTCTACAAAAGACGGTGCACTTAAGGAAAGTTTACAAAAACATGTAATTCCAGCTTTCACCATCCACAAAAATAAAAGTGAACTGCATATTTTAGACATATGTTTTGGACTCGGTTTTAATACGTTGGCAACATTATGGTATCACCAACAAAATGGTTTAAACTGTAAGTTATATATCTATTCTCCAGAGCTTGACAGTGATCTTGTACATTCTTTAAAAGATTTTACGTATCCTGAAGAGTTTGAATGTTTTTCAAATGTAATTGAGGATCTCAGCGAGCAGGGCTGGTATGAAGATGAAGAATTTTCCATAGAACTGTTTTTAGGGGATGCAAGAGAGTATATCAAAAGATTTGAAAACCAGTTTGATATTGTTTATCAAGATGCTTTTAGCCCCTCTGCTAATCCTATTCTTTGGACACAGGAGTATTTTGCAGACATTGCAAAAGCGATAAAAAAAGAGGGTGTACTGACTACTTATTCGATAGCGCTAAAAACAAGGCTGGCATTACATCTAAATGGTTTTCACGTTTATCTCAATAAAGGTGAAGATTTTAGAAGTGCAACTTTAGCTTCATTGTCTAATATAGAAGGTTATGAAGAAGTGGATGTGGAACATAAGCTTCAGTGTAATCCAGATGTGGAACCGTTAAGAGATTAAATGAAACTTCTTCTTGCTTTTGTTTTAACCTTTTGGATTTCATTGATTCTACAAGCAGATGTGCAAGAAGTAGGGAAAGCAAATATTAATTCCATATTGATCTTTTCATCCCAAAAAGGATTAAATTCTGGAATTTACCATTTTAAAAATAGAGGAATATCATTAGAGATATATCATCTTCCAATCAGATATGATTTTCCTTCAAAAAGTGCTTGGAATTATTATATAAAAGGTGATTTGAGTTTTAGCCGGGTATCAGTGAGCCAACATACACTTCAGCCTTATGAATCAGTGATTGCTTACGGTACAAGTATTGATACCTATATAGGTGGTTTGGGAGGAGGTATAAGATACATATTTGGGCATGGATTCAGTGCTTCTATAGGTGGTGAAATACTTTATTCCCGATCGGCTGTGAAGTTGGGAGAAGCAAATGTTCAAAATACCGTAAAAAATTTATTTGGTAATGATTTTAATACAAATCTTACATATGAATTTGAAGCAAGTCTCAATTACATGGATGTGTTTAACGAGTATAAAATATATGCCGACTTCGAATACAAACTTTATGAAACAAAAACAAATTTTTCATTAGGGGAATTAGACGGTTTTAGGAGTGAATCATCTGTGATGAGCTTTTCTACAGGTTTTGAAACACCCAGTATTTTTGATTTTGGTACAAACTATTTAACGTTTGAAGGACGGGTATATGAATATTTTTTGAATGGGACGGTTGTAAATACTACAGGAGTAGACCGTTATACAACTATGAGTGGTACTATGTATCTTTATGTCCCGAATCAATATGATTATATAGAACGTTTTTTTGTTGAAGTGAGTTCTGCACAGTCAGAATCGATAGAGGGGTATAATATAGGAGTTGGTTTTAGTATGAAGTTTTAAGAGTTGATAATGTTTAAAAACTCTTCACCGTATTGTTGATATTTTTTAATTCCTACACCGTTAACCTCTAACATCTCCTCTTTTGATGTCGGCATCTCGTTTGCAAGATGTTTTAATGTTTTGTCGCTGAAAATTATATATGCAGGTACTTCAAGCTCCTCTGCCAGCTCTTTACGTTTTTCACGAAGCCTTTCAAATAAAGAACGGTCATAATCGAACTCACCCTCTTGTTGTTTTGCTCTGTGCTTTTCTAAACTATTAAGACGTGAAGCTTTGATCGAAACACTTTGTTGCGATCGTAAAATATTTGCAGCTTCTTGAGTGAGTTTGAGTGCTTGAAACTCCCCTAAAGTGATGATTTGCAACTCTATGAGACGCTCTACAATGACAAACCACTCTTTTTTGCCAAGATGACTGCCAATTCCATAAACTGAAAGTTTATCTGCTTTATTGGCTAATAGTTTTTGATCTGTTGAACCCCGAAGTACATCGATAATGTAGTTTTTCCCAAATGTCTGATCAGTTTTATAAATACAGCTGAGTAGCATTTGTGCTTCTTTTGTAATATCTCTGCTCTCATCATCGCTTAAACAGTTTTCACATCTTTCACCACACTCTTCGATCGCATCATTAAAGTAAGAAGCCAACTGCTGATGAAAACAAAGCTCGCTTGTCGCATATTTATAGATAGTATTGATCTTTTCTGCCAAGTGTTCTTTGTAAATTGGATCGGCAATCTCATCAAGATAGCGTTTATGCTGCATAATATCGCCCGCATTAAAAAGTAGTAATACTTCTGAATTTTCTCCGTCACGTCCCGCACGCCCTATCTCTTGGTAATAGTTTTCTAGAGATTTCGGCAGGCTCATATGCACTACAAAACGGATGTCAGCCTTATCAATACCCATACCAAAAGCAATTGTAGCGACCATAATGTTTACGCGATCATTTACAAAAAGTTTGAAATTGTGTTCACGAATATGCTGAGGTAGCCCTGCATGATAGGGAAGTGTTTTATATCCTGCCTGATTCAAATAAGAGCTGAGATCTTCCGCTTTTTTTCTTGAACTTACATAGATGATTCCGGCTTCTTCTTTATGATTTAATAGAAAATTTTTGAGTTGTGCCTGACCGTTTGATATTCGTCTCTCTACAGAGATAAAAAGATTTTTACGAAATATTTTTCCTTTAAGAAGCAGAGGATTTTGTAGTTGCAATTCTCTTAGAATATCTTCTGTTACATGATGCGTTGAAGTAGCTGTAAATGCTGCAATTACTTTATCTGGAAAGTTATATTTTAATTGCCCTAAAGAACGGTAATCATCGCGAAATTCATGTCCCCATTGAGAGATACAGTGTGCTTCATCGATTACAAAAAAATTGATCTCAATGTTACGAAGTATCTCTAGTGTATGAGGATTATTCAGTCTCTCAGGTGAGAGATATAAAAACTTGAGTTTGTTGGCGTATAAAGCTCTTATTGTCTCCTCAATCTCATCAAAGTTCTGAGCTGATGAAAGCATTGCAGCAGAGATCCCTTGTGCTTGCAGAGAAGCTACTTGATCCTGCATAAGGGCAATAAGCGGAGAAATAACAATTGTAACTCCTGACATCATCATTGTAGGGAGTTGATAGACTAAACTTTTTCCACCACCGGTCGGTAGAATCATTAAAAGGTCACGACCTTCCAAGATCGCATCAACACCTTCTTCTTGAAGTTCTCTAAAGCTGTTATGCCCAAAGAACTCTTTTAAAACTTTTTGTTTCATTAATATAGAGATGTAATCGAATCAACTTGGTCCCAAGTAAGGGAATCTTGAGATGTTTGATGTTTGAGAATATGTGCGATGTAGCGTGCAAACATATCTGTTTCTATATTTACACGTGAGCCTTTTTTGTAGTTTTTAAAGAGTGTTTCTTTCATTGTGTGGGGAATGATCGTAAGGCGGAAGCTGTCATTGAAAACTTCATTGATTGTCAGGCTTACACCGTCAATTGTGATTGAGCCTTTTGGTACGATATAAGGGATAAATTTTTTGTCCAGTTTTACAAAAACATCGAATGAGTTGCCGTTGTCTTTGATATCTGTTATTTCACCGATTGTATCGACATGCCCTTGAACAATGTGCCCTTCAAAACGATCACCCATCGCCATTGCAGGTTCGATA
This sequence comes from Sulfurimonas sp. C5, assembly GCF_029872055.1. Lineage (NCBI taxonomy): Bacteria > Pseudomonadati > Campylobacterota > Epsilonproteobacteria > Campylobacterales > Sulfurimonadaceae > Sulfurimonas > Sulfurimonas sp. C5. The sequence continues at coordinate 147,816 of NZ_JARXNQ010000002.1, forward strand.
TGTACTTCGTTTTTGTAGTTCTCGATTGCTAGAAGTTTTTGGCTCTCTGGTGAGAGTTCGACACAAAAGCCGTCATGAGAAGTTTCAATTACGGTTAAACATGCACCGTTGATCGCAATACTGTCGCCAAGTTTTGCTTTATGCGATGAGCGGATGCAGAGTTTACTTCCTACAAAACTTTTAACAGTTGCAACTTCTCTGATTAGGCCTGTGAACATTAGAACACTATCTTTCCGTCTTCTTGTAGACCACGGATGATCTCTTTTGCACGTTCATGCCCTTTGTATGCAGCTTTTCTACAAAGGTCAAGCGCTTTGTCGTTGTCTTGTTCACAACCGATCCCTTGATCGTACAGCAGACCTAGATTGTACAGACCTTGTGCCAGACCGCCTTCAGCCGCGCGTGAGAAACAGATGAAACATCTTGCATCGTCTTGATTTACACCCAGACCATCTTTATATAGAGTCCCCAGGTTGTTAAATGCTTCAAGATTACCGCGTTTTGCAGCTTCTTCATACCAAAATGCAGCCTCTGAATAGTTTTGTACACATCCAAGACCGCGCTCAAGCATAAGTGCTACTTCGTATTGTGCTTGAGGTACTTCACGGATTGCAGCCTCCATAAAAAGCTCATGTGCTTTGAACTGATCGTGTTCTACACCGCCTAAACCGTTTGCATATAAAATAGCAAGGTTGAAAAGTCCGTATGGCTGTTTCGCTTCTGCAGCTTTTGTGTAGAACTCAAATGTTTTTTCATTATTTTGTTCACACCCTTGCCCCATTTGGTACATATATCCTAAAGATGCCTGTGCATCAGGATTACCTTGTTCGGCAAGTTCAGTATAAAGTTTAAAAGCCGTTTCATAATCACCGGCAGTATAAGCATTATGTGCGTTTTGTATCATTGCTTTTCGTTCTCTGTTCTAATGTTTTGTCTAAAGGTTGTTTGATTCCCTTTAGCTTTTGCTTTTGCTTCTCTAATTTTGTCTAACAGGTTCTCTTTTGTTTCGAGTCTGTTTTCTCTTAATTCAAAATCAGTCATACCATCGATTTCAGCATCATACTCTAAAATTTCCGGTTTATAATCTTTAAATAAATCGTCACTCATCTTAAAAAGCCTAATTAGTTTAGTTTTTATTATGCAAATGATACTTAAAAATGATAAAATTCCATTTAAAATTAATGTTTAAGTATGATTTAGAATAAATACCTGAGCTTTGGTATTTTTTCTAAATTGTACAATGAGGGTGCTTATGGAATATGATGTAATCGTTGTCGGTGGTGGTCATGCGGGTATAGAAGCTGCATTTTCTGCTGCTCGTATGGGTAATAAAACTTTAATGGTTTCAATGCTCGCTGAAAACGTGGGTGCTACTTCTTGTAATCCTGCCGTAGGCGGACTTGCAAAAGGACACTTAGTTCGCGAGATCGATGCACTTGGCGGTGAGATGGGTCTTATTACTGACGAAGCCGGTATCCAGTTTAGAATTCTAAACCAGACAAAAGGACCTGCAGTTCGTGGAAGCCGTGCTCAGATTGATATGGACAAATACCGTGTTATTGCAAGAAACAAAGTACTTCACGAACCGAATTTGGATCTTGTGCAAGAGACGGTTGAGTCTTTAATTATTGAAGACAATGAAGTTAAAGGTGTAATTACACAACTTCTAAATGAATACCGTGCAAAAAAAGTGATCATCACTTCGGGAACTTTCTTAAACGGTGTAATCCACATCGGTGAGACAAAACAAGTAGGCGGGCGTTTTGGAGAAAATGCTTCTGTAGGGCTAAGTGCATCATTAAAAGAAGCTGGTCTGATTATGGATAGACTAAAAACGGGAACGTGTGCGAGAATCGATAGTTCTACGATCGACTTTTCTGTAATGGAGGAGCAAGACGGTGACGAGCTTCCAAATCCATTCTCTTTTAGAACTGATCGCGCGGAGTTCAGACGTACGAAAAAACAGCTTCCATGTTTCATTGCATATACAAATGAAGAGACACATAACATTATTGAGTCAAACTTTTACCGTGCACCGCTTTTTACAGGTCAAATTGAGGGTGTGGGACCTAGATATTGTCCATCGATTGAAGATAAGATCAATAGATTCCGTGATAAAGACAGACACCATCTTTTCATAGAACCTCAAACTGCAGACAATACGGAAGTATACGTAAACGGTATGAGTACGTCACTTCCACCTGATGTTCAGCGTGACATGATCCACTCTGTTAAAGGGATGGAAAATGCGAAAATCGTTCGTTATGGTTATGCGATCGAGTATGACTTTGTTGATCCAAGAGAGTTAAAACACTCGTTGGAGACTAAAAAGATCAAAGGGCTTTATTTAGCTGGTCAGATTAACGGAACAACTGGTTATGAAGAAGCTGCAGCTCAAGGGATTATGGCGGGTATAAATGCGGCACTTTCAATTCAAGGGAAAGAGCCTTTAGTACTTCGCCGTGACGAAGCGTACATCGGTGTACTTATTGACGACCTAGTGACAAAAGGGACAAAAGAACCATATAGAATGTTCACGTCTCGTGCAGAGTACAGACTACTTCTTCGTGAAGAGAGTGCAGATACGAGACTTAGCCACTACGGACATGAAATAGGTCTTTTAGATGATGAAACATATGCAAAAGTACAACAAAAAGACAAAGATATCCAAGAGGGCTACAAACTTTTAGAAGAAACACGTTTTACTCCTAACAAAGAAGTGAATGCACTGCTTGCATCAATGGATGAAGAGCCAATTAAAGATGTATCAACAGCTCAGCAGTTAGTTGCACGTAAAAGCTTTGACATTGAAAAGATGGTTAAACTTGTTCCTGAACTTGCAACGTATGATGAGTATATCAAAGAGGAGATTCTTGTAGAGGGGAAATATGCCCGTTACATTGAAAAACAAAGTGAAGAGATCGAGAAGATGAAAAAATATCTTCAAGTGAAAATTCCTGAAGATTTTGACTTTACAAAAGTGAGCGGTCTGAGCAAAGAGATCCAAGAAAAACTTGGCAAGTTCAACCCGCCGACACTTCAAACAGCAATGAACATTAGTGGTATCACTCCTGCTGCCATTGAAATTTTACATATCTATATTAAAATGGAAAGTAAAAAGCAGTCTAAAAACTCTTAATAGATGTGTATACGGCACCTCCAGGGTGGCGTATCTCGCTTTCCATCAAATGAAGCGTCGTTTCAACGCTACCGAGATCTTCATTTTTATAACTTTCAAGTACCTCTTTAAAACTATCTATATCTGTGATATTTTTTATTCTCATAAGAGTGACATGTGGGACAAATTCCTTTGTCTGTTTCAAAGAGAATTTTTTGGAAATAGAGTCGCTTAATCTTGCAATCCCCATACTTGTACTTTTGGCATATAAAATTTTATTTGTTTTAAAATAATCTAAACCAGACAGAGTTTGTGTAGGAATAGGGGTAATCAATTTCGGCAGTTTTTCCAGTATTTCTTCTACACTATATTTGTTTCCAAAATAATTGATCGTCAGATGGAGGTTTTCATCTGGTACCCATCTTCCTTCAAGAAGATTGGCAAAATCAGACTGTATGTTTTCATAGTTATTTAGGTTGGCTTTTAAAGCTAAAAAGAGAGGTTTCATACTTTTATTACCCTCAAGGATAGTTTGTGTGTTCATTATAGCAAAAGAGAAAATACAAAGCTGGAGATTTTAAACAAATTAAATTATTTTATAGTACAATCTTTGGCATAAGACAATGCAAAAATAAGGTAGAGATCTTATGAGAACAATAAAGTTTGAAGACAAAGAGATATGTCCGAGCAAAATAGTTTGTATAGGACGTAACTATGTAGAGCATATTTATGAACTCGGTAATGAGATACCAGAGAGCATGGTAGTATTTAACAAGCCGAATACGGCACTTTCAAAAGAGTTGCATTATTATAATGAAGATACTCGTTTTGAGGGTGAGATCTGTTTTTTAATTGAGAGTTCTCAAATAGCGGGAATCGGTTTCGGGCTTGATCTGACACATGCAGATATACAGAATAAAATGAAAGAAAAAGGGTTGCCGTGGGAACGTGCCAAAGCGTTTGACGGTTCTGCCGTTCTTGGGCACTTTATTGAATTTCACGGAGATGTAAAACAGCTTAGATTTGAGCTATATATTAATGATGAGCTTCGACAGGAAGCTACGTATGATCTAATGATTTATAAGCCTGATGTGATGATAAATGAGATTGAGAGTTTTATGAGTTTATGTGACGGTGATGTTATTATGAGCGGTACTCCTAAAGGGGTTGGAAACTATAAAGTTGGTGATGTTTTTAAAGGTATTATCTATTATAAAGATGAGATTTTATTGGAATCTTTTTGGAGGGTTAAAAACCTTTAAAGTAATTATTGTGTTTATATTTCATTATCTTTGATTTACTAAACTTGTTACATACCTTTATGAAACAGGAGAAAAAGATATGAATAAAAAAATAATAATTTTTACAGTATTAATAACAAATATAACGTTTGCTTACGCTTTACCTGTAGAGGTAAGGGAAGTAAGTACAACTTCAGAGAGCAGAAAAAATTCTGAAACTTTAGCAAGTATGAGTGTTGAAGCACTTCATGAAAGAGGTTTGGAAAAAGATACTGCAAAGAATAAAGTTTTACAATCTTTAAAGCATGGCGAACACCTAAGCCATATAATGGCACAAAATATTATAAAACATTTTGATGAGGTGGAACATAATGATATTGTTTCACATATTTCTGATGCTGCTTTATTTGGAAAAAGTATAGATCTAAGTTCTTATGAACATCTTATCTCATTTGCACAAAAAACTAAAAAGCTGACTTTAGATCAAGGGAATTTAGAAAAGCTTCAAAAAATATCCCTTGAAAATCAAAGTTTTGCAAATTTATCTTAAAGATTGTGCAAACTGATCAGTAACACTTTTAGGGTCATGAGTAAGACCTTCTTTGATCATTTTTGCAAACTCATCGGGATAGATCTCCGTTTGATCTGTTTGCAGAGCCATTATAATCTCATCTGCTATAGATTCCGGTGATGCCTTGGGCATACTTTCATCCGGAGTCATTTTTGTATCGATTGGACCAGGCAGTACTTCAAGTACGGTAATCCCTTTTGAATTCATATGCGCTCTTATTGCCTGTGTCAGTGAATGCAAGGCACTTTTAGAAGCAGAGTAAAGACCCATAACAGGAAGATTACAAAGTGCTAAAATAGAAGTAATGTTTACGATAGCACCGCCATTATTTATTTTGTCAGATAAGAGTTGCGTTATTTTTAACGTCCCTTGCACATTGATCGTAAAATCTGCATAGCAATCTTCAAAAATTGTTTTGCCGCTGTTAACACCTGCATTATTGATAAGCAGATCAATATTTTCAACAGATGCCAAGTTGTTTTCCAACATAGTGTGATCTGAAAGGTCTAATTGAATAAGTGAAATTTTATCCGATAATTTTTCCAAATTTTGAGTATTTTTTAAGTCTCTTACTCCACAATATACTTTTTCAATATTATTCTCCAGCAAAGCCTTTACAATCGCTAAACCCAATCCGCCGTTTGCTCCAGTTACCAAGGCTATTTTATTTGTTAAATTCATTTTATTTCTCTCTTTGATATTTCGTGATATGCTTCAAAAGTATAGAATAAAATACAAATAATGTCAACTAGGTTTACAATGTCTTTATGTTTTTTATCATTAGAAACGGGAAAAATATTTAATAAAGTGATTTTACAGCGATTACAGCAACAAGGCTTTGAAGGTTTGAGCGAAGCACTCATCATTCTATTTCCCTATATCGATCAGGCTGGGGAGATCTCAAGTTCTGAACTCTCGCGTCAGCTTGGATATTCAAGACAAGCGATGCATAAAAATATAAAAAAGCTTGAAGAGCTTGATTATGTACAATTGAGTACAGAAAAAAATCAAAAAGAGAAGATGATCAGCTTTACCGCTAAAAGTAAAAATTTAATGGCAGAGGCAAATAAAATCATTGAAGAGATTGAAAAAGAATTAAGTACTCTTATAGGGAAAGAGGAACTTGAAACCTACAAGAGTAATCAGGCAAAAATATACGCTAGTTTAAATTCACTTCTGTAAATATAAAAGATTAAGACATAACAATATAAAATACCTTATCAATAGTGAAAAGGTGTATAGTGAGCGATATTTTATCTTCTCATCCTTGGCTTGCATGTCAATTGGGTCAAAAGGAATTAGAAAATTTAGTTAAAAAAATTGAAGAATTTGAATTAGATCAACAAAAGTTTGTAAATTGGTTTTCAAATTTTAAAGATCCAAAAGAGTATGAACTCGCTCTAAAACTATTTGACCTCATTGATTTTAGAAATAGTAAAAGACTCATAGATACTATTAAAACATATAAAACCCAAATCGATCAATGCAAATATGAATTAGATAAAAAAAATATTATTTTAGTAAGTTCAGATGAAAATACAGATAGTTCAAATCGTTTTATTTATGATCTTGCAAAAGAGTGGAAAATCCATGAGAATAATGTTTTTAAAGCTTCAGAATTAAAAGAAGATATACTAAAAGATAGTTCTAATTTTTTTATATTTTTTAATGATACACACGGTACAGGGAATCAGTTCGTAACAGAATTTAAAGATATTATAGAGTCTATAGATGAAAAGAACTGCGCTATTATCTGCATCACTATTACAGATATTGCACTTAAAAGATTTCAAGAAGAATTTTCAGATATTGCATTTATACAGCCAAATTTTCAATCTACTAAAAATATTCAAAAACATCATGCGGAACAAAAGCTGACTCAAGAAGAGTTAGACCTTATAAAAAAGTTAGGTGAAAAAGTATATCCTAGTCATCCCTTAGGATACAAAGAATCTTCTCTTTTAATAGCATATTCTCATCAATGTCCGAACAATACTTTGCCAATCATATGGGCAAATGGAGAGAATAATGAAGTAAAAGCTAAAGCTTATCCTTGGCATCCTTTATTTGAATATAAAAAGATTAAAAAAGAAATTGCTAGATCACAAGAAGTTGATGAAAAAAACCTTACCGCTTTACCACCTAGAAATCCTGATTTTATTGGGAGAGTTGATGAATTAAAAGCGATACAAGAAAATCTGCAAAGTAATAAACTTATTTATATTGTAAATGGTATAGGAGGTGTAGGTAAAAGTGAAGTCTCATATGAGTATTTTCATAAACATAAAGATGAGTATAAAAAAGTAGCTTTCATAGAACTCTCAAATGAAGAGTTGTCCTTAGAAGATATTTTCCTTATAAATTTTAAAGAGATGTTTCAACTTAATAGTTTTGATGCAATTATTAGAAGACTTCAAGAGTATCCTGAAAGAAATCTGTTTTTAATAGATAACCTTGAGAGAATAGAAGATTTTGAAAAACTAAAAGCTTTAAATACAAACTTTGATATGTTAATTACAAGTAGACAAACAGATATAGATACAAACCATCAGTTAAATTTAGAAACACTTTTAAGAGAAGATGCAAGAGAACTTTTTTTAAGCATCTATAAAACCGATGAAGATATTGAAGATATACTTGACTATCTTGACAACCATCCTCTGTTTATAAATCTGATGGCTAAGTCTTTGGTGAGAAAATATATCACTTTAAATGAGTTAAGAGATGATATAAAAAACAATACAATTGCAAAAATTCAGTCAAAAGACAGACAAACATTTGATGAGCATTTGAAAAAAATTTTTAATAAACAGTTTGAAAATGAGAAAGATAAAGAGTTAAAACTGCTTTTACAAAAACTTTCAATTTTCCCATCGGTTGAGATAAGCTTTGAAATATATGATAAGCTGCTTGAAGTCGAAAGAACTCAGCTTCAACAGCTTGTAGATAAAGGGTGGCTTATTCATAAAGATGGTCAATATAAATTGCATCAGATTATTAAAACTTTTATATTGACATCGTATCCACCTGAGTATGAAGAAATAATTCCTATATTTGAAAATGTAGCAAATTACATTGATCCTTATGATTCAACTTTGGTAATTAATTTACTTACTCATTATATCTCTATTATTGAGTCTTTTTTAAGCTTTTATAAAAATCAGAAAGATGGATATATAGCAGGACTATTAGATTCTTTAACATATTTATATTTTGGAGTAGCAGATTATGAAATTGCTTTGAATATACAGAATAATGCAAAAGAGATAAGAGAAAGTTCCCAAAATAGTGACGAGTTATCAATAGCTAAAAGCTATAACCTTTTAGGAGTTATTTTAAATGAACAAGGACAATATGAAGAGGCATTAGACTGGATTGAAAGAGCTTTAGTAATACAGGAAAAAATATTAGAAATAGACCATCCTGATAAAATAGTTACATATAACAATATAGCTTCAGTATATATTAACAAAAAAGATTATAAAAAAGCTTTAGAGTGGTATGATAAAGCTTTAGAAATAGAAAAAAAGTTAGTAGAAATAAACCCGCTTGATATTGTAATAACATATAATGGTTTTGCTTTAGTGTATAGTCAAAGAACGAAATATAAAGAAGCTTTGGAATGGTATGATAAAGCTTTAGAAATAGAGGAAAAAATGTTAGAAGCAAATCATCCAAATATAGCGGTGACGTATAATAATATAGCTACTACTTATTCTTCAAAAGGCAGTGATGAAGATGCATTAGAATGGCATGGAAAAGCTTTAGATATTAAAGAAAAAGTTTTAGGTATAAATCATCCTAGTACAGCTACAACATATAATAATATAGCTACAGTATATAGTTCAAAAAGAAAATACCTAGAAGCTTTAGAATGGTATTTAAAGGCTTTAAAGATAAGGGAAAAAATATTAGGAAACAATCATATTGATACAATATCAACGTATCAAAACATAGCTTTTGTTTATAAAAAACAGAAGTTTTGTAAAAAAGCTTTAGAATATTTCAAAAAAGCTTTAAATGCTTGTGAACAAACTGATTATAGTCGAGATAAAATATTACAAATAAATAGATCAATTAAAGATATAGAAAAACTACAAAAACAAGAAAACAAGGCAAAATTTAAAGATAAGGGTCGTTTTTGTCAAGAGTAGAAAGAGAACTTTCTACCCCATAGGGTAAAGAATCTCATTGTGTACCGCATCACACGCTGCAAGAATCTCATCACTCAATACTACATCCATAGCATCTAAAGAAGCATCGAGCTGTTGAGGTGTTGTCGCACCGACGATTGTTGAAGCAACAAAGTCAAATTGTTTTGACCACGCTATTGCCAGTGTTACTGGATCCAGACCGAAATCACTTGCAATTTTGAGATATTTTTGTGTTGAAGCAAGTGTTTTATCATTTAAAAAGCGATGAGCCATAGTTCTCAGTCTTGAGTTAGGAGACTTGACATAATTTGCAAATCTTCCGTGAACATCAGCGCTTTGATTGTATTTACCGCTTAACACACCACCAGCAAGAGGTGAATAAGCTAAAAGCGAGATTTGCTCTTTACGTGCAACAGTTGCCAGCTCATCTAAGAAACGACGGTTTAAAAGGGAAAAGTTGTTTTGGATCGATTGAAATCTTGCATATCCTTTATACTCAGAAGTCATAAGTGCTTTTGTCGTACCGTAAGCAGTATCGTTTGATGTCCCGATGTAGCGGACTTTTCCTGCAGTTACAAGACGATCAAATGCTTTTAGACTCTCTTCGATCGGTACAACAGTATCGGGCCAGTGCATTTGGTAAAGATCGATGTAGTCAGTACCGAGTCTTTTTAAACTTCCTTCAATTCCACGTTCGATGTGAAAGCTGTCTATTGCCGTGAGTCCGTGGCGAACAGGTGGCGTGTACCAGCCGTTTGCAGCTCCTGCAACTTTAGAAGCAAGTATAATACTCTCACGCGGTTTTGTTTTAAGCCAGCGCCCGACAATCTCTTCTGTAAGACCTGCTAGTTTTGCATTTGGCGGGATAGGGTACAACTCTGCAGTATCAAAGAAATTTACACCTCGATCATATGCTTTATCCATGATCTCAAATGCCACTTTTTCATCGGGAGTTTGTGTCCCAAATGTCATTGTTCCCATACAGATAGGGCTTACTCTCAGACCGCTTTTCCCTATGTATCTATACTCCATAATCCTTCCTTAATCGTTCACTTTTATTTGGTTATTATTATAGTTCAATTTATTTTGATAGAAATAAAAAAGCCAAGCTAAATGAAAATATATTATAGAAAAAGTCAAATTCATACATACTGTCATTTCAAACATCCCTACGAGCCTTTTAACATTGAAAAGGCAAAAACACTGATCGTCGGAAATACACCTCCGGCACGTTTTGCACAAAAAAAACTGCAAGAGGGTGATGTTGATTGGTACTATGGCAGTAAGTACAATGCATTCTGGAAGATTTTAGAACAAAGTTGTAAATGTGAACAACCGCTAACTACAAAAGAGCAGAGACAAAACTTTTTCTTACAAAACAGCATTGGGATTTTTGATACAATAGATGAGTGTAGCCGTAAAAAAGGTTGCGGAGCGAGTGACGGTGATCTTCATAATATTGTTTTGATTGATGTTGTGGCACTTTTGAAAAAAAACAAATATAAAACACTTCGGCTTTTTTTCTCGGGAAGATTCGTAGCCGAGCTTTTTCAAAAAGCGACTAAGACAAAGTTTGATTTGCGATCTAGAGAGATGCAGAAGATAGAACTAGACGGCAAAACACTCGAACTTACCATACTCTATTCCCCATCACCCTCTTGGGCTAGAGGATTATCTGAAGAGTTGCGTAAAAATCCAAACAAAAATAAAATACGCTTAGAACAATATAGTCAAATTTGTATACAATATAAAAATTGAATTGAAGGAGTGAAGATGAAAAAGATAGTTCTTATACTTTTAGCAAGTGTTTCATTTATATTTGCAGATGGGTTTACACTAAAAAGTGATGATTTCAGCGGACAGTTGACAGATGCACAGGTTTTTAATGGTTTTGGATGTATGGGTAAAAATATCTCCCCTTCTCTTAGCTGGGAAAATGCTCCTGCAGGGACAAAAAGTTTTGCAATCACTATGTATGACAAAGATGCGCCGACAGGCAGTGGATGGTGGCACTGGATTGTAGTTGACATTCCAAAAGATGTAACGAGTTTAAAACAAAACAGCGGCAATATAAGTTTAGATCTTATGCCAAAAGGTGCTATTCAAACACGAACAGATTACGGGCAAGGTGGCTTTGGCGGTGCATGTCCACCTGTAGGTCATGGTCCGCATCAATATGTAATTACGGTACATGCATTAAATATTGAGAAGCTGGGAGTAGATGAAGAGGCATTACCGGGACTTGTCGGTTTTATGATTAATGCACATACGATAGGCAAAGCTTCTGTAATTGCATACTACGGAAGATAGAAACAGAGTTACATATATTTTTTTCTTTCTTCTTTGGAGAATTTTTCCAAAGAGTAGCGAAGCATAACTCTGGGCATAACTTTAGAGTGCTTTTCTAGGAAGTTGATCAGGAGTTGTTTATCCTGTTTTCCAACTTCCCGCAATACCCAGCCTACTGCTTTGTGAATAAGATCCTCTTTATCCTTTAGCAACATCTCCGCAAGTTTAATAGTGTCATTGAGTTGCAGATGTTTGATGAACCATAAAGTTGCTACAACAGCAATGCGTCTTTCCCACAAAGAATCTGATTGTACAAGTCGATACAAGATATCCCGATTTTTATCCAACAGATAGCTCCCGACTATTTTATGTGCAGAACTATCCACAAGATCCCAGTTATTAATGTACTGCGTATGGCTTAGATAGAGTTCATAGATGGTTTGTTTTTGCTTGGAAGCATTTTCAAAATGAAAAATGAGTATAAAAAGAGCAAGAAGTCTGCTCTCGTGATATTCGCTTTTTAAAAGTAGTATAGTTTCATCAAGAGAAAGTTGTTTATATTTTTTAGAGAGTTTTCTGAGTACGGGAACTTTAACCCCTAAAAATATATCCCCTTCAGAGTATTCGCCGATACCTGTTTTAAAAAATTTTTTTGTCTGATTGGCAACATTTTCATCGGCGTAATTGTATAGTTCTTTTAAAATAGTCTCAAAAACACTCAGTGTAAATCCTTTGGAAAATAATGAAAGAAGATTATATAATACCATTATGATGATTGCAATAAAGGGGAAGTGAAATGTTTACCCATAATATAAAAGCAGTTCTATGTGACATTGGCGGTGTATTGTATGTAGGCGATACACCGATAGAGGGTGCCATAGATGCTATAAAGAGAATAAAAGAACGCTATCCGATTCGTTTTCTAACAAATACGACACAAAAAACAGGTGTAGAGGTAGTGAAAAAACTTCAGGAACTCGGATTTGAGATTCAACAAGAAGAAGTAATAACGGCACTTGATATGACAAAGATGTTTTTGGAAAATCAAAAAAGTACAGCTGAGTTTCTTTTGACAGACAATGCTGTTATGTTTTTTGAATCTTTAAAGAAGTATCCGAAAAATTATGTTGTTGTCGGTGATGCCCAGCACAATTTCAGCTATGAAAATTTAAATCAGGCTTTTCGTACTTTACTAAAAGGAGCAAAACTTATAGCAGTTGCGAACAATCGTTACTTTCAGGATCATGACAATGAACTGAGTATGGATGCGGGTTGTTTTGTAAGTGCTTTGGAATATGCTTCCGGACAAAGGGCAGAAGTGTTAGGTAAACCATCCAAAGAGTTTTATGAACTTGCCTGTCAATCTTTAGGTTTAAGCTCGAATGAATGTGTGATGATCGGTGATGATATAGAAGGGGATGTGCATGGTGCACAAAAAGCAGGGTTGCAGGCAGTGCTAGTCAAAACGGGTAAGTTTAATGAAGCTGATTTGCAAAAAGGTATAATTCCCGATCAAGTTTTAGAATCTATCGCAAAGTTATAAAGGATGATAAAGAGATGATTTTATATATTCACGGTTTTGGAAGCAGCGGACAAGGGGGAAAGTCAAAACTCTTTAGAGAGTATTTTCAAAATAAAAACATCAAGTTTTTAGCCCCTTCGCTTTCAATTATTCCTGATCTTGCAATAAGTACGTTAGAAGAGATTGTACATGTATGTGAGGATGAAGAGATCGTTTTGATGGGTTCTTCTTTGGGCGGGTATTATGCTATATATTTGAGTGAAAAGTATAATCTTAAAGCCGTGCTTATTAATCCTTCGATCAAGCCGTATGAAACGTTAAAAAAAGTAATTGGAAGCAACAAAAGCTACTATGACGGTAATTTTTCATTTAACTGGGGAGAAGCTCAGGTTAATAGTTTGAAAAAGTTTAGTGTTGATAAAGTAAAAAAAGAGAACTATCTGCTCTTAGCAAGAAAGGGTGATGAAGTTCTTGATTATCGTGAAGCGGAGAAAAAATTAGAAGGTGCACGGATGATCATAGAAGAGGGCGGCGATCACGGATTTTTAGACATAGATAGATATTTTAAAGAAATTTCGGAGTTCATAAACACTCCATAACGTATATTTTAAACCAGAAGATGTTGCAAATTAAGTTGAAAAGTTGAACCTTCATTGAGTTTGCTCTCAACAGAGAGTTGAATGTTAAGTTCATCACAAATTTTTTTAACTATATGCAAACCAATACCGATTCCCCGTTCATGCTCTTTATAAAAGCGATCAAATATTTTATTTGGTTCTTTGATCCCTTGACCAGTATCTTTTATACTTAAAATTGAGTGCTCAAGTGTGATCAAAACCTCACCGTTTTCTTTATTGTACTTGGCGGCATTGGAGAGTAGATTGTCGATAACACGGATAAAAGAGTCTCTATGAGTATGGAGTTGCAGCGAACTTAGAGATGTCTGGAAGTTGATCGAAGAAAAATTGTTTGATATCATCGCAACTCTCTCTTCAATAATATCTTTAAGATCAAAACTCTCTTGTTGGTTTGTATGGCTTTTGAGATAAGCCCGCAGATTTTCCTGCAAGTTTAAAATAGTTTGTACGGCATTTTCTATGCGTGAGATTTTTGTGCTTTCCCCAAATTCACTTTTTAACATTGAACTGTTCAGTCTGAGAGTTGACAGAGGTGTATTAAAGTCGTGTAATATGTCTTTTACGAACTCTTCTGTGAGTTTCAAAGCATCTCTTAACGGTGCTAAAGTGTAAAATGCAAAGAGGAATGACAGAAGTATAACTATAATGAGCACGGGAATAAATTGTATAAGTAATTGTATTTCTAAATTTTGCAACTCTTGTTCATATTCACTTTTTTTCAAATAGATTTTTAAAGAGTGTTTTGTAGAACTCGGAATCAAAAAGTAGCCACTTAAAGTGTCTTTTTCTTTATGGAGTTTATAGAGTTGTTCCTCTTTAAGCGGGGCAAAATCAAATTGAAATTTAGGACACTGAAGATTGAAACTGCATATTTTCATCTCTGAAAATATGGTTTCATCGAGAGTTGCAACATCTTTTTTGTACTCAAAGAAAAATAGTGCTCCAATGAGGGTGGCAAGTGAAAAAAAGAAGATAAAAAAACTTCGGCTAAGTGCTTTGAACTCAACTTTTTTCAAGAATGTATCCTACCCCTCGAATATTTTTTATAGGCAGATGTGTTGTTTGTTTTAGTTTATTGACTGCTACACGCAAGGCCGTGTCTGACGGTTGTGTAAGCTGGTCTAGTAAAATAGTTTTATCAATTACATTGCCTATGTTTTGCATAAAAAGTTCACACAGTTTTTCTTGAACTTCACCTAATTGTACAATTTTACCATCAATTGAAAGTGTTTTTGAATCAGGAGAAAATCTTAGATTTTCATACTCAATCTCTTTTTTCTTCTGAGAGAGTTTCGCATTTACCCTGATGAGCAGCTCTTCAGGATAAAACGGTTTTTTCAGATAATCATCTGCTCCAATTGAAAAAGCTTTTGAAATTGAGTCGAGATCAATGAGTGCACTGATAAAGATAGCAGGAGTCTTATCATCTGCATTGCGTAAACTTTCTAAAAGTTCAAGCCCGTTCATATCGGGCACATTAATGTCAAAAATATACAGATCATACTTGTTGTCATAACTTGCATCAATTGCATCATTACCGTTATGTACCAACTCCACTGAATAACTGCTTTCTTCAAGCAGTTCTTTTAGAGTTAGTGCTAGTTCTTTATCATCTTCAAGAAGCAGTATATTTTTTTTCATTATTAAAGCCTAAAAAAAGTAGCCTAGTTTTACGGCAATATATGTTTGACTTGCACTGTCACTTATTCCGTATGCATAAGAAAAAGTGGAAAACCAGTTCTTATCTATGCTGTAGTAAGCATACAACGAAGCTGTCTCAACTTTTTCAACACCGACATAGATACTGTCACTATTAGTATAAGTACCGCTCATATATAACTTGTCTGTTATATTATATCCAACACCTCCGCTGTAAGAGTGTGTGTTTTGATAGTAAACACTAATTATAGAATTACTGTAATCTGTATCGTTGATTAATGTATATCCATAACCGCCGAAAAGATTGAGTTTGTCTATATTATAACTTACATTCACTCCCGCAGTATAATCTGTCTTGTTGTTGTTTAGTGAGGAATCGTATGTCGGAAGTATAGCTCCGATTGAAAAACGTACGGCAAAATTTGTTGTTGGGAAAACTTGATACGCCGCACCTAAAAACGAGTCCTGTAAACCGCTTTCATTGTAACCGTTACCACGTTCTGTATATATGGATGTTGCTGCTTGAAAAGAGAAGTTTTTATAGTAATAGTCAGCTTGAATAGTTGTTGCAAGGGTATCTGTTTTATTTAAAGTCGTATAGTCCGAACTTGTGGAACTCAAACCTACAATAATATCGTAATGGTAATTTTGTGTAAGTGACTTCTTTGTACATCCGTCAATATCTACTAGATCTGTAAAAGGTGTATTGGGGCATTTATCTTTTGCATCACTGACACCATCCATATCAGAATCAAATGCAAACAAGTTACCAGAGAAAACTAGTAATATTAAAAACAGTAAAAATTTTTTCATATATGTTCCTTAATCAAGAGACCGCTAAAAAGCGATCTTGTGTAGTTTTAATAGTGTGTTTAACGACCACCCATCATCTTAGGCACTGAGCCTGCAGGTGATGAACTACTTTGATTTTGTTGACGGAACTGATTCCCAATACGGTGTTGGTTCATGTTTTGAATTTTTAGCATCTCTTGAGATTGCTGCATTTGCATCTCTTGTTCTGCATTTACACCTTCAGCCGTATTTGTACGCATTCTTTGTTGCAGTTGTGTAATTGCTGCTTGACGATCTTCGTTGTTCATATTAGCAACTCTGAGTTTAAACTGATTCATTAGTCTTACACGCTCTTGAGCAGGTGCATTTTGGATCTCTGTTATTTGTTTATCGATCGTAGCAGGATCTTCTGCAAAACTTAAAGTTAAACCACCTAGCAAAGCTAGAGTTAATAGTGTCTTTTTCATATTGACTCCTTGTTTTGATGGTGGTAGTATGACACATAAATGTTAGCGGAGTGTTAGTGTCATTTAACTTCTTGTAATAAGTTTATGCTCCTTAATCTTTTTTATCAGATTAGAAAGCATAGAAGTTCTTTTTTCCTCTTCTTCAATAGTAGATTTCGCACTGAGGTTAAAGCTGTCCATTTTTTTGTCGAGGTAGCTTGTATTAAACGTACCAGCTTTAAAGTCGGCATCTCTGACGATCTCTCTATGAAGTGAGATATTTGTTGTAAAACCGTCAATATTATATTCATCTAGTGCACGTCTGGCTTTTTTTACTGCACCTTCCCAATCAAGTGCAGAAACAATCAGCTTTCCGATCATAGAATCATAGTTTGACGGTACTTCATAACCTTCATAAGCACTAGTGTCCAGTCTCACACCAGGACCACCCGGTGTAAGATAGTTACTAATTGTACCTGTTGAAGGCATAAAGTTCATTTGTGGATTTTCCGCGTTTATACGGAATTCAATCGCATATCCGCGGAATTTGATCTCTTCTTGTAAGAACTGTAATTTATCCCCTTCAGCAATTTCAATCATTCTTTGAATAATGTCTACGCCTGAGATAACTTCAGTTACCGGATGCTCCACTTGCACCCTTGTATTCATCTCTATAAAGTATATATTGTCAGCTTCATCAACTAAAAACTCTACTGTTCCTACACTCTCATAACCGAGTTTGAACATCGCTTTTGTTGATACACGATAAAGCTCTTTACGAACTGCATCGTTAAGACGAGGAGATGGTGCTATTTCGATCACCTTTTGGTGGCGGCGCTGAATTGAACAGTCACGTTCGCCTAAATGAAGTACATTCCCAAATTTGTCGGCAATGACTTGTACTTCAATATGGCGAGGATTTTCTACATATTTTTCAATGAACACTTCCCCCTTACCAAAATACTTGAGTGCTTCATTTGTAGCTGATTCAAACGCAGTAGAGAATTCTTTGGCAGTTTTTACGATTCTCATACCGCGACCACCGCCACCAAAAGCGGCTTTAATGATTACAGGAAAGCCGATCTCTTTAGCAATTTTTTCCCCGTCAGTTTTATCAAGAATAGGCGTATCGGTTCCTTCAAGGACTGGCACTCCGATCTCTTTCATGGCAACTTTTGAAGCCATTTTATCCCCAAAAAGTTCTATATGTTCTGGTTTGGGACCTATAAAGATAATGTCATTGTCTGCACATGCTTGTGCAAACTCTGCACTTTCACTTAAAAAACCGTATCCGGGATGGATAGCATCACAGTCAGCTTTTTTTGCCATAGAGATAATTCTCTCATAGTTTAAATAAGCTTCAACCGGATTTCCCATAATCGGGTAGCATTCATCTGCTTTTTTTACCCATACGCCGTCTACGTCGACTTCAGAAAACACAACGACACTTGTGATTTCAAGCTCTTTACATGCACGGATGATTCTAAGAGCGATTTCACCCCTGTTTGCAATTAATACTTTAGAAATTTTTTTCATTGTATTCTCCATTTAAAAAAATCATGGCAGCATTATAATTTCTCAAAAGTTACAATTCTTCACTTATATTGCTTTAAAAATTATCTATTTTTGTCCTATTTGTTACTTTTTATTGCTAAAATAATTTTCATGAAACGAGAAACTCTAGATCAGAAGATCAAAATTACCAACGATATAATGTTCTACATCTACACAAATATCGATACTGATATCAATATGGATGAGCTTGCAAAAAATTACGGGATCAGTAAGTTTTATATGCATAAAATTTTCAAAGAGGTGTTTGATAGAAATATTTATGAAAGTATAAAATCGATTCGTCTGCAAAAAGCATCTAATCTTTTACTTACAAATAGATACTCTACTATTTCGGAAGTTGCCAATGCTTGTGGATATTCTTCTCAGACATCGTTCATCCGTGCATTTAAAGAGCGTTTTTCTATGACACCGAAGGTCTGGAGAAAAGGGGGATATTTAGAGTATTCAAATAAAATTGTCGATCAGTCCCTTAAAACAAGAAACTCTATGATCACTTTAGATAATTTTGATCATCTAAGTCCTACAATTGTAAAAATGCCGGAGATGAAAGCGTATTATATTCGTCATCAAGGGTATAATGATGCAATACGCCAGACATGGCAGAAGATTCAAACATGGATATATTCAAACCATCTAGAAGAGTATGAACAGATCAGTCTGTTTCACGATAATCCTTCAATTACCTCTTTGGAAGACTGTCAATACGTAGCATGTGTAGTAGATAAAGAGGGGAAAAAACTGCAAGATAACCGACTACCTAAGTTTACAATTGCAAGCGGTGTATATGCAAAATTTACTCTAGAGGGTGCTTGCGGGGATCTGTTACGCTTTATTCAGTGGTTATACCATGAATGGCTTCCTAAAAATGAATACGAAACAACAACAAAACCACCATATGCAGTTTATAGACAAAACAAATATCTGACACAAGATGGAAACTTTGATCTCGACTTTTACATATCTATAAAATATTAGATTAAACTTCAAAGGGTAATATTTCGTATCTATATAATATAGTAAGCGAGATAAATATGAAAACATATTATTATGTACATACAGGGCATAGAATAGGTCTGGATAGATTTCGTAGAGCCGTAACGGTACTAGGATCTTTAAATGCAGACATTACCCTTTTATGCAGTGACTTTAGAATAGCACAAGAAGCAAGAAATTTTGGAATTGATAAAGCAGTGGGTATCGATGTTGTAAGAAACATTGCCAATATTGCTCACAAGGGTGATCAGCTGATTTTAGACTCTGCTGAAGTCAATCCTATTATGCTTGAAGATATGAAACAGTTTTTCTCAAATCTTATTGTAATCGAGAACGATACAATCGTAGTTGCAGATAAATATTTTGAACAAAAAGCCAAAACTGTAAAAATATCTTACTTTTTCGGTGATGATGACTATGAAAAAGATTTAATGAAAAATTTCAATTTTGTAGAAAAACTCAATCCCCATCTCCAACTTGGATATTACTACTTTTTAGATTATGAAGATGAACTCAAAGAGAAATTTGTAAGCAGTTATGAGTTTGATGAGTACGATGATATGATTATGGAATCAGAGATTCTCATTAGTGCTTCTCCTCAGGCAGTTGTAGAATCTTTGGCAGCCGGTGGTAAGCCTATCTATATACAAAGAGCAGATTATCCGGAAGATTTTAATAAAAAGTTTGAAGAGTTAAATATTCCGATAATACACAATTTTGATCAAAACCTGTTACAAGAGACATTAAATCACATAAATGAGATAAAATATGGTAAAATCCCCTCCGATTGCAATAAGTTTGTGTCATTTATAAAAGAAAACTTAATTTTATAAATAATTAAAACTTATTTGGTATATAATAAGAATTGAAAATTCACAAGAAAGTGAGCGAAATATGAAAGATAGTAGCCGTAGAGGTTTTATGGGAAAAGCATTCGGTGCTGTAGCGGGTGTAGGGGCCGTTGCTTCACTTTATGCGATGAAAAAAAGTTGGGATATGCTTCCAAGTGTAAAAGCGGCGGGTTTTACAACATTGGATATGTCGGCATATAAAGAAAATGAATTAGTTACTGAAAAATGGCGTGGAAAACCTATCTTTGTTCTTAAGTATACGCCTGAGATGATGGGAAAATTAACTGAAAAGCAAAAGGCACGTACTGTTTTTATTAACGGTGAAGGGTATTTAGTAAATCTTGGACTTTGTACACACCTTGGTTGTATTCCTGGTTACAATTCTGATACTCAATCATTCTTATGTGCTTGTCACGGTGGTACATATGATTTTGCTGGTGATGTTACAAAAGCACCGCCACCGCGTGGACTCGATATTCCTCCATTTAAAATAGATGGGAATAAACTTGTTCTTGGTGAAGAGGGACCAGAGTATAAAAATATGAAAGCAACTGGCGTTACGCTTTAATTAAGGGGAGAAAATGGCACATTTTGAAAAAGCAACAAGCCTTCATGATTGGATGAACCAACGTTTAGCAGTTGATACAGTTCGCCGTGTTATGGCTAAAGAGTATTGGATCCCTAAAAATATCAACTTTTTATGGGCAATGGGGATGATTTTAGCAGTAACATTCGGTTTACTGTTAGTATCTGGTATCTTCTTATTAATGTATTATCAACCAAATGTAGCAACTGCATTTGACAGTGTTAACTACACTATTATGAAAGAGGTTGAATTCGGTTGGTTATGGAGACATATTCACGGTGTTGCAGCATCTGTAGTATTCCTTATTATATATATTCATATGTTCACAGGAATTTATTACGGTTCATATAAAAAGGGACGTGAGATGATCTGGATCTCAGGTATGCTTCTGTTTGTAACTTTCTCAGCTGAAGCGTTTTCTGGTTATATGCTTCCATGGGGACAAATGTCTTACTGGGCTGGTATGGTTATTACAAACCTTTTTGCTGGTGGTTCATTACATGCTGACGGTTTAGTTGAGTGGATTCGTGGGGATTACGTTCCGGCTCAAGCTTTCTTAAACCGTTTCTTTATGCTGCATGTACTTTTATTACCGTTAGCAATTTTAGGTCTTATCGGACTTCACTTTGCTGCACTTCGTATCCCTCACGTTAACAATCAAGATGGTGAAGAGATCGATTTTGAAGCTGAAGCTGCAAAATATAAAGCAGGAAACAAAAAAGAGTCTAAAGTTATCGCATTCGCTAACGACTTTATGTCTAAAGATATGATGGTAGTTGGAATCTATTTAGTATTCTTTTTCTATTTAGTGTTTTTCCATTATGACTTTGCAATGGACCCGGTTAACTTTGACCCTGCAGATGGATTAAAGACTCCTGCACATATTTACCCTGAGTGGTATTTTTTATGGTCATATGAGATCTTACGTCCGTTCCCTGCTGATCCAGGTTTAGTTGCATTCGGATTTGCTCAAGTAATTTTCTTTGCTTTACCGTTCTTAGACAGAAGTCCAAATGCTGTTCCGGCTGCTCGCCGCGGTGCATTTAAATACTGGTTCTGGTTAATGCTTGTAGATATGATTGTGCTTACTGGTATGGGTAAATTACCGCCTGAAGGTATTTTCAGTACTATCGGTTTAGTTGCTGCTATCGTCTTTATTTTATTATGGATAGCTTTACCGTTCATTACAAAAAAAGAGAAAGCGTTATAGGAGTATATGATGAAAGAATTTAAAATATTAGCAGTTGTAGTATTCTTTACTCTTGTAACTTACTACTTAGTTGAACCGTTTGCACACTCGCAAATGCATAAACATATTGAGAGTGAAGGTTTTGAATATAAAGACCTTCCGGAACTTACAAAAAAAGGTGACGCTGCTCGCGGGCAAGAGCTTGTAATGGGTGCGGGAGCTTGTCTTGGTTGTCACTCTATGGAAGTTGCAGGTATGCCTGCACCAATGGACCCTGTAACAGCTGCACAAAGTTACGGTGTAAACCCACCGGATCTTTCAAATGCAGGTGCTGTATATGATGAGAAGTTCTTAGCAGCTCTTATTCAAAACCCTGCACACGCTTTAATGGTTGAACATAAATTTGATGCCGAAAAAGGTCAAATGCATCCAATGGTGCCTTTCTATGGAGCTGGTGGAGATCTTGATCAAGAAGTAGCTGATATGGTTACTTACCTAAAATCAGTTGCAGTGAAAAAAGAGGAACTTACATCTGAGCAAGCATTTGAATTAGCATGTGGTAGATGTCATGCTGACCATTATGCTGGTTGGACACAAATCGGTAAGACACCAACATTCAAAAAAGAGCAAGATGAGTTAAAATTTAAAACACAGGTACTTGATTATCAAGACAGTTTAAAAGCATATATGGGTAAATTACCACCGGATTTAAGTATCTATATCCGTTCTCGTGGTGCTCATTACATTGAAACATTTGTGGAAAATCCACAAAACTATCTGAAAGGTACTGCAATGCCACGTGTTGGTGTAAACGAACATGCAATGGAAAAAGTTGTTGAGTATCTTGAAGATTCTGGTGATGCAAAACGCCATGAGAGAGAGAACGTTGGTAAGTATGTAATGATCTTTATCGTTATATTTGCACTATTTGCTTTCTTATGGAAAAAACAAATCTGGAGAGATTTACATTAATTTAATAGCAAAATGAGCTAAGCTCATCTTGCTTCGCTAGGACCGCTCTGGTCACTAAAGCTTGCCCCTTATGGGGCAGAATTTTCTTCTTAATCATTCTTTTTAAAGTTTATCACTGTTTACTTCTACAAAGTTTCCTTTTGCTATAATGCGCGCATGAGATTTAGAGATCTAAAAAAACAGAAAAAAAATCAGCAAGATACACAAAAGAAAAAAGTATTAAAGTATGCCTCTTATCCAGATCGCATAAAAGCATTTGTAGTTGATATGTTTATGATCTATACCCCGATTTTATATTTTATAGCTTATGTTGTAATGGGCTCAAAAGAGGAGTTTCAAGCTTCTCAGTTGGCACCCCTTATAGCAGTTTCAATCTATGGTGTGATCTATGCAGTACTGATTGCAAAATTTGGACAAACACCGGGAAAGAAAGCGTATATGATCAAAATCGTTGATGATAAAACAATGAAAAACATCTCTTTTTTCAGAGCAATTTGCAGATTTATTATGTTTTTATTCTCTACAACAATTCTTTTAGGATTATTAACTCCGTTTTATAGAAGAGATA
This sequence comes from Sulfurimonas sp. C5, assembly GCF_029872055.1. Lineage (NCBI taxonomy): Bacteria > Pseudomonadati > Campylobacterota > Epsilonproteobacteria > Campylobacterales > Sulfurimonadaceae > Sulfurimonas > Sulfurimonas sp. C5. The sequence continues at coordinate 170,980 of NZ_JARXNQ010000002.1, forward strand.
AAAAAGCACTGCATGATATAGTGTGTGGTACAATCGAAATAGAAACAAAAGAGATGAATGCTTTATAATAAGTGTTATAAGAAAATAAACTAAAAGATTATAGAAATTTTTATCAATTATAGGAATATAAATGCTAGTAGATAGCTATGACAGAGTAGTGGATTATATCCGTGTATCGGTCACGGAGAGATGTAATTTCAGATGTAACTACTGTATGCCTGAAAAACCTTTTTCATGGGTACCAAAAGAAAACCTTTTAACATTTGAAGAACTTTTTGAATTTTTGAAAGTGGCAATGGATGAGGGTGTAAAAAAGATCCGTATCACCGGTGGGGAACCTTTACTTCGTGAAGACCTGGATAAATTCATTAAAATGATTTATGACTATAAGCCAGATATTGATCTTGCAATGACAACAAATGCTTTTTTACTCAAAGGTGCTGCGCAAAAGTTAAAAGATGCGGGACTCAAGCGTATCAACGTAAGTATCGATTCTCTTAAACCTGAAGTAGCACAAGAGATCGCACAAAAAGATGTACTTAAAAATGTGCTTGAGGGTGTTGATGAAGCTTTAAAAGTAGGACTAAAAGTAAAAGTAAACATGGTACCTATGAAAGGGATCAACTCAGATGAGATTGTAGATCTTTTAGAGTACTGTAGAGATCGTGGTATGACAATCCGTTTTATCGAATATATGGAAAATAAACATGCCGATGAAAAAATAGAAGGTCTGAAATCGGATGAACTTTTAAATATCATTGCTCAAAAATATAGCTTCAAAGATGAAGGGTTTGACGGACATTCACCGTCACACTATTACACTTTGGAAGATGGGTATAAATTTGGTATCATTGAACCATACGAAGATGATTTCTGTAAACAGTGTAACCGTATCCGTCTGACTGCGGAAGGACATCTTATACCATGTTTATATTTTGATGAAGCGATGAGTATTGCAGAGTTTGTAAAACGTGGGGATGTTAAAGGTGCTGCATTGGTACTGAAAGAGGTTGTGAAAAACAAACCTGAAAAAAATCGCTGGGGTGGAGAAGATGACGAGGTCTCAACACGTGCTTTTTATGAGACTGGTGGATGATTAAAGGGGTACAATGCTCTATTTAGTTGAACATTTTTATTCAATACAGGGGGAAGGGCGTTATGTAGGAAGCCCAAGCCTTTTCTTCCGTTTTGGCGGATGCAATATGAAATGTGAAGGCTTTGGATGTAAAGAGAAAGCACAAGACGGTACAGAAGTTCTTGGATGTGATACCGTGTATGCCGTAAACAAAGAACACTTTTCCCACGCATGGATTGAAATAAATTCTGTTGAACAACTATTAAATATTCTTGAGCTATATGAGTTGCCAGAAGGTGTAGATGTAGTATTGACCGGAGGCGAGCCTTTGATCTATGCAAACGATCCTCTTTTTGTATCTTTTTTAGAGAAACTGCGTGAAAACAACCATAGAATCACGTTTGAGACTAACGGTACCATAGCGATAGATTTTGAAAAATATCCTGTCTATAAAGAGTGTGTTTTTGCACTCTCTGTAAAGTTAGAGAATTCAGGGGAATCACTAGCTAAAAGATTACGTGGCGGTGTAATAAATTCAATTGCTACTCATGCAAAAGATGCTTTTTTTAAATTCTCAATTGACGAAGATTCGATCAATATGGCACTAGATGATGAGATTGAACAAATTACAGAGCATGCCCCTTTTATAGACGTTTATTGTATGCCTTTAGGGGGAAATAAGGCAGATGTAGAGAAAAATACTCTCGCCTTAATTGAGTACTGCAAAAATAAAGGCTATAATTTTAGTGATAGGCTGCATATACGTATATGGGATGAAAATAAGGGAGTGTGACGTATGATCATTCGTAAACTGTTTAAATTTGAGAATGCACATATTGTTCGTGGATGTTCAAGTGTGAAATGCCGCTCTTCGATCCATGGACACTCTTACAAAGTTGAAGTTCTGTTTGAATCAAATTATTTGGACAACGGACAGATGGTATATGATTTTGGTTTAATGAAGCAAAATATCAAAGATCTGATAGAGTCTTTTGACCATGCTATCACTTTATGGAATGGTGATGATGCAGAATATATAGCTGATATGAAAAAACATTCCCATAGATGGGTAGAGTTGCCAGTTTCACCTTCAGCAGAACAGTTTGCCCGTGTTATTTTCGTACTTATTGATATATTGTTCCATTTGACAAAAGGGATAAACGGCGAAAAAGAGGTTAAACTTCACAGTATAATAGTGCATGAAACAGATACAGGATACGCACAAGCTTTTAGAGAAGATGCGTACAATGCACAAATGGGACAGATTACACTTGAAGAGATTGTTTTTTCAGATGAAGTGCTTAACAGTTTTAACGACCGTAGTTTACTTGAAAAGCTTAAAGCGGGAAGTGAATTTATAAATCCGGAGTCGGTATAGATGGAACAAATGTATAGCATGGGAGTAACTATTCACTCTTTGGGTGTAATGGCTCTAATTTTTTCGATTGTTATTAATGTTGTACTGCTCTATGAAGCAACTGATATCGAACAGTATAAAAGAAAACGTTCAATAGTCCTTTTACCACTAAACTCAATGTTGGTAGCAGCAGTGATTTTTACAGGGATGATTATGATGGCAACAAAGCATCTTCATTTTACGCCTGAAAACATCGTAATGATTATTCTCTCTGTTTATTTGATTACTAAAGAGATACATAGAACAAAAGTTTTAAAGCATGTAGATGATGAAGATGAGGATACTTTTCTTCGTTATAAAGAGTTTGCTTACAAGATAATGAGTGTAGAATTGGGACTGGTAATCATTGTATCTTCTTGGATGTGGTTTTTTGCATGATATTTATTTATGAAGAGAATGCCTCAAGAGAGCGCTTTACAATTAAAGGTGAACTACATAAATATTTGATAAAAGTGCGTCGCCATCAAGAGGGTGATGAGATCTCAATGCGCTTGAAAAATGCACCCGAAATGCTTTATACGTATAAAATTGTTTCTGTAGATCCAAGAAGTCTGGAAGTTGCACTTGTTTCAGAACAGGTATGTGAAGTAAAAGCAAAAAAAGCACTCCATATAGGCTGGTGTGTAATCGATACAAAATCTGTTGAAAAAGTACTGCCTAGCCTGAATGAGATAGGGGTTGAAAAGATCACATTTATCTATTGCGACAGGAGTCAGAAAAATTTCAAACCTGACTACAAGCGTTACGAGAGAATTTTGGAAGCTTCCAATCAGCAATGCGGCAGAACAGACTTTATGGAGTTTGCTACGGCAAAAAATGTACAAGAATTTGTAGAGGGAAATCCTGATACGAAAGTATTTGATTTCTGTGAGAACGTATTGAAAGAAGATGCCGAAATTTCGACAGTTTTAATAGGTTGTGAAGGGGGATTTTCCAAAGAGGAAAAAGAGCTTTTATCAAAATATGAAGTTTTCCGTCTAGATACACCTTTGGTTCTACGTTCTGAGAGTGCAGTTCTTGCAGTTGCTTCAAAGATAATATTGTAATTTATAAGTTTTTTTGGTATAATCCCATTTCTAAAAATCTGCCCCCATACGGATTTAAAAAATATATAGCTATTCGTACTTCGACGAGTAGTAAAAGGTAAAAAAATGAAAAAAGATCTTCACCCAGTATTAGTTGATTGTACAGTTACTTGTGCATGTGGAAACTCTTTCCAAACAAAATCTCAAAAAGACGAGATGAGAATTGACATTTGTAACGAGTGTCACCCATTCTTCACAGGTTCTGAGCGTATGGTAGATACTGCTGGACGTATCGAGAAATTCAAAGCACGTTACGCTAAAAAATAATCAAGATCTAATCTTGCTTACACTTGTTCCAACTCCGATTGGGAACATTGGCGATATATCGCTAAGAGCCATAGAGGTTCTTAGCCAAGCCGACACCCTTCTTTGCGAAGATACTCGCGTTACAAAAAAACTTCTTCATATTTTACAAGAGCGCTACAATACTGAATTAAAACCTAACCAAGAGTTTATCTCTTTACATTCACACAATGAACAATCTTTTGTTGAAAAATTAGATCCATCTATATTTGAGCAAAACGTTGTTTATGTCAGTGATGCAGGAATGCCTGGAATCAGTGATCCAGGACAGGTATTGGTGGACTACTGTATTGCAAATTCTATAGAATACGACATCTTGCCTGGTGCAAATGCAGTACTTACTGCTTTTGTAGCAAGCGGTTTTGTAAATACTCAAATGCTCTTTTTAGGCTTTTTAGACCATAAAGGCAGTTCTCGTGAAGCAGGGCTTAATGAAGCTCTTCACAACGGCTATACGACTATTTTATATGAATCACCGCATAGGATAGAAAAGCTTTTAGGTGAAATAGAAAAAACAGAACCCTCTAGAGAGTTGTTTTTGGCAAAAGAACTCACTAAAAAGTTCCAGAGATATCTGCGTGGAACGGCAAGTGAAATTTTGAAAACTCTTGATGGAAACTTTAAAGGTGAGTGGGTTGTTGTGATCCGTGCAGGGGAGAAACAAAACAGCTCTGCAATTACTCAAAAAGATATTTTAGAATTAGACCTTCCAAAAAAAGTTCAAGCGAAATTAATAGCAAAAATAACGGGTGAAAATACAAAAGCTTGTTATCAACGGTTGATGAATCTTTAAATATTAACACTAATTAAAAATTTTTTGCTAAAATACCTCCATGTTAATTTATGCGAAACAACCTATATATTATTTTATTGATCATTACCCTCATAAGATCAAAACACTTTATTTAGCCAAAGAACTGGATAAAAAAGAGTACTCACGATTAATGAAAATGGGATTTGAGATCAAAAGAATCCCTAATGAAGCTGCTGTTAAAATGAGTAAAAATGCCAATCATCAGGGCTTTTTAGCAGAAGTGGAAGATTACCAACTACACGATTTTAAAACATTTCTAGATAAAGATTTTATTGTTGTTTTAGCAGGTTTAACCGATATAGGTAATATCGGTTCTATTATCAGAAGTGCTTATGCACTTGGTGTTGATGCAATTGTGGCATGTGGAGTAAAAAAATTGCCGATTGAACCGATACTCAGAACAAGTACAGGGGCACTTTTTGATATGCCTTTTGCGATCGAGCAGAATATTCACAATGTTTTAAACGATATGAAAATGTCCGGATTTTCAACATACGGTGCAGATATGGGCGGTATAGATATTCGTGATGCCAAGATAAGTAAAAAAAGAGTGTTGGTACTTGGAAGTGAAGGAGAAGGTCTGAGCAACAGAGTTTCTTCTAAACTTGATAATGTTGTAAGTATTGCTATGTCACATGACTTTGACTCTTTGAATGTGAGTGTAGCAGGTGCTATTTTAATGGATAGGATGAGATATGAATGAAGCTTTAGTCAAATTACGTGAAATTGGTGCTCAAAAAATTTATGAGAAAACACATATTCCTGTAGAACATGTTCAAGCTATTTTACATGAAAGTTATGATGGTTTAAACAAAGTACAGTTTATAGGATTTATTTCTATTTTAGAACGTGAATACGGATTAGAATTAAAGGCTATAAAACTCAAAGGTATCACGTATTTTGACGGAGAGAGAAAAGAGGAGATTGATGAGAGTATTTTCATCAATACAAAGCCTAAAAAAAGTCATAACGCTCTTTATATCATTATTGCCGTTATTGTATTTTTAATCTTTTTATTTGTGTTTTATAATGATTCTAAAGAGGCAGTAAAACCTGCAATTCAAGAAAATGAAATTATCCAAAAAGTAAAAGAGAAAGTTGTTGAAGAAGTAAACAATACAGCAGCTCAAGAAACAAATGAAACGGTTGCAGTAACAGAAACATTAGATCAAAATACATCAGTTGAAGAAGAACAAGCTATAGAAAAGTCTTTTGTAATTAAAACAAATACAAAACTTTGGATAGGATATATTGAGTTAGAGACAAACAAAAAAAATCAGACTGTAGTTTCAAAAGAGTTTAGTCTCGATCCAAATATTGACTGGCTAATCACTTTAGGACATGGATATGTTGATTTTGAAGTGAACGGCAAAGAGTATAGCTATAAAACGGAAAAAGGCTTAAAGTTCCTATATCAAGACGGTGAATTAAAACCTATTTCATTCAAAGAATTTAAGAGGTTAAATAGAGGGTATGTATGGTAAAAAGTCTTGTTTTACTGGTGTTATTCTCATATTCTTTAGTTGCTGAAGAAGTTATCGGGCTTGATAATGATATTCAAAGTGTTGTTGTTAAAGATGACCCTGTAACGGAGAAAATAAAAGGGTTTTTATGCCCTCAAACATATACACAAAACAAAGACTTTATCAATGCTATTTTTGATCCAAAAAGTGCTTTTTATAAAAACGATCGAGTTGATTCAGTTAAAGTGATTCAAACACTTCAGGATAACGGTTTACTTGATCTGTTTTTTGATAAACCCCAAGAGATAAGACTTGATTTTAGAACAAACGGTTCGCCTATATTTTTTGTAAAAATCATTAGTGATACATTAACTGCCTTGGGATATTACAAGTATGTTACAGTCGCTTCTACAAGGGATGCAACAGAGTTTATCTGGAGTGTAAATTTGACTTCGGAATATGCAACTGATCCTTTGATTTTACAAAAAGAATTAAAGAAAAAATCGTGTGAAATTGTAGATATTCAAAGAACAAATGCAAAAGAGTGGTCATATTTAATCGATATCTCAAATGCAAAGCTGAATGTTGAACAACTTGAAGATGGAAAACCATTGACATTAAAGCGTTCTTTATATGAACAATGGCTGGATATTTCTAAAATAAAAACATTGATGATTAAAAGTAGTCATAGAAATCATTGGTACCCTTATATAGCATATTATGACAGTTCTTTACACCTTTTAAAAGTGATTAAAAAAGATATAGTTCACGGGGCAATAGAGCTTAAAATGCCGAAAAATAGTGTTTATATGAAAATATCCGATCTGTATACTTTAAAAAATATTAAAGATGAAATGATATTTTATCCCGAAGGCTCAAGATAATTCTAAATATATTTTGCTAAAATATCGCCAATATTTCTAATAGGGCATAATAAAATGTTTGACGAATTTCATTTTAACAGAGTTGAGAGACTTCCTAAGTATGTGTTTGCTGAGGTAAACGAGATAAAGATGGCAGAGCGCCGTGCAGGAAAAGATGTTATAGACTTTTCTATGGGTAATCCTGATGGTGACACGCCTGAACATATTCGTGAAAAGCTAATAGAGTCGGCCCAAAAAACTAAGACTCATGGATATTCTACTTCAAAGGGTATCCCAAAATTATTACAAGCGATTGCAGACTGGTATGAAAGACGCTATGACTGTAAGTTAGATCCTGAAACAGAATGTGTTGCAACAATGGGTTCTAAAGAGGGGTATGCACACCTTACATATGCGGTAATTAATCCGGGTGATGTAGCAGTTGTACCAGATCCTACTTATCCGATCCACGAATACTCTTTTATCCTAGCGGGTGGAAATGTAATTAAGTTCGGAATTGAATTTGATGAGAAGTACCGTTTAGATGAAGATAAATTCTTTGAAAATTTAGAAAAAGTGTTTAAAGAGAGTTCACCGAAACCAAAATTTGTTTTAGTGAATTTCCCGCACAACCCAAGTACAGCTACAGTAACGGTTGAGTTTTATGAAAGACTTGTTGCTATGGCCAAAGAGAAACGTTTTTACGTAATCTCAGATATTGCTTACGGTGATATCACGTTTGACGGATATAAAACACCTTCGATTATGCAAGTAGAAGGTGCAAAAGATGTTGCAGTTGAATCGTTTACTTTAAGTAAGTCGTACAATATGGCCGGATGGCGTGTAGGTTTCTTCGTTGGAAACAAAAGATTGATCGGAGCACTGCAAAAAATCAAATCGTGGTTAGACTACGGTATGTTTACACCTATCCAAGTAGCAGCTACAATCGCACTAAACGGCGACCAACAATGTGTACAAGACATTACGGATAAATATAACCACCGTCAAGAAGTACTGATCGAAGCATTCGAGCGTGCAGGGTGGCATATTGAGAAAAACGAAGCGAGTATGTTCTCATGGGCAAAAATTCCTGAGTGTGCTGCACATTTAGGTTCATTAGAATTCTCAAAACGTTTACTCGTTGAAGCAGGTGTAGCGGTTGCTCCGGGAATCGGTTTTGGTGAGTATGGTGAAGGATATGTTCGTATCGCTTTAATCGAAAATGATAACCGAATCCGCCAAGCAGCAAAAAACATAAAAGTGTTTTTAAAACAATTTGATGGGTGTAAGGATAAATAAGTGATAAAAGTAGGAATCATAGGCGTAGGAACTGTAGGTACAAGCGTTGCAAATATTTTAAAAGACAATGCAGATGTAATTAGTGCCCGTGCTGGACATGACATTATTGTAAAGAGTGGTGTTGTAAAAAACCTTAATAAAGATAGAGGTTTAGACATCATTTTAACGAACAATGTTGATGATATCCTAAACGATGATGAGATAGATATTGTCGTAGAACTTATGGGTGGCGTAGAAGAGCCTTTCGAGGTTGTCAAACGTGCCCTTAAATCCGGTAAAGCAGTTGTTACTGCAAATAAAGCACTTTTAGCATATCACAGATATGAGCTTCAAGAGATTGCAGGAGAGCTTGCTTTTGAATATGAAGCAAGTGTTGCGGGCGGTATACCTATCATTAACGCACTTCGTGACGGTCTTTCTGCAAACCATATAGAGTCTATGATGGGTATTATGAACGGTACTTGTAACTATATGATGACGAAGATGACAAATGAGGGCGTTGACTATGATGTTATCTTAAAAGAAGCGCAAGATTTAGGTTATGCTGAGGCTGATCCTACGTTTGATGTAGGTGGATATGATGCTGCACACAAACTGCTTATTTTAGCTTCTATCGCTTACGGAATTGATGCAAAACCTGAAGATATTTTAATCGAAGGGATTGAGAACGTAACACAAGAAGATATCTCTTTTGCAAAAGAGTTCGGATATGCTATCAAACTTCTTGGAATTGCTAAAAAAACAGATTCTCAAGTAGAGTTACGTGTACATGCATGTCTCATCAATAAAGATGAGATGATCGCAAAAATTGACGGTGTAATGAATGGTATCTCTGTAGTGGGTGATAAAGTAGGTGAGACACTTTACTATGGACCGGGAGCTGGCGGTGATGCAACAGCATCAGCGGTTGTGGCAAACATCATCGATATTGCAAGAAGTGGAAAATCACGTCCAATGCTTGGATTCGATCGTCCTATGGAGGGTAAAGCACTTACTCTTAAAGCGATTGATGAGATCACGTCTAAATACTATCTTCGTATCAATGTAAGTGATAAAGCAGGTGTGTTGGCTAAGCTGACAAAACTGTTTGAAGATAACAATATATCAATTGAGACGATGTTACAACGTCCTGCAGACAATAACTCTGCAAATTTACTTATTTCAACACATACAGCAGTTGAAAAAGATATACAAGCTATGATTGATGCATTAGAAGCTCAAGAGTTTGTAAACGCTAAACCTGTAATGATCAGGATAGTGTAATTTACAGATGAAAATCTTAATTACTGGAGCAAGTTCAGGTTTAGGTGCTGAACTTGCACGTCAGTATGCTTCACAAGAAAACGAACTGATTCTCTTAGCACGAAGAGAAGAAAAACTGCAACAACTCCAACAAGAATTACTTCCTCTGTGTAAAAATATCAAACTTATTATTGTCGATGTAACACACTTTAAAGAGTTACAAGAGCAATTACGTATTATAACTGCTGTAGATATGGTAATTTTAAATGCAGGTATCTCTTTAGGACATTCTCACACGCAAACACCAACAATTGATGAGTTTAAAAATCTTTATGATGTGAATGTCTTGGCTAATCATGCAATTTTGGAAGTGTTATTACCTATTTTTACACAGCAGAAGAGTGGAAAAATTGTTTTTATCTCTTCACTGGCATCTTTATTCTCTATGCCTAGTTCTAAAGTGTATTCATCATCTAAAAGAGCTTTAAATGCATATGCTGAGGGTCTACGCTACAAGTATGCACCGCTTGGAATTAAAGTAATCAACATATTACCCGGATTTATTAAAAGTGAATTAACTGATAAAAATGATTTTCATATGCCGTTTTTACTTGAAACGAAAGAGGGAGTTGCTCGGATAAAAAAAGCGATAGATAAAAATAAAACAGAGTATGCTTTTCCTCGTAGATTTTATTTTTTTATCCGCTTTTTAAATCTATTACCTTTGTTTTTGAGTCAAAAGATTGTAAATTCTTTTAACGAGAGATAGGTACATAAGCGTACCCATCGCTTTGTTTATCGATAAGCCCTATAGTGGAATTAGGAACAAATTGAACAAATTCATATAGATCTTTCTTGTCAAGTTTATTTGCTTTACGTCCCACTTCACACATAAAAAAATCTACACCGTACGTATCTGTTAAAGAGATTAATCTTTTAGCATATTCTTTTTGTTTTGTTAAAAGAGCTGTATTTTTTTTATAAAGTGTATTAGGCAGATTCTTCACAAAAAATTTGTAAGCGTCTCCATGGATAACTACAGCAACTTCTAGTTCCTGTAGTTTGCCTTCATAATGGTTTTTTTGGTGTACTATACCAGAGAGAATTTTTTTCTCAAAAGTTTTTAAATCCCCGCTTGTAAAATCGAATACAACTTTTTTTGTTGCTTCATCAGCAAGCAAAGATGTAACAAATAAGAATAATAAAACAACAAACTTTTTCATCATTGATCCTATTCAGTGATGTTCTTAAGGATTTGCTCAAAATCGTTTTGTGCTTTCATTAGCTCTTTATGCGCTGCATCGTCTGTAACGTGTGCACTGCTTAGCCAGTTGTAAACAGCAGGGAATCCCATAACGATTTTATCGTCACCTTTTTTCTTGTATAACATGGTTGTACAAGGAGCAAAGGCTGCAGCTTCTGGACGTGTTTTTGCAACAGTGTAAATTACCGGAAGTTTACAGATCGAATAAGACTCGTAAAAATCAAATGGACTCTCTTTCTCTTCATCTAAAACACCAAGTTCATAATCAAGTGTCGCAGGCATAATAAAACCTTTTGGCGCAAAATTACTTTCTAAAGACATTTTGATCTCTTCTTTTGCATCGTCAAAATCTTCCGGATCATCAAGTTCATATTCATAGGCACTTACAAGATTTCTGCTCTCTTTTAGAGAATCTTCACTTAAAGTCTGTTTCGCATTCGGTAATGCCTCTTTGAGCGCTTTTATAGTTTTTGCTTCAAGAGTTTTTAAAACATCATTGTTATCCATACCGATAATTTTTGCCTGCGCATCAGATGTTAATATACTTACATGTAATGTATCTTCATCATTCGCCTGATAGATACCGACACCCATCGGGATAAATACACCGGCATTTGCATTTATGCGTAATAGTTTATCCGCAAGTTTTGGCTCAACTACTGTCATAAGATTAAAAATCTTAAAGTCACTCTTTTGAAACTGTTTTTTAAACGGACCTGTCATGTCGTTGTTTAAAGTTACTGTGAAGCCATTTTTGACAAAACTGTTTTCAATTTGTTTAGGAGTAATAGCTCCAGACTTATTGTCTACACTAAAAAGATGTAGATCACCTTGTGCCATAAGTGTAACTGCTACACTTAACATCAATCCAATTATTTTTTTCATTGTTTATCCTTGTAATATTAAGAGCAAGTTTAACAATTGAGTGTAAAATTTATGTAAAATTACGGAACGATATAAATCCATCCCTCTTTGACTCTTTCAGTTATTTCAACAATCCCTGCAGTGACAATTTCAACATCATCAATAAGTTCTTCTTTTTTGATATGTTTTGTTCTCATTGTGTTTTCACATGCAACGAATTCAACACCGTATTGTTGAAGAGCATCAACACGCACGGCAATCTCTTTTTCTTTTTTAAGGAGTGCTCTAATACCGTGATAATACGCAACAATTCGCATATGTACCATTTCCGGTCCATAAAATTTCAGTACATTGTTTGCACTGCTGAGAACATGTTGAATAGTTTCGTCATCACCGCGATTAATTGAGAAAATTATTTCTCGTGGCTGCACAAGTGATGGTTTCGGTTCTGCAAATACTGTATCAGCATAACTTAAAACACTGAGTAAAGCAATTAATATAATTTTACGTATCATTTTATCCCTTTCGTAAGATCTTTAAAGTCTTGGATATTCCATGAACCAGGAATTTTTTTCAGTATCTTTCCATTCTCATCAAGAAAAAAGAATGTAGGCGTGAGCATTATTTGTTCATCAAGCGGAAGTTTTTCATTATCCAGGTTAATCTGTGCGGGAATAAATCTCTCCTCCAGCCAACGTGCCATTTCAGGATCTTGAAATACATTTTTTTCCATTTTTAAACAGTAGTGGCAAGTATCTCTCATTACATCCAACATTATGGGTTTATTCGTCTTTTTCTGTACCTCTAGTGCATCTGAATAACTAAGCCATTGAAATGCTTCAAGAGATGCAGTAACAATAGTGAAACAAAACAGAATTCTTATTATTGTTCCCATTCTAAAGTCCTATAGGCAGTTTCTACATTTTGTTTATGTAGTACATCATACATGTGAACATTTTTATACTCTGGCATCAATATAGATGTTGTTGCATCTTCTATATCGATACCGTCCTCGATCGCTTCTAAAACTTTTTGTTTTAATTCGACTAGATAATTATAGGTAAAATCTATAGAGTGTTTGTTAATGAGAGACCCATGTCCACCTATAATATATTTATAATTGCCTTCTTGGATAGATTGTAATGTCTCTATCCATCTATTTATATCACCATCACGTAATGATGGAACTCTGTCATTAAAGACTACGTCTCCTACAAAAATAGCTTTTAGTTTTGGAATGTAAATTAAAAGATCACTCTTTGTATGAGCTTTTTGATTTACACTGTATATAAAGATTTCTTGATTATCAATCTTAAGTTTTTTTTCTTGATCAACAAAAATATTGGGAAATTCTTGAGTAGTATTTTCATAGGCTTCAGGTAAAACCATTCTTTGCATTCTAGTTGTTTCCAGTTTTCCTTCTTCTTGGAATTTTTTAGAACCTATAATGTCTATACCCAATTTTTTATAATAGCTATTACCTAACCAGTGGTCATCATGTACGTGGGTATTGATTACATAAGCCACCGGAAGGTTTTTTATCTTTTTGATTAACGAGTGAGCTTCTTTAGCATAATTATAAGTTGGCCCACTGTCAATCACAAGATAATGATTTCCAATTTCTACAAAACATGAATTTACCATGTTTCCGTTGTTTTTTGAGTTGATTGCCTGTGGCTCACCAAAAAAGCAGTAGATATTACTACTGACTTTTTTAGCTTGAAGTTTGTATTCAAAAGCAAGGAGAGAAGACATGAATAATATACTTAAAACCACAAGCAAGCGCATCATAAAACCTTTTTAAAATAAATAATTTAACTCGAAACGGTATTCGTTGTAAGAGTCTACATCTTTACCAGCTTTACTTCCGGCAACTCTATTATCAGCACTAACAAGTCCTACACGAAGTTTTGCTGAAAGAGCAGGTGTAATTTGTTCTAGTAAATCTACATGAATAATATTACTGTCTGCTTGAACACCTGCTACTTGTTTTTTATCATCAAAGTTTTGCACTGCATAACGTACCATAGCAGTAAAACCTGGAATCATTTTCGCTTTTCCAAAGTTATATTTTACTTCTGCTGCCATAGTTTTTGTATTTGCATACCAGTTATATTGTGCCATTGCACGAGTATATCCACCAGTTGGGAATCCACGCCAAGGAGCTACGATATCTGCTGCATCTTCAACTGCAGAGTAAGCAATTTGTGCTTTTAACGGACCATTTGTTAATGCTAAACGTGCCATATAAAGTGAACTATCAAGTGATTCAGCTTTTTTATACCCGTCTTGAGCACCATATAAGCCAGCTAGTCCACCTTTAAGACAAGCACCACCAATTTTACCGCCGCCGTTATCCATTTGTTTCATATAACGAACACCTGGTGTTAAAGTATAACCACTGCCAAGAGCAATTTTATAATTTAGTTCACCTGTAATTGATGAAACAACATCTGGTACTGAACCATATGTTACATCAATTTGAAGATTATTGATAGATTTATTTTGTAAATCTGCAACGATTAGTTTATGATCTACACTTTTACCCGCTGCTTGAAAGTTCGCATAGCTTAAACCTTTGTGTATTGCAGAGTCATCATTATTACCCCATGAATCACCAGAAGAGTCTTTAAAAGTAATTACATCATGGAATTTTGAATGGTCACGAAGTTTTTGTTCCATAAAGTATGCACCACGGATTCTTGTTTGTGGAATCTCTTTAGTTTCAATTACAAGACCATCAAATGTATTAGGGATCATTTTTGTATCATTTGATTTTGTTAAGAATGATTCAAAAATTTGACGACCGAATTTTACTGTTGTCTTTGAGAAATCATATTGAAGATATGATTGTGCTAAAACAGCCATATAGTAGTCACCGTTATATTTTGCATCGTAACGGCTAATTGTATCTTTACCTGCTTTGATATAACCTAAGTCAGCTACGCTTGCACGTAATCCTGAAAATGGGCTTCCTGAATAATACATACCAGCAGTTGCACTAAAACCTTTAAATGGTGCAGTTTTATAAATCATGCTACCACCGATACCGAACGCTTTATTATCTTTGTTCCCTGTTCCGGCAATATCATCATTTTTCCAGTCCCACATGAATGAATTCATACGTAAACGACCATAAAAAACACCTTCAGTAAAGGCTTTATCTAAACTATCAACACTTTTTGGAAGTACATTGTAAACTTCCATCATGTTTCCTTTTAGAGAACGTTTTGGTTGTGCATCATCTGCTGAAGCCGTTGTAAGTGTACCACAAGCAAGTAGTGCTGCAGTAGCCGCTGTAGCGAGCTTTACTTTATTCCATTTTTCCATTTCTTCATCCTTTTTTTATTAAAAGGCGATTATAATGTCACTGGTGATGAACCAATGTCCTTGTGACACTATCACTGCCTAGCGGCAACTGGTACTTGCCGCTTCGTTTGTCCTTAGACACCTACCCCTTTAAGACTTACGATCTAACAACCGCGAGAGCCTTTTTCAGGACATCCACACTCATAGTCTACAAGTGTTACATTCCCTTTATTGCTTACATTTATTACCTTTTGGCGTTTAATGTAATCTCTGACAATGTCATATACCGGTCTAATCTTATCTTTACGTAGATTTGCACCTGCATTTTGCAAGTTACCACCCCAAGAAGAGACCACATACGTTTTGTTTAGATCTATTGGTTTACCTCCTACTTTAAGATTAGATATTCTCTGACCCGCTTTGTTTGCAACGGCAATACTATATGTTACACCGCCTAAACGACTCATATCCCCACCTTGTTGGTAGAGTGGATTTGCATTAAATACATTATCCGCAATATCTTCTAATAAAGTAGCGATTTTTGCACCTTTTAACTCAAACGTATAAACGTTCGGGTATGTAATACCACACATCTCATAAACATTTTCCATTAAAACATCTTCACCTGCTAAAACGGTAGTACCCCATCTATAGCCAGGAGTAAATGAGATATCACATTTCATTTCATCCATGATCGCATCATTAATGAGTTGATCGAAAGTTGAGAAGAATGTATCTCTTTTGTAAAGAATATTTTTTGTTTGTCCCAATACTTCGTTAAACTCTGAAGCAAACGGTGCATAAAGTTCATCAATTAACTTAACGCCTTGTTCATCAGCAGGAATAAGATTGGAAGCGATAGGAACAAGTTTATACTCGTAATCTTTCACTTTACCGTCTTGAATATCAAGGTCTAAACGTCCTACATATTTTCCGTGACTTCCTGCAATAACGATAACAGTATTGTTGATTGTAATCGGTTTTGGTGAAGGGTCATGTGTATGTCCGCTTAAGATAAAGTCAATACCGTGAACTTTACGAGCTACCTCTTGATCCACGCTGAATCCATCATGTGAAAGTACAACGACACAATCAACTTTATGTTCATTTCTTAATTCATCTACATACTCTTGAAGTGTATCTAAACGAAGACCGAAACTCCATCCTTGAGTAAACTCTTTAGGGTTTGCAGTTGAAGTGAACGGGAACGATTGACCAATAATACCGATTTTTGCTCCGCCACGCTCTTCGATTGTGTATGGTTCAAAAATAAGCTCTTCATACTCATCAGAGAACGGATCGTCACCAACAACATTTTGAGAAATAAATTTTGCATCAAGTTGTTCGATCAGTTTTCTTACTTGCTCTTTACCGTATGTAAATTCCCAGTGACCAACCATTACGTCAACACCAAGATAATTTTGCGCTTTAACAATAGCTTCACCGTCAGTTTTAAGTGCTACACCAGTACCTTGCCAAGTATCACCTGAATCAAGGAACAGCACATTTTCAGCACCACGCTCTGCACGAACACGATCTAAGTAAGTTTTCATATGAGCTACACCACCCATTTTTCCAAACTTTTTCGCTAAAGCTTCAAAATCGATACAAGTATCAAAATAAGCATCTAAAGAACTTGGCTCAAGTCCGTAATGTTTTGCAAATGCTTCACCACATAAAAATCCAGGAGTCCCTACAAGATTCGGTGCAGAAATTAATGTAGACGGCTCTCTCCAGTAAAGTGGTTTTAAGTGGGCATGTAAATCACACATATGTAAAAGTGTTACATTCCCTTTAGCATTAAAGTCATAGATATCTTTAAGAGATATCTGTGAAACTGCTTTTGGCTTTGCACAACCTGCAACAGCGGCACTTAAACCGAAAATTGCTGCGATGTGCATAAAATCTCTTCTTGAAATATCCATTATATTATCCTATCTTTTTAGTCCAGGGATTGCTACTTTAGCCCCTTTTGCTTTATCTGTTATATAAACTTCTAAAGCCACCATTTCAGGTGAACCTAAAGGGATTACAGCTAAAAGTGCATTTTGCATACACCCTTGGAAACGACGTTGAAGTGTTCTTAATGACGATTTTGTCATTCTGTATGCAGGCCAAGTTGCAGCAGCTGCATTTCCTGGATGACCAAGTTCCGGAAGAGGTTGTGTTCTAAGAACTGTACCAATAACATCTTGGCTATGACAGCTTAAACATGCTAATCCTCTACCACCTCTTTTTGTTTCAAATACCTCTTTACCAAGTGCATATGCAGCTTTCATTTGAGGATTTGCATTCACATCGATGTTAATTGCTTCATCGTTAGCCAAAGATTTAGCGTAAGCAATCATGTCAAACATCTCTTTGCTTTTAAGAGCAAAAGGCTTATGACCATTGTCATGCATAATTGCTTGCATTACTTGACCAAGTCCTGCAACCATATCTAATTTTTTAATATATCTAGGAAAGCCCGCGATATATTTTGGTAAGTTGTCTTCACTTACACCTAGAAATTTTGCAAGACCAGCATCACCGCCGCAGTTCTCTTCAACTAAACCACTACCAGTTTCTACATTGATATCAGCCGGGTTTGCTTCTAAAAGTTCTGCATAAAGAGCACGGTCTTTATCACTCATTGCAAACTGCTCACCTGCAAATGTTACAGATGCAAGAAGGGCAGTAGAGAGTGTTATTGTTAGTAAATTTTTCATAGATTATCCTTTAGGTTTAATCTTGATACTTTTTTCATAAACTTCACCGGCATTATCAGTAAATGTAACAGTTAATGTCCCTTTACCGTTAATTTTCATATTTGTAGTAAATACCGGATTAGCTGATACAGATTCCCAAACAGTCATGTTAGTAATGATTTGTCCGTTATAGTCAAACTTGATGCTGTTGATATAACTTGCAGGAACAATTTGTCCAGTTTTTTTATCTTTACGCATACCTGTTTCCATCGGATGGATAACCATAAAGTTTACTTTAACGATATCGCCGTCTTTATATTTTTTTGGTTTAATTTTAATTAATGATTGTATTTTTCCCATTTTAGATCCTTTAATTTTTTTGTTGTTTCATTGTGTCTGAAATCAACCACATCCACCGATTGTTACTTTAACGCTTTGAGAAGCTACTAAAAAGTCACCGTTGCTAAGTTCAACAAGAGCAGCAACTTCTTGAGTTTGTCCAAGTTTTACACGTGTTGCTAACATAGCTTTACCGTTTGCAGGCGTTAAATATGTATCTAAACAACGAACGTTAGAGTTTTTTGTTGCGAAAATATGGATCGCTTTTACATAATCATCAGCAGTCATAGGTGAATCTACTTCTACAGTTACAGGTACAACAGCACCATTTTCCGCAATTTCAGGTACTTTAAGATGTATTTTGTCTGATTTTACAGGTGTTTTTCCGCCAGTAATTGCTTCTAAAGCTTGTGCATAAGTAAAAGCATTTGGTCCTTTTGGTTTTGTTTCAGCTGCAAAACCCATTACAGGTAAAGCTGCACCTACAGCTACCGCAGATGTTAATTTTTTGAAAAAATCTCTTCTTTGCATTTTTCTTCCTTTTTATTTTGGTGATACGATATATGAAGTAATGTCACATATCTCTCTTTCAGTAAATAAACCAGTTGTTAAATTAATAGTCATATGTGTCGTCGGATTGTCAACACGTGCATCAGCAATTTTTTGATAAACAAATTGATTGTCTCTTGCACCGCTATCAATAAAGTTAGTTTTATAGTTGCTGAGATCAGGACCAACATTTCCTGCTCCATTAGCACCTTCAATGTTATGGCATGCTACACAGTTACCATACTGTTTTGCAGAACCGTCACTATTTTTTTTACTTAACCCTTTTGGTGGTGTTTTTTTAGCTTTACTACCGTTTAGGTTATGAAAAATAAATTTTCCTCTTGCAATAGCTTCGGGATTATTTGTTATACATCCTTGAGGCATTGCATACTCTTTTGCCGGAGCCAATAGGTCTTTTTCAATAATCTTACTTGCATTTGGATTTTCAACTACACCGCTGTAATCAGCAGCAAAAAGTGAGCATCCAAGAAGTATAGAAGCTGTTAGACTCTTACGCATGATTCCTTCCTCCTAATCAATTTCAGGAACAAGTTTATCAGTGAACTGTAAAATTTGTGTAAAATAAAAAAAATTTATGTAATTATTTTTTGATGCAGAGCTTGGTTGGGAATTTATAGGTAAATGTAGAGCCGTTTTTTAGCTTGGAATCTATATCTAATTCGATGTCATATTCGTCAATAATTGATTTTACTATATTTAAACCGATACCGAAGCCACCTTTGTTTTTGTCTTCTCTGTAGTAACGTTTAAATATCTTATCAACATCTTTTATACCGATACCGTAATCGCGTACACTTAAATAACAGCCATCTTTCTGTGTAAAAAGATAGACTTCGATAATATTATTCTCAAATGAGTATTTAATGGCATTGGAGATATTGTTATCAACGATTTTGCGTAATTTTTTAGGATTCATAACAATGAAGAGTTGAGCTTGCAGGTGCATGTTGATTGTGATATCTTTCATCCTCGCTACATCTGTAAAGTATTCTATTCTCTCTCTTACGAACTGGCTTAAATTGATCTCTTCATCAAGATAATCCAAACGGTTATATTTAATAAGGTAGTCCATATCGTCATAAATATTTGAGAGCACTTTTGTCGCTGCTTTAATTCTTTGAAAATATTTATTTGGTTCATTTTTTCTATTATAAAGATCAATGTTTACATTAATAATAGATAAGGGTGTGTTGATCTCATGAATAGAATCTTTAATAAAACTGTCAAGTTGTTTATTGAGAGCTTTAAAGGGTTCGGCAAAACGATTAAGAAAAAGCATACTGAGTAAAAACACGAGAACGGTAATTGATAAAAGTATGACGGCAACATTCATATATAAGGTAGAGTAGGAAATTTTATTACTGAGTATGAGGTATTCTGCCCCGAAGTATCTCGATTTTGGCAATTGAATTGTTAAATATGCCTGTGTCCCTTCTGTATAATAACCGTTTTTAAAAGCAGGTATATTGGAATCTATTAGTGTGAAAATTGGTTTGAACCTTGCATCGTAAAGACCTGATTTTAAAGTGTTGAAACGCGGGTACTCAAAATAAACTTCGTTTTGATCATACTCTTCCATAGATTTTATAATGAGAAGAGATTTCTCTTTTAGAAAGATTTCATTTTGAATGGAGTATATATTTTTCATATACAGCAGGTATATTACAAGAGGTGCTAAAAGTATAATAGCAATTAATGATGTATAAAACAGAGCATTTTGAATCGCATATCTATTGTCGTTCAATTATATATCCTACCGAGCGTCTGTTTACTATAATCCCTTCAGGAATTTTTTGACGGAGATTTTTTAACTGTACACGGATAGTCGCCGGTTCAACATACTCACCCCATACTTCATCTTGAAACATATCAATTGAAACAACGGCATTTTTATGTTTAATAAGTACTTTTAAAAGGTCATTTTCTGTTTTTCTCAGCACTACCTCTTTATCGTTTACAAACAATTGCTCTTTGTTCATATCATATAAAGCATTATGTCCAAGATCAATCATATCTGCATTATCTGCATAAAAACTTTTGCATGCTTGATTAATACGCACTTCCAGCTCTTCAAGATCAAATGGTTTGCGTATATAGTCACAACAGCCTCTTTCATACCCCTCCTTGAGACTTCGGATATCCGTCATTGACGTTAGAAAGATGGTTGGAATCTTTCTATTGCTTTTGCGAAGGTTTTCAAGCAGTTCAAAACCGTTCATAGAAGGAACGTTTACATCCAACAGGAGAAGATCATAACTTTTTTCATGAATAGCACTGTATGCTTCAAAGCCATCCATAAAACACTCTACGTCATAGCCTAAATCTTCTAAAAATTCTTTAATACTGATTCGTAATGAATACTCATCTTCTAATAGTAAAATTTTCATTTTATTTTCCCGTCGATCCTGTGTGTGATTTTATTTTTCAAAAGAAGTTGTATCAATTCATCTTTTGAATAGCCTTCAAGCTTTTTATACGCCTCTTGTGTATATTTCTTTTTATCTTCATCAGAAATAGCATTCTGTAATAAAAGAAGTTCTCTAGGAGTATAATCTGCAAACATATCTTCTTTATAGTATTTTGTTTTTTCAACTTTGTACAATGTGCTTCTGGTAACATTTATTAAAAATGAAATATCATCTTCTGGATCATTAAAATAGTCAAGATATTTGTTTGGTAGAACAAATACAAAAGCACCTATAATATCTCCTGCACCGTTTTTCATGGTTTCATAAAATATATGAAGTCCTTTGCTGTAAAGCATTCTGTTTGCTTTTAATGTTTTAAAGTCGATTGAATTTAGAACATTTAAATAATTGGCATTGTAGTTTGTATTTGCAATAATGTATTGATTGATAGTTTTATTCTCTTGCATGAAAATAGCTGTCTGAAAATATTTGTCATCCATCAGTACATAGAGATCGATACCTTGTGTTCTAAAGAGTTCGGTCATCGGTTCAAAAAAGTCAATAACCTCTACAAAACCGAGTAGTGTATCGTTTTTGTAAATGGGCACGGTTGCTTTAAAGCCTAAACGACGTCCTACCTCTATAGATGTTCTTGGAGTATTGTGTGTTTTAAAATAATTTAGGTCGGTTCTGTAGTTTCCAAGAGGCATTCCTGCATAAACGGTATCCCAGCTTCGTGCAAAGATAAGATAATCGGCAGTAATGACTTGAGAGCGGACATGTTTGTGTGTATATTGTTCAATTGCATTTGTAATAGTAGAAAGGATTCGATACCCTTGATCTTCATCATCATTATCCAGCGCATTAACGAGTGCACTGTTTTGGGAAAGGACTAGGGCAAACTCCAACGCACCGAGTTGATTTACACGTAATTGAGCATTGAGTTCAGATGTTATTTGATCAAAAATATGGTTAAGTTTTTCCTCTTTACTTTCATATCTAAAATAAAAAAATATAGTTATAATTATGAATATAACGAAAGTAAAAAGTATCAAAAGTATCTTTTTCATGCGGCAATTGTATCAAAAAATCATTAAAAAAAATTATAGTGATTCTGTTTTCTTAGAAACTAATTAGAGGAAAATAGCTTTGAATAGTTAGAGGTATACTTAAGAGAAACAATTGTAAACTTCCAAAGCTGATTATATCAATATTTTGTATAGATAAAATTTTTAGATTTAATTCTGACAGAGAAATCTTCCTAGACATAAAACTAGGAATTAAACCTAAAAATTTTGAATATGATGTGGGGAAAAGTTATGGATAACATTGAAACGATAGACAGTGTTTGTACATATTGTGGTGTAGGTTGTGATATAGCAGCGAATGTAGATACTGTGGAGAATAAAATTGTAAAAATCTTCGCTCATCCTGATGGTGTGGTTTCTCAGGGGAAACTTTGTATAAAAGGGAAGTATGGTTACGATTTTGTGGATGCTGAAGACAGACTGCGCATTCCTCGTATTAGAAAAAGTTTCTTAGAAAATAACCCAGCTATTAAAGATGCCGTGGCGTCGGCACTTAAAGATTTTGATGATACATGGTATGAGTGTGATTTAGATGCTGCAACGACTGCATGTGCAATGAAACTCAAAGAGATTCAAGAAAAGTACGGCAGAAAATCGGTAGCTTCTATCGGGGGTGCAAGAACTTCTTGTGAATCATCATATCTTTTCCAAAAGTTCACGCGTCATACTTTAAATTCACCTCACGTAGACAACTGTGCGCGTGTTTGTCATTCACCGTCACTCAAAGGGATGCGTGCAACTATAGGTGAGGGTGCTGCAACTAATCCATATAACGATATTTACAATGTTGAATTTATGATTGTAATCGGTTCAAATACAACTGAAGCACACCCGATTATCTCTAACCGTATCTTGGATGTAGCCCGTGAACATGATAATTTGGCTGTATTTGACGTACGTGAAATTAAACTGCACCGTTTTGCAAAATATAAGGCAATTATCCCACACGAGACAAACTTGATGGTGCTTAATATGCTTGCATATACGATCATTGATGAAGAGTTATACGATGATAGTTTTATTGGAGATCGTACAAAAGGGTTCTTAGAGTTTAAAGAAAAAATTCTTAGCGATCCGTATGCAAAACCTGAATATTTTGAAAATATTGCAGGGTATGAATATATGGCAAAAATGATCAGAAAAGTTGCTCGTGAATATGCTCTGAAAAAATCTATGATTTTCTGGGGACTTGGTATTACGGAACACCTTGACGGTTCATACGCGGTAATGGCAATTACTCACTTGGCACTTATGACTGGTAATGTTGGAAAAAGCGGAGCAGGATTAATGCCTTTACGTGGACAAAACAATGTTCAAGGTACGTGTGACATGGGTATGCTTCCATATTATGATCCTGATTATCAAGAACCGAAAGAGATAGGTTTAATGACGCCTCAATTAGTTGATGAGATGTTAGAAGGACGTCTAAAAGCGGTTCTTAACATCGGTGAGGATTTAACACATATTCATCCTAATCTGAACAAGATAGATAAAGCGTTTAACGAACTGGAACTTCTCTTTGTACAAGAACTGTTTATGACAGATGTAGCAGAGCGTGCAGATATCGTAGTAGGTGTAAAATCTGCATATGAAAAAACAGGTGTATATGTAAATGCTATGAGAAGACTTCACCTTTCTCAACCCCTTGTAAAATCTGATCTTCCTGATGACTGGGAAGTATTACAGATACTCGATAACAAAATGGGCGGTAGTGCAAATTACCAAAGCTCAAAAGATGTTTGGGATGAGGTACGTGAAGTTGCTTACCGCCGTTTTAGCGGGGCAGAGTATTCACGTTTAGAGCGTCATAGAAAACGTGGATTGCAGTGGCCTGTACATACAGAAGATACTCCAATCTTACATCAACTGGACTTTAGAACTGAAGACGGTTACGGATATTTCAAATATAAACAATATGAACCGCGCAATATGGTTCAAGAAATTCTTGATAACAAATTAACAGGGTACTATTTAACAACTGGTAGAACATTGGCACACTATAACAATGCTGCGCAAACAAAACGTTCAGATAAGCTCAATGACAGATATGATGAAGATATTTTACTCGTAAGTGAGAGTGACGCAGCTGATTTTCCAACTGAAAAAGTGGTATTAAAAAGTGAGTTCGGTGAGACGACACCGCTTACTGTAAAGATTACGGATAAGATTAAACCAAATACTTTATTTTGTACATTCCACCATGCAAAATCTAAGATCAACAATCTCTTCGGCGATGCCAGAGATGAGTTGATCTTAACTGCAGCCTTCAAATCGATTAAGGTTGAAGTGCTTCCTTGCCGCTAGATATTTTTAGCGGTTTTAGGTGAAATTTGTAATAACGCCCGTTGAGATATTTTGAGACGCTTTGAACGTCCTCCTCAAACCATCCTGCATAAGTATTATCTGCACATACTTTTACCTGATGGTGTAACTTTTTAAAGCTATTTACCTTTTCCTCTCTTACTTGAAAATCAGTTATCGCATGACAACGCATACAGTCTGCTTCGTCCATCAACTCCTGAGGAGTATGATGTTCTGCGCAAACAACTACGGGAAAAAGGATCGGGTATAATAAGCATAAGGATTTAAATTTACACATCGCAATCCTCCGTATTGAAGTAAATCAGTATAGCACTTAGTGATACTAATACACTTAAAAATTTGATCTTAGTTAAGAATTAAAGGTTATGATGAGCAGGGAAAAGGGAAATATAGCTGAGAGTAAAGCTGTAAGCTTTTTACAAGAATCAGGTTATGAGATATTAGAGCAAAATTTTTATAGTCGTTTTGGTGAAATAGACATTATCGTTATGAAAGACAATGCTCTGCATTTTGTTGAAGTAAAAAGCGGTGAAGACTATGAAAGTGCAATATATAACATTACACCTCAAAAGCTCTCTCGCATTATTAAAACGGCACAAGTGTATATGAAAAAACATAATTTTGACAGTGACTATGTTTTTGATGCCGTTGTAGTAACTCCCGACAAACTATTATTAGTTGAAAATATAACTTTATAAACTTTTAATTATTAAATGAGTAATATTGTCAAAAGTAACTCTTAAGGATATTGAATGAAAAAATTAATGTTAGCATTGGCTTTGACTTCTGTTGCAACTTTTGCAGCTGACACTACAATTACGGCAACAATGCAGTTGATGGAAAAAGGGATGGAGCAAGTACAAAAAGGTTTCATGTATAATTCAAAACAAGACATTATGCAAGGTATTGAAACATTACAAAACTCTGATGCAATCTTTAAAAAAGTGGATGTAACAACTTTTATTCCAAACAATAAAAAAGTTCGTGTAACGCAAAACATTACGGATAATCTTGGTGAAGATTTAGTAATTTTGAAAAAAGCTATCGAAAACAATGAGTTTACAACGGCAACAGAAAAGTACGGAAAAGTTTTAAACGACTGTGTAGCTTGCCATACAACTATCAGAGGCTGGTAGTTTACAAGCTTTTATTTAATTCTTAATGGTATAATTTTTCCATTATATCAAAGGGAATTAGATGGAAGCAAAAATATTTTTCGGCTCTAAAGAAGCCACAAAAGATACTTTCAATGAAAGAAAATCACCATATAACGGTGAGATAGTTTCAAAGTCTCCTGTTTGTGATGCCGAAGATGCTCACAAAGCACTTCAAATAGCTCAAGCAGCAGCAAAATCTGCAAAACTTTCAACTCTCTCTCAAAGATGCAACTGGATTTTAGATGTTGTAAGCAAGTTAAAAGAACACAAAGAAGATATTGCAAAAACAATTACGGATGAAGTTGGAAAACCTATAGCATTTGCCCGTGTTGAAGTTGAGCGTTGTATTGAGACACTTACTCTCTCAGCGGAGACAATGAGAACGATGCACGGTGAGACTATCAATACGGATGCAATGCCAAGCGGAAAAAAAACACTCAGTATGTTCCGTCGTGAACCTGTAGGTGTTGTTGTAGCTATCACTCCGTTTAACTTTCCGTTAAATCTTGTAGCACATAAACTGGGACCTGCACTTGTTGCGGGTAACGCAGTTGTATTAAAGCCGACACCTGAAGCACCGCTTACTGCTTATAAATTTGCTAAATTGTTTGTAGAGAGCGAGTACGCGATCAAAGATGCTTTAAGTGTTGTTTACGGTGATGCAGAAGTCGGTTCAGCACTTATTACTTCGGAAATTCCAAGGGTTGTCAGTTTTACGGGAAGCGTACCTGTAGGAAATATTATTACAAAAAATGCAGGGATTAAAAAAGTTGGACTGGAACTTGGCGGTAATGCTGCGACATTCATTGAGAAAACGGCAGACCTATCACTTGCAGCTCAGAGATGTGCGCTTGGTGCATTTGTAAACTCCGGACAGGTATGTATCAGCTTACAGAGAATTTATGTTGATGATTCGGTATATGATGAGTTTGCTCAGCTTATGGCTGAGGAGACTAAAAAGCTCAAAGTAGGCTCTCCATATGAAGATGAAACTTTTATGGGACCGCTTATTGATGATGATGCGTGTGAACGTGCGATGAACTGGGTAGAATCAGCTATAGAAGAGGGCGCTGTACCGATGTTGCCACCGCACCGTGAAGGGCGCATTTTTTATCCGTGTGTAATGACGGAAGTGCATGATGCTATGGCAATTGTATGTGAAGAGGTATTTGCTCCTATAGTTTCACTTGTAAGAGTAAACGGTTTTGATGATGCACTGCCTAGAATGAACAATTCACCTTACGGATTACAGTTTTCAGTATTTACAAATGATCTAAGTATTACAAACCGTGCAATTGATGAACTGGATGCTGGTGGAATTGTGATTAACGATATGCCTACACTTCGTTTTGATATTCAGCCGTACGGCGGTGTAAAATTAAGTGGTGTTGGACGTGAAGGTCCTAGATTTGCCATTGAAGAGATGACAGAAATTAAATCAATTGTTATCTGTTAGGTCTTAATTATCCTATTTTCTTTTTTATCGAGTCCAAGGGAAATAACTTCGACCTTCCCTTGCGGCATATAGACTATCTCTTCTCCATATTGAGGATCGACAAATATCACTTTCGTGTGTCCGTCATAGAGTGAGTTGGTTCTTATTTGAGCGTGTAAATCTTGTTCAAGTAACCTGTCGAGTTCACGTTTTAATTCGGCTATAGCCTGGTCTTTATATTTAAGCCCGTCTTGTCTATCTTGTAATTCTTGCGCTTTTCTTTTGTATTCTCTAACTCTGATCATATCCTGTTTTGTTGGTGCTTTTCCAGCAGCTTGAGCCGCTAAAATACGTTTTTGAAATGTCTTGATTCTATCGATTTGCTCTGAGTGCTCTTTAGTTTTTGATTTTATGAAAGCAACCTCTTCATCATACTCTTCTTTATGTTTTCGAATCTCATCCTCAAGATGTTCTTTTTCTTTATGGTAAGCATCAATTTTATCAGGATTAATGATTAAAGTATTATTTGAACCTCTGATACTTTTGATCTCTATAAGTTCTGAAGCTATAACTTTTGCATTGGAAACCAGTTCATCTATATATATTTTAGGGGCAATGAGTTCTCCACCGATAACTTTTTTTACATGGATAGATTTATTTGCTTTAATTCTTCCTGTTTCTACAGTTTCAATCTCTGCATGGTCTGTCATGAGATCGCCTCTATGAAGTTTTATATTTGCTTTATCTGAAACTGATAGTGTTGTTTTTTGATGTGTCTGTGCATCAATATTTATACTTTGTGCAGATATATTTACGTTTGCTCCGATACTGCCATTAACATTTAAGTCTTTTACATCAACTTTTAAACCCGCTCCAATTGCATCATCATATGCTTCTCTGTTATGTTTAATGTCAACACTGATTTCATTGTTAAGGTCTTTTGCATCTAAATTACCTGTTGTTTTCTGGCAGGCACCTTCGAGTTGGATCGTTTTAGAGATTTTAAGAGAATCGTTAGTATATTCGACAAAACCGTTATCATTGGCGTAAAACTCAATATAGTCTTTATTCTCTTTGAGAACAATAGTTTCGTCAACTTCAGGAATAGTGAAGTCTTCAGCTTGACCTTCTGGAATATAAATACCTTCACAAGAACGTCCGCCACGACCATTTTTCGGTTTTGTATAGCGTAGTATAATCTCGCCTTTTTTCACGCCGTCTATATAATTTTTCTCTTCATCTTCGCGAAGATAAAGTTTTTCAAGTTTTCCATTGTTGGGTGAAATTGGATCAAGACTTGTCGCTACAGTGAATTTTACATCTTTTGGGAGTTTTTTACCGTAAGGTAAAATTTGAGAGAGTTTTTCTAACTGTT
The DNA here is from genome assembly GCF_029872055.1 of Sulfurimonas sp. C5. Taxonomy (NCBI): domain Bacteria; kingdom Pseudomonadati; phylum Campylobacterota; class Epsilonproteobacteria; order Campylobacterales; family Sulfurimonadaceae; genus Sulfurimonas; species Sulfurimonas sp. C5. Next base: position 199,359 of record NZ_JARXNQ010000002.1, read on the forward strand.
TTTGTAAACCTGTTTCAAAGACACCTACCAAAAAGCCTGCCGAGAGTTTTTTGTGCCATATCTCATTTAAAAGTTTTTGCGCTAAATTATCATCTTTGGCAAACACGCTTCCCGCTTTTATTACGGCTATCACTTTTGTTTTTTGCTTGTTTGCTGCCAAGCTTATTTTATAAGTAGATGTATCCAGATCGGAAGGAGATATTTTTATATCGTAGCGTTGATAGATTCTTACGTTTTTATCAAATAACATCTCTTCATCAAGATTACTTGTATCCTCTAAAACAATATCTTTTTCCAGACCTTTTCGTCGAATACAAGTTTCATAGGTTTCGAGTGTAAAGTCAATACTTTTTATGCTAATATTTTTCTCTTTGGCAACGTTGCCGAGAGTTTTTGGTATCGATACTGTCTTTTTTGTAATCGGTGCAAAAGAAATCATTTCAAGATAATAGCGAAAAAAACTGTAATTTAGGTGCAAATATGAAGAAAAAAGTGATTATTTCGGCGTGTTTATTAGGTGACTTTTGTCGTTATGACGGAAAAACAAAAAAATTCGATTCAATTATAAACTATTTTAATAAGTATGAGATTATCCCTTTTTGTCCCGAGGCACCATTGTTTGGTACTCCAAGAGAAAGGATAAATGTTGTCGAAATCGATGGAAAAAAAAGGATAATAACCGATGAAACAAATAAGGATGTAACAGCTCTCTTAACAGAAGAGATCGAAGCATTTATAAAACAAAATGAAAATGTTGATGCAATAGTCTTAAAATCAAAATCACCATCTTGCGGTTATAAAACCACACCGATTTTAGACGAAAATAAAAAAATTTTGAGGAACGAAAATGGCATAGCTGCAGAGGTTTTTGAAAGCCACTATAAAGCCCTAAAAATCAAAGATGAGTTAAATTTTAGGGATTTTTAGATATAATCGCACAATTTTATAAAAAGAGTACATAAATGGATATTAGAGAAGAGTTTCTTAAATTTTTTGAATCGAAACAACACGAAAGAGTAGCTTCTGCACCATTAGTTCCGGATGATGCGACGCTGCTTTTTAACAATGCCGGAATGGTGCCGTTTAAAACGATTTTCACAGGAGAGGTTCCCGTTCCAGAAAATCCGCGTGCTACATCATGTCAGACATGTATCCGTGCAGGTGGTAAACACAACGATTTAGAAAACGTAGGACATACTGCAAGACACCATACGTTTTTTGAGATGTTGGGGAACTTTAGCTTCGGTGATTATTTCAAAGAGGAAGCTATTGCATACGGTTGGGAGTTCATTACAGAAGTTTTAGAACTGCCTGTGGAAAAGTTATGGGTTACTGTACACGAAAGTGATGATGAAGCTGAAGAAATTTGGCAGAAATACGTATCAAAAGATCGTATTATGCGTCTTGGTGACAAAGATAACTTTTGGGCAATGGGTGACACTGGACCATGTGGACCGTGTAGTGAGATTTTTTACGATCAGGGTGAAGAGCATTTTAATGGACCTGAAGACTACATGGGTGGAGACGGTGATAGATTTTTAGAGATCTGGAATCTGGTTTTCATGCAGTTTGAAGTGAAAACTCCAGGCGGAGAAAGAATTCCATTAGCAAAACCTTCAATTGATACGGGTATGGGATTAGAACGTGTTGTTGCAATTAAAGAGGGTGCTCTTAGTAACTACGGTTCAAGCTTGTTCATGCCGTTAATCAGAAAAGTTGAAGAGCTTATCGGTAACGAATACGAGTATGCTACGGGAGCAAGTTATCGTGTTATTGCTGACCATATCAGAACAACTGTATTTTTACTTTCTCAAGGTGTGAATTTCTCAAACGAAGGGCGTGGATATGTACTTCGTCGTATCCTTCGTCGTGCTGTGAGACACGGGTATCTTTTAGGCTTTAGAGAGCCATTTATGTACAAAGTTGTAGATACTCTAGTAAGCCTAATGAAAGGACAATATGACTATTTAGAGGCAAAAGCTGAAGTTGTAAAAGAGCAGATTGAACTAGAAGAAGCAAGATTCTTTAAAACTATCGAAAACGGTATTGCATTGTTTGAAAAAGAACTTGAAAATACAAAAGATGTATTCTCAGGTGAAGTTGCATTTAAACTTTACGATACTTTCGGTTTCCCGTTAGACTTAACTGAAGATATGCTTCGTGAAAAAGGTTTAGGTCTAGATACTGAGAAGTTCGAAACACTTATGAATGAGCAAAAACAACTTGGAAAAGCTAACTGGAAAGGGAGTGGTGACGCTGCTGCTCACGGTGACTTTAAAGCACTGATCGAAGAATTCGGTGAGAATGTTTTTGTTGGTTACGATTTCACAGAACACTCAGGTGAAGTAAAAGCTCTTTTAAATGAAGAGTTCCATAGAGTTGATACACTGAAATCTGGTGAGAAAGGATGGGTGTTTTTAGATATCACACCTTTTTATGCTGAGAGTGGTGGACAATGTGGAGATAGCGGTGTACTTGAAGAGTTTGCTGATGTAACAGATACGAAAAAATTCTTTGACTTAAACCTTTCTGCAATCGAAGTGAAAAAAGATCTAAGCGTAGGAATGGTAGTTGATTCTCATGTAGATATTTCAAGAAATGAGATCACAAAACATCACTCTGCAACACACTTGCTTCATGCAGTACTTTATGATGTACTCGGTGAGCATATCTCTCAAGCGGGTTCACTTGTTGAAGCTGATCGTTTACGTTTTGACTTCTCACATCCAAAAGCGGTTGAGCACAATGAGCTAGCAGAGATCGAGCAACGTGTAAATGCACTTATTTCACGTGGAATTGAAAGAAAAACAGAAGTTTTACCGATTGAGGAAGCAAAAAATTCTGGTGCAAAAAGCCAGTTCGGTGAGAAATACGGCGATGAAGTAAGAGTTGTTAGCTTTGAGAAAGCTAGTGTTGAGTTCTGTGGGGGTGTTCACGTTGACAATACTGCAAATATCGGAAGCTTTATTATTACAAAAGAGAGCGGTGTAAGTGCAGGTGTAAGACGTATTGAAGCAGTATGTGGTAAAGCTGCGTACGATTACTTCTGTGAGCAAAGAATGCTACTTAAACGTGTAGAGATGGAAGTAAAAAATCTTGATGTTCTCGCTGGTATTAACAGACTTAAATCTAATATTGAAGAGTTGAAGCTTGAAGTAAAAGAAGCACAAGAAGCTGCAAAAGTTGAGATTAAAGCAGATGAGATTAACGGTGTGACTGTTATTGTTGATGAGCTTCCAAGTGGTGATATCAAAGAGAAAATTGATGAACTGAAAAATCAACACGACAAAGTAGCGGCAATGCTTTTCCAAGTAAAAGGGGACAAAGTATTAATTGCAGCTGGTATCAAAGATTGTAGTGCTAAAGCAGGTGACTGGATTAAACAAATCGCTCCGATTTTAGGCGGTGGCGGTGGTGGTCGCCCTGACTTTGCACAAGCGGGTGGAAAAGATACGACAAAAGTACCTGAAGCTAAAGAAGCATCACTTAAATATATTCAAGAGGTATTAGGGTAATGAAAGAATTTTTAGTAGAGCTTTTTGCAGAGCATAAGACAATTATAGTTTTTTTACATATTTTAAGTGCTGTTGTATGGGTTGGTGGAATGATCGCAATGCGTTTTGCTGCACACCATTCATTTATGGAACTTGAACCTGCACAAAGACTACCGAGAGTTGCACACGGTTTAAAAAGATTGTTTACGATTGTTTCACCTTTTGTTCTAGTACTTATTATCACTGCGGTAATTATGGCAGTAGGTCTTGGTTTTCGTGCTGCTGCTGTTGATGCAAACGGTAATGTAATTGATGATTATGCAATGCATATTTACAACCTTGTACATGTAAAAGAGGTTATTTGGATGCTTATGGCAGTGAACTTGGGTGCTATGATCCTAAGACGGAATAAAGCACAAAAGCTTATAGAAACAGGTGACATGGCGGGTGCTAAAAGAGCATTAGAGCTTATCGGAAAATATATGGTCCCTGTAAATATCATTTTAGGAATAGTAGCAATTTATTTAGGGGTAACTCTTAGAAATGCCTATTAGACTTGCTTCTTCATCTGAAACTCGTGCACTACTGTTAAGAAACGCAGGGATAGATTTTATCCAAGAGAGTGTAGAATTCGATGAAGAAACTATTGTCGCAACTTCTCCAAAAAACTTTGTGTATCAGGCAACTTTAGGAAAATATGAAGCAAATTATAAAGCTTTCGGGATAGAAGATTATCCCCTTTTAGTTGCTGATACGGTTGTAACTTCTCAAAATCAAATTCTTAGAAAAGCAAAGTGTGTTGATGATGCCCGTAATATTTTAATGACACAAAGCGGAAATATTACGAGTATCATTACCTGTCTTATTTATCATTCAACAAAGCAAAAAATCATAGATATCTCAAAAACAGACTATATCTTTGCAGATTTTAATCAAGATGCTTTAGATGCATACCTTCAAAGTGGAGAATGGCGTGGTAAAGCCGGTGCTTGTATGGTTGAAGGTTTTTGTAAATCGTATATAAAAGAAGTACGTGGATATGAGAGTACGGCTATGGGACTAAGTGTAGAAGTACTCAAGAGGTTTATATAATATGAATATTTTTAGTAATAAAAAAATATATATATTCCTAGCACTTTTTCTAATAACGTTAATATTTTTTTCGTTTATCTATTTTTATTACGTAAACAATAAAAAACTTTATATTCAAGAGGTGAATTACGAGGCGCAGGAAAAAAGTATGAAGTCTCGTGTCGCTCAAATGATATATGAAAAACAAAAAGCGACTACAGCAATTGGTCTGGTACTTGTACAAGATAAACATTTGATTCAAGAGATCAAAAACAGAACAGTGAAAGATACTTTTTATAAGGAACTAGTGGCAAGACTGAGAAAAGACACTGAATATAAAAATATCTGGGTACATATTGTCGATAAAGATCTAAATTCTATCTATAGAAGTTGGACTAAGAAAAAAGGTGACAATTTAAAACATGCCCGACCTGATTTGCTGAAAGTTTTAAACACAAAAGATGTAACAAACACACTCAGCTCAGGAAAATTTTCCGTTACTATTAAAGCTTCAATACCTGTAATAGAAGATGGAAAAGTAGTAGGTATTTTAGAACTTATTTCACATTTTAATTCTATAGCTGTTACATTAGAAAAATTTCATATAGATTCGGTTGTAGTTCTCAATAAACACTATACGCAAAACCTGCAGTACCCTTTCACCGAAAAGTTTATAGACGGTTATTATGTAGCAAACTTTGCTGCTCCTCAGGAGAAGTTAGAGTATCTTCAAAAACATGGTATTGAGAACTATTTTAAATCAGGCTATATAATTGAAAACGGGCAAATAATAACAAACTATCCGCTTGTTTCTTATAATGGGAAAACTTTAGGGTATTACATCATGTTCAAGTCTTTGGCAAATGTATCAAAAACTGATGAGGATTTTTTTCTTTTTAAATGGCTGGCAATAGGGTTTATTTTCATTCTGATTTTAGCAGGTATCGTAAATATGGTATTGTTATATATCATGGCGAAACAAAAAGCATATGTCAAAAATATTATAGATTCCTCTACAAATATTGTAATTATTAACGATAAGAAGTCAATATTAGATGTGAATCAATCTTTTTTCAAGTACTTTAACAAAGAAAAAAATCTGGATGATTTTAGAAAAAAATATGCTTGCGTATGTGACTTGTTCAGTAATGAAGAGGGGTATGTTCATAAAGAAACGGAAGGGATGTTGTGGATTGATTATATCCTTGCAAACCGCGACAAAATGCATAAGGTAAAAATAAACTATGATGACAAGATTTACTATTTTACTGTAGGTGTGTCATTAATTGCTCCAGAGCAACATTATTATAGTGCTGTCTTTACCGATGTAACAAAAGAGGAGATGTACAAGCTTGAACTTGAGAAGCTTACGATTACCGATTCGCTTACAAATATAGGTAACAGACGTTTTTACAATACAAAAATAGAAGAAAGCATCTCTCTTGCTAAACGTTATAAATTTCCATTGTCTGTCATTATGGCTGATATCGACCATTTCAAAAACGTGAATGACCAGTATGGACACGGAGTGGGTGACAATGTTCTTATTGAGTACACAAAATTAATTGTTACTATGATTAGAGAGGCGGATATATTCTGTCGACTCGGCGGTGAAGAGTTTATTATTATTGTTCCGTATGCAGATTGCAATAAGGCAGAAAAACTGGCAGAGAAAATTAGAAAACGTGTTGCGGAACATAAGGTTGTTTTACCTATTACAATGAGTTTCGGGGTAACGGAATATGTACAGGGTGAAGATGCCGATCACATTTTAACAAGAGTTGACGAGGCCTTGTATAAAGCAAAATCAAACGGTAGAAATCAAGTAGTCTGTAAATGAATTTCTATGAAAATGAACTCAAAGCCCTGAAACGCTCAGGACGTTACAGAACACGTGAAGTTTTAAACTATCAGTTTAAAGATTTTGCCTCAAACGATTATCTCGGACTTGCACATAAGAAAAAGCTCCATCGAGAGACATGTGAAGTTATGGAAAACTTAGATGTTAACAGTTCAAAAGCCTCTTTACTGGTTAACGGTTATCACCAAATACATAAAGATTTTGAAGATAAGTTATGTGAAGTAAACGGGTTTGAAGCTGCAGTTGTAGTAGGCAGCGGCTTTAATGCCAACATAGCTTTAATCGAGTCTTTAGTGCGTAAAGGGGATATGCTCTTTATGGATGAGTTGTACCATGCTTCGGGAGTATTGGCAACAAATTTGGAAGATGTTAATGTTACTTTTTTCAAACACAACGATATGGCAGAGCTCGAAGGATTACTAAAAAATTCAACGGCAAAAAGAAATATCGTCGCAGTTGAAGGGATCTACTCAATGGATGGTGATCTGTGTCCAAAAGAGGTTTTTTCACTTTGCGATCAATATAATGCAGTTTTAATAGTGGATGAAGCACATAGCAGCGGAGTTGTTGGTGAGAATTTAATGGGTGTGTATGATCTTTATGATATCGACATTAAATCAAACCACATCAAAATGGGAACTTTAGGCAAAGCGTACGGAAGTTTCGGTGCGTATATTTTATCTTCTGCACATATTAACGAGTATCTTATCAACCGTGCAAAGCCGCTTATATACGCAACATCTCTCTCTTTATACGATACGCTTTTAGGTCATTATGCCTTAAGATATATACTTGAGAATAAAGAGGAACTAAAAGAGGAAATTCAAAAGCGTCAAGCTATCGTAAAAGAGATATTAAATATTGAAATTGACGGTTTGATCCTCCCTGTTGTTATAGGTGATAACCGTAAAGTAATCGAGATTAAGGATAAACTTTTAGCACAAGGCTACAGCATAGGTGCAATTCGCCAGCCGACTGTAGAGCGTGCAATCCTTAGAGTGATTGCAAGGTTAGGTGAAAGTACTAAAGATTTACAAAAAGTTTGTACAATGATCCAATCCGAGGTGTCTTGTGAAAATTAAAAAACTCAGTATTGATTATCAAGACAAAAAGTTGGTTGATATTTCATTTGAAGTAAACAAATCATTGGCACTTGTTGGTCAAAGCGGAAGCGGAAAAAGTTTAACACTAAAAGCTCTTTTAGAACTTTTGCCAAACGGAATGCAATCTAAAATTGAAATAGACAGTGATGTAAAGATTGGAAGAAGCGGTGATGTCGCTTTAGTTGTACAAAATCCTTTTACGGCACTCTCACCTCTGACAAAAATAAAAAAACAGTTTTTTGCTCCTAAGGAGAGGATAGAGCAGCTTTTTAATGAGCTTGGACTTGATTTGGCTTTATTGGAAAGATTTCCTCCGGAACTTTCAGGCGGGCAGCTGCAACGTGTAGTAATTGCTATTGCTATTAGTCAAAAGCCTAAACTTTTACTATTGGATGAACCGACGACTGCACTTGATCCACAGACAAGAATTTCTATAATTGAACTTCTAAAAGAGTTACAGGAAAAAGAGAATTTTAAAATGTTATTTGTAACTCATGATATCGCTTCAGCTCAGAGTTTATGTGAAGATATATGTGTGATCAAGTTGGGGAAATTGGTTGAATGTGGTAAAATGACCAATGTAGTTAACAATCCTCAAAATGAATATACAAAAACATTAATTGAAGCAAATTTTGCAAACAGGGAATACAGAAAATGATAAAAAAGATAATAATTACACTTTTTATTTTAGGGTTTTTATCACCGTTTTTAGTATTTGGTTATTACTATATTAAATTTAACTACGATGTATCTGAACTGGTAGATTATAAACCTGCACAAACAACAAGAATTTACGATAAAGACGGTGAAAAAATAGCAAATATATTTGATGAAAAACACCGTTACTATGCATCGTTTGAAGAGATTCCTCCACGCGTTATAGAAGCACTGGTAGCTATTGAAGATACAACTTTTTTTGAACATCCCGGAGTGAATATAGATGCAATTTTTCGTGCAGCCATAAAAGTACTCAAAGCAGGGCATGCAGTAGAAGGTGCTAGTACTATCACGCAGCAATTGGTAAAAAATGTTCTTTTAACACGTGAGAAAAAACTCTCTCGTAAGATTAAAGAAGCTATCTATGCAATAAAAATAGAAAAACTTTTAACTAAAGAGCAGATTTTAGAAAGGTATCTTAATGAGATCTATTTTGGACACGGTTATTATGGAATTAAAACAGCAGCTGACGGCTATTTTCATAAAAAACTGAGTGAGTTAACTCTCAAAGAGATTGCTATTCTTGTAGGGCTTCCAAAAGCACCTTCATCGTATGCTCCGACAAAAAACTATGAGATCTCAATGGGACGTGGAAACAGAGTTATAACAAGAATGCATGTCCTTGGGTGGATTGATGATGAAACATATGAAAAAGCACTTGCAGAAAATCCGGTTGTTTATGATGATACACTTACACAAAACAAAGCACCTTTTATAGTTGACGAAGTTGCACGTCGTATGCGTGATTTAGGGATAACAGATTTAAGAACAGGTGGATATGAAATTCATACGACAATCGATCTTAAACTTCAAAATGCGGCAAAAGAGTCGTTGACATATGCATATGATCAGTTTTTACAAAGAGTTGATAAGTATAAAGAAAATGAAGAAAAATACCCTCCTCAACAAAAAGAGGGGGAAGATCATCTTTTATTGGCAAAAGATATAAATATTTCAAAAGTGAATGGGGCAATTGTTTCAATTGAACCAAGCAGTGGAGATATTTTGGCACTTGTAGGTTCTGTAGATTATACTGTATCTTCTTACAACCGTGCAACACAAGGACGCCGTCAACCGGGTTCTGCTTTTAAACCGTTTATATATCAAGTGGCATTAAACCTTGGATATTCTGGTGTTACACAATTAGTAGATATTGCAAAAACATATGACTATGAAAAAGATGGCGAAGAGATGAAGTGGCAGCCAAACAATTATGAGAAAAACTATAAAGGACTTATCCCTTTAAGAGAAGCACTAATTCACTCAAGAAACTTGGCAACTATCAATCTTGTAAACGATATAGGATTGCCTCAGTTAATCTCAGAACTAAAAAAGTTTAATATAGAAAATCTACCGAATGATCTTTCTATTTCTTTGGGAACAATGTCTATTTCACCTCTGCAGCTGGCACAATATTATACATCGTTTTCAAATTACGGTACACAAGTAAATACTCACCTCATTTCGTCAATTTACAAAAATGAGGAAAAAATTTACCAAAAAGAAGATAAAAGAGAAGTGGTATCGCCTGCTACTCAAGCTTTTATAATGACAACGATTTTAAGAGATGTCGTACAACATGGTACTGGTAGAGGTGCAAGAGTAAAAGGTATTGAATTAGCAGGAAAAACTGGAACTACAAATAACAATATGGATGGTTGGTTTGCCGGATATTCTCCAACTATTGAAACTGTTGTATGGTTTGGAAATGATGACAATACCCCAATGTATAGAAGAGAAACGGGTGGTAGAATTGCGGCTCCTGGATTTAGATACTTTTTTGGAAAAGTTTTAGAACTTTACCCACAGATTAAAAGAGAATTTGATATGCCTGAAGGTGTTAGAGAAGTAACAATTGATGGTAAAAAAGAGTATTTCAGTGAGATCTCAAAACCACCGACAACTGAAAATCATTCAGATGCCGCAGAGGAATTATTATTTTGATTTTTATGAGTAAATTATGGAGCTATTTGTAAGATGAAAACATTACTGCTCATTTCCTTATTTTATTGTTCATTGTTCGGAAGTGAAGCAGAAGATATTATAAAAAAACTCGATGATAATATGCGTGGAAATACGATACATATCGAGTTGACAATGAAAGTAGTCTCCCATTCACACGAAAGGGTTATAAAACTTGAAAATTATGCCGAAGGGAATAAAAAAAGTTTTGTCAAAATAACCTATCCTCCAAGAGATGAAGGGATCACTTTTTTAAATCTCGATAATAATATGTGGCAGTATGTCCCTAAAATTGAAAGGGTTATAAAAATTCCCCCTTCGATGATGCTGCAAAAATGGATGGGAAGCGATATCAGCAATGACGATATAGTAAAACAAAGCTCGATCGTGGAAGACTATACTCCTAAAATTCTTTCCAAAAAAAACAATATAACAACTTTAGAACTCACACCTAAAGAGGATGCAGCAGTAGTGTGGGGGAAAATAGTTTTAGAGATAGATACGAACACATATACATCAAATAAAGATACTTACTATGATGAAGATGGAGAAATTGTCCGTTACTTCATCTATAAAGATGTAAAAAAATATGGAAAATATTTTATTCCTACTTATTGGCGGATTGAACCTGCCGATAAAAAAGATCAATATACGGAGATTCTTTTAGACAAGGTTGCATACGATATTGATATCTCGCAAGAATACTTTACAAAAAGTGCACTTAAGAGATTTTCTAGATAAAAAGTGTAGAATATATCTATGTTCACTTTAGCACTGAAAAATATACTTTATTATAAATCCCGTTCAATCACCACTTTTATACTGACACTTCTTTCAACGCTTCTTTTTATTGTTTATGTCTCAATGATGGACGGTTCTCATAACTCTATGCTGAAAAACTCACTCAAAATATATACATCTGCAATACAGGTATATAAAATAGGATACAGGGATGAAGGGGGATATGACTACTTTTTAGAAGATGTACAAAAATTAAAAAATAAGATTATTACGATTCAGGGTGTCAAAGATATCGCAGCTAGATATGAAACTTTCGGACTGCTCTCTTACAAAAACAATTCAAGTGCATCTTTAATTGTAGGGATTGAACCCGAAGCAGAAGTGAAAATAAGTGAGCTTAAATCGGCACTCATTAAAGGTGAGTACCTGTCAGATGAAAGTGGCAAATGTGCATATATGGGTGTTGATCTTGTAAAAAAACTTTCTTTGAAACTAGGAGATGAGTTTTCGTTTATCGGCAGTGACAGTGAAGGTGGATTTGCGGCTGACATTTTTAAGTTATGCGGTGTCTTTAAAACGGGAATGGGTGAATTTGACGGAGGTGCTACATTTATTTCAAAAAAATATTTAGATACATTACTGTATTCGCAGAATAAAGCTTCCTATATAGTTGTTAACGTAGATAAGCTTGAAGATGTTGACCCTATAAACCAAGAGATAGAAAAGAGACTTTCCGATAAGACCTTAGAATCTGTAACGTGGAAAACTTTAATGAAGACGATGGTTGAAGCGATGGAGGTTGACTCGATTTTCGGTTATATTTCACTGGCACTTTTTATGATCGTGATCTTTTTTGTGATTATGATCTACGGTTTTATTAATGTCAGTGCAAGAATCAAAGAGATAGGTGTTCTACGCTCAATCGGGCTCTCAAGAAAAAAAGTGTTTCAATTACTTTGGTATGAGATACTCATCTTAACTGCATTGGCACTTTTAATAGCAGTACCGATAGGGGCATATATATGTTACTACTACTCTGTCCATCCAATTGTTATAGAAGGGATAGCAGAGATGTATAAAGATTACGGGGTTATTTCAGATGAGATACCTTTTGACTTTAATCTTTTTACAATTGCTTGGAATACGGTAGTTATTTTTATATTGAATTGTCTGAGTATTCTTTATCCGTATATCTATGTAAATCTTTTTACTCCTATTGAGGCTAGTCATCATGTTTAATGTAGTATTACAGCTTGCCTGGAAAAACTCTTTTGCAAGAATATCTCGTACATTCTTACTTATTGTAATGATAGCAGTGAGTATGAGTATGATGCTTTCAATTCAAGGTCTATATGACGGAATGTCTGAAAACATGATCGATAAAAACAGACGTATATATAGCGGTGATGTGAGCTTTTATGCAAAAGAGTATCTGACCGATAAAGAGATAAAGAAAAATATACAAGATTCCCAACTCCTTGAAGAGTTGCAAGAGACACAAGGGGTTGAGAAGATAGTTACACGTGTAGATACCGAAGGACTCCTTTCAACTGCAAGAAAATCTGCTTTTATAACGCTGGTAGGGATAGACCTGGAAAAAGAAAAAGAGTTTGGAAGGTTTGGAGAGTTTTTAAAACAAGGGGAATTAAAAACACAGAGAAATTCGGCACTCATTGGGATAGAACTTGCAAAAAAACTCAAAGTAAAACTGGGTTCAAAAGTTGTTTTCTCCACACAAGATATAAACGGAGAGATAGTTTCCGTTGCTTATAAGATCAGCGGTATTGTACAAACAACAAACATAGCTTACGATTCACGTGCTATTTTTGTCGATAAAAGAAAGATACAAAAGCTTTTAGGCTTACATGCAAATCAAGTAACACAGATAGCTGTAATGGCATCAAATGAACAGGTTGTAAAACAATTACAGACAAGATATAAACAATATGACGTTAAAAGCTTTTTAGATCTGTTACCTATGATGAAACAAATGCAGGACATTATGCAGATTTTTAACTCTATTACTTTTGCCATAGTAATGGCTGTTGTTTTTGTAGGGATTTTTGGAGTAATGTATGTCTCTGTTTTAGATCGTATAAGAGAGTTTGGAATTATGCTGAGTGTAGGTTATTATTACAAGTATGTATGTTTACAGATCGTTTTAGAAGCTTTGATAGTCGGTATTTTAGGTTATATTTTTGGTAGCATACTTGGAGTTGGATTATTATTATACCTTCAAATGGTGGGGCTTGACTTTAGTGCTTTTTCAGATGCTTTGGAGATGTGGGGATATGAGTCAATGATATACGGGACTATAAAACTCCATTACTTTACAAGTACGTTCGTAGCAATTATGGTCGCATCAATATTAAGTATTATAATCCCGCTGATAAAGATCAAGAAATTAAATCCTGTCGATGTTATAAAGGTTGAAAAATGATACGTATAGAAAATTTGCATAAATATTTTTATAAAGATGAACCTAGAGAAGTACATGCTTTAGATAATATCAATATAACTATCAAAGATGGAGAGTTCACACTTTTAAGCGGACCTTCCGGTTGCGGGAAATCAACTTTACTTAATCTTATCGGTGCACTGGATGATGTGGATGAAGGAAAGATCTATTTTGACAGTGATGAGGTAAGTTCTCTTAATGAAGAGCAAAAAACAACTCTTAGACTTGAACATATCGGTTTTGTTTTTCAGGCATATAATCTCATTCCTGTTTTAAATGTACGTGAAAATATTGCCTTTATTATGCGTTTAAGAGGTTTTGAAAATGAGTTTATAGTTCAGAGAGTTCAGGAATTGGCAAAAATACTGGATATTGAAGATAAGCTTGATGCTTTGCCGAACAATCTCAGTGGCGGAGAACAGCAACGCGTAGCAGTTGCACGTGCAGTTGCCAGTAAACCGAAAGTTATTTTGGCAGACGAGCCTACTGCAAATTTGGATTCTAAAAACTCTCAAATACTTATAGATATGATGCGTTCTTTAAATGAAAAAGAGGGTGTGACTATTATCTTCGCTTCACACGATGAGATGGTAAGAGAAAACGTAAGGCGAGTAATTCATATGTATGATGGCGAAATAGTTGATGAGTAAAATATTTTTTCTGTTATTGATATTCTCGAGTGAAGTTCTTTTCGCAGAAATAGATTTTAAAACAGAAAATACAAATATTACGATCAAAGAGGATGCATATACTTACAATTACGATCGTCTCCGCTTTAGTCTTAATTGGAAAGAAGATGGCTATTTTACAACGCTTATAGCAGACGGTGTAAATTACTATGGAAACAAATATATAGATTCGGACCTTTATCACATAAGAAAACTAGTGCAGTCAAATACCCCTTTTAAAACACAAACAGATTATCTTAAATATAAAAGCGGAGAAGCGTATGCAAAAGTTTACAGAGCATACGGAGGGTACGAAGATCAAAACAACAGAGTGATTGTAGGATTGCAAAATATTTCTATGGGAGTAGGGCGTATTTGGCAGCCTACAAATATCTATAATCCAATAAATATTTATGCTCTTGAACCGGATGAGACTTTTGGGGTGATGGGTGTACTCTATACAAGATATTTTGACGAAACATCTCATCTAAGCGGTATAGTTTCTATTGACCGAAATGACAAACCGGCCTATGCACTTCGTTATCAGGCTTTTTTAGAAGTTGCTGATGTAGCAATAGATCTCATCAGTACCGATGAGACAAAAATGGCAGGGTATGAGATTGACGGCAGCATAGGTTCAATTGGAATGGGAATTCGAAGCGAAGGGGCTTATTTTGACAACAAGAATTCAAACTTTTTTCAAGGACTAGTCGGTTTGGATTACGGTTTTGAAAACGGTTTGACAGTCGTTCTTGAAGGTTTGTACACGTCTAAAATTTTTACTGCTCAAGATGTTCTGAATAATCTACATACAGATATTTTACAAAATATGGTGAATGCCCATTTTTTTAGTGCACTTTCGGCAACTTATCCGTTTAATATCTATCTTGAAGGCTCTTGTGTGTATATAGAGAGTTTTGACGGGATTAAATCCAGATTTTATTCACCACAGTTAAAATATACCTTGAATGATTATAATACCTTTACTTTGGGTACTATGATTTATGACAGTAATGTTGTGAGTAGTTATGAAAACTCGGAAAGATATTTTGTTAAATGGAATTTAGCGTTTTGATTCTCTAAGAGGAAGAACTCTTAGAGAAATTTTTAGTTGTTAAACGTTCTGTTAAGCGCACAGAAAAGCGCTTTGATAGAAGCGATAGTGATGTCGTTATTACGTCCAACACCAAAGCGAGAGATAACTTCAGGCGTTTTGATCTCGATGTAAGCAACAGCTTTTGCCGAGCTTTGATCTCCGCAAGAGTGTTCAGAGTAAGATTTTACAGTGAACTGGTTTTTATACTCTTTCATCAATGCATTTTTACACGCATCGATCGGTCCGTTACCTTGACCATCTGAAACGATAGTTTTTCCATTGTACTCGTATGTAAGGGTACAAGTTACCACTTTATTCTGAGTAGATGAAGTGAAGTCTTTGAACTTAATGTGTTGATCCATTTCAAAGTACTCAGCTTTAAATACATTGTAGATCTCTTCGGCTGACAATTCACGACCCTCTACATCACTTAAAGTCTGTACAGCACGACCGATCTCAGGATGCATAGCTTTTGGAAGCTGGTAACCGTAAGTTTGCTCTAAAATGTACGCTACACCACCTTTCCCAGATTGTGAGTTGATACGGATGATCGACTCATAGTTACGTCCAACATCGGCAGGATCGATCGGTAAGTATGGAACTTCCCAAAACGGTTGCTCTTTTGCCTGTTGGTATGCCAACCCTTTGTTGATCGCATCTTGGTGTGAACCTGAGAATGCAGTATATACAAGATCACCAACGTAAGGATGTCTTGGGTGCGTCGGTAACTCAGTTACACGCTCAACCACATCTACAACTTCGTTTACGTTAGAGAAATCTAAACCGCTCTCAACACCTTGAGTAGTCATGTTAAGCGCCAAAGTGATGATGTCAACATTACCCGTACGCTCACCGTTACTTAAAAGTGTCCCTTCAACTCTGTCAGCTCCTGCTAAAAGTGCTAACTCTGTTGCAGCGATAGAAGTACCTCTGTCATTATGCGTATGAGTAGAGATAAGAACATGTTCACGGTTATCTAAATGTCTGCTCATCCACTCAATTTGATCAGCATAGATATTTGGCGTTGCCATTTCAACCGTTGCCGGTAAATTGATGATTACAGGACGCTCAGCGCTTATCCCCCAACGAGCAGTTACCGCATTTGAGATTTTTGCAGCAAATTCCAATTCAGTTCCCGTGAAACTCTCAGGTGAATATTCTAAGAAGATTTTCCCGTCGTGATCCGCTTCGTATTTTTTTACAAGGTCAACACCCTCTAAAGCAAGCTCTATGATCTCTTCTTGAGATTTACCGAAAACGATCTTTCTTTGAGCGATTGAAGTTGAGTTGTAAAGATGCACAGTCGCTTTTTTTACACCTTTTAACGCTTCAAAAGTTTTTGCGATAAGATGCTCTCTAGCTTGTACTAGAACTTGGACAGTAACGTCATCAGGGATCAAGTTGTCGTCAACCAACCTACGTAAGAAGTCAAATTCAACTTTCGATGCAGATGGAAAACCTACTTCGATCTCCTTAAATCCAAGTTTGAGTAAGAGTGTAAAAAGTTCAAGTTTTTTCTCCATGTTCATCGGGTTGATAAGTGCTTGATTACCGTCACGTAAATCTACACTACACCAGATTGGAGCTTTTGTAATAGTATTGTCAGGCCATTGTCTATTTGGCAAGTCTATTTTTGGATATGGCTGGTATTTGCCACTTGGAATATGTTTCATAAGAAACCTCTTTTAACTTGAAATTTTTAATAAGACACTCTTACACATCTTATTAATTTTGGAATTATAGCAAAACTAAGGTTAGAAAAGTTTTTGATAAAGTGAAATGGGTGGTTTTAATAAAGTTTATGTAAAGATTGAAATGCTAATTTTTAAGTAAATATCACTTATATCTAAATTAGCATTTTAAAAGATAAACTTTTTGGTAAATGTTATCCCATCAAAGAAAAAAGCTGCAAAGTGTTTTTTGTTGCTTCTAATGTGATGCTTTGCTCTGATCGAAACATTGCATGGGATATTTTTTCAACACATGTATATACATCGTCAAACTCATGTTTTGGATAGCCGCTTTGTAGAACAATTTTTTTCATAGAGAGTTTGTTCAGTTCATCGTTATCAAAGAGATCTACACTGCCTGGGCTGATACTTACAAAAAAGTTTTCTAATTCTTCATGCCCTTTTGTAGCATTGAGAATGATCCCTTTATGATTGTCCAGTGCTTTGTAAAATTCTTCATTTAGATTGGATTCTTCGATCATAAGTACACGCTCTTCCAAACCTTCAAGCTCTTCAATAGTAGATATATATACACCGACACATTTATTACATGCTTTGTCTAAAAGTTCTAAAGGGAGGGCATAAAAAATATTATTATGCTCGTCCGATAACTCCTGTACCTCTTCTAGCTCATTTAAATCTTTTGGATGTAAAACAAACATCTGTACAAGAGTGTCTTCTATAATATCTTCTATCCCGTTTATAAACGCATCATCGTAGTTGCTTACACATACATCAACCGTCATTTTTCTCCCTTGCTTTCATCGATCGCTTAATTCGACCCAGATTTTTGAAAAAGCAGCCCCCTCTATACTCTTTAGAATCAAAGTTGCCGTAATGTTGTCGCATCAGATTCAAATCTTCTTGACGTACCTGATACTCTGTTTTACAATGGTGACAATATAAGGACTGCATACTCATAAAATCGTATATGCAAGTTTTATTCGCTAATCAATTCTCACTGAATAATGTTTTCTTCGCTTCTTGGTATCCAAGTTCAAATAAGGCATCAAAATTTTTTAGCGAAAAAATAGAATAATCTGTAATCTTCGGTGATTCTATAAAATAATCGCATAACTCTTTTGCTTTTTGCGTATTTTTCTGCATAGTAGAGGTTATAGATCTTTTTAAATAAGAAAAAAGACTCAAAGGGTTTACATTTTTTACAAATGGATGAAGATTGACGCCTAGAATAGGTACTTTACAGTTAATAAGCGGTGCAATCGGAATGTGATTAAAAACGCCGCCGTCAATGTAAGTTTTTTCCTCAATTTTAACAGGTTGAAAAAAAGGTATAAGTGCCGAGGATGCTTGACAAAGCTGATATATATCCCCTTTATTAAAAACTCTCTCTTGTGCTTCGTCTAGATCAACGGCAGTGATATAAACAGGAATGCTTAGTTGAGACATATCAGTCAACGGAACAAGTTTTTTAAGTATAGCAGCATTTGTATCGATGTTAAAAACAGAAGTTTTAAACCAGTTGAATTTAAAAAGTTTTTTCACCTCTTTGGACTTTAAAATCTCCAGTTGCTGTTTTGGAGATATACCCGCTGCATAACTGGTTGCGACGATTGAACCGATCGAAGTTGCACAGATCGCTTTTACTTTAATATTGTGTTCATCAAGATAATGTAACACACCTAAATGATACGCCCCGCGAGCACCTCCGCCTGAAAGTGCCAATACTATCTCTTTTATCTCTCGTGCCAATGTAATACCTCAAACTTTCCGTCGAAATGTTCAACGATGCAACTGCAAGACTCTACCCAGTCACCACAGTTTAAATATTCAATATTTTCAATCATCTTTGCTTCGGCTTTATGTATATGTCCGCAGATGACACCTTCAAAACCCTGTCTTTGTGCATGGTTTGCCAAAATTCCTTCAAAATCGGTAATAAAACTCACAGAACTTTTAACATTATCTTTTACATATTTTGAAAGTGACCAGTATTTTTTTATTTTAAAAAGCTTACGAATCTTGTTCAAAATATGGTTGAGATAAAGGATAAAATCGTATCCCATGTCTCCAAGTAGTGCGAGCCATTTTTTTGTCATAGTAATACTGTCAAAAAAATCTCCATGTGTTATGAGATAGCGTTTTTTATTGACAGCTTTGTATTCTGTTTCAGTGATTATTTTGAGATTTTCACCCATTAATATAGGAGAAAACGGGCGTAAAAATTCATCATGGTTACCTGTGATAAAGAACACCTGAGTCCCTTTTCTTGCCTTACGCAAGATCTTTTGTATGACATCTGAATGGGTTTGATGCCATTTGAATTTTCTTCTGATGGCCCAGCCGTCAATAATGTCACCGACTAAAAAAAGATTTTCACTTTCTGTGTTTTTGAGAAAATCTAAGAACTGATCCGCTTGAGAAAAGCGAGTACCTAAATGGATATCCGATACAAATATTGACTTATATTTCATGCGCAAAGTGTAATCTAATAAGGTTACAGATTTATTGCAAAAAAAGTTTTTGAAAAAGAGTTATTTGGAAATTTATAGGGGAAGGGGAATTTTTAGTTGAAATATAGCACCGTTGTCACCGTTTCTTACACTTAAAACACCACCGAGTTTTTGTGCAATCTGGGTACTCATGTAAAGTCCAATACCAGTTCCTTTACCTTCAGGTTTTGTTGTAACTTCTGGTTTGAAAATATCTCTAATGATCTTTTCCGGAATTCCTCCGGCATTGTCTTTGATCTCTAAATATGTGCATTTGTCGTCTTTCATGAAATCTATAGTGATTTCACGGTTTTCGACATTTCTTTCATTGAAAGCATCTTTTGCATTGTTGATAATATTTAAAACAAGGTGCTTAAACTCATTTTCATTACCGTATATGAGAAGTTCATAGTCAGGAAGGATTTTAATATTGATATTATTTTTTAAAAACTCATCTTTTACCAAAAGTGTTACACTTTGACTTGAACGTTTAATGCCGAAAGTTTCATTTTTCTCTTTTGGACGGAAAAAGTTTCTAAACTCTGAAAGGGTAGTTACCATATGATCTATTTGTGCTTGCATATCTTCACGCATCTCTTTAAGAGACTCTAATGTTAGATCTCCGGATTCATAGTCTGAAACCAAAAGATCACCCATCATTGAAAGAGCATTGAGAGGTTGTTTCCATTGATGGGCAACTGCATCCATCATTTCACCCATGGCTGCCATTTTGGCTTGCTGTTCATAACGTTTATGATAAGTTTTACTTTTTTGAACTTCTGTCTTAATTCTTTGTTCCAATTCTTTATTAAGTTGATCAAGTTCATCTTGGCGGGCATTATAACGATCTAAGAAGATTTCAAGGAGAATGTCAAGATCTGCCCTGTGTGTTGAGTGGGCACTTTTTTTTACAGCATCTAAAAGTTCTGTCGTATTTAAGTGTGCATATTCACCCTTAGGGTTTTTACGACGTTTAATAACAATGTCATTTGCTTTACTAAATGGATTGTTTTTCATAGTAATTATTATAACCAAAAATTATTTTAAAAAAGAAGTAAAAAGATCTAAAATGTGGAAAAAAAGAAAGCGTATCTATATGCATTTTGCATATAGATACTAAAAAACTAGCATTGGTAAGTTGTTTTGAACTCGTATGCTGTTGGACGACCTTCATCTGGCCAAATTTGGCGCTCGAATTGGTAGTGTTGGAATGTATCGATAAACTCTTGAGTAAATACTGGTTTAAGGAAGTCATTATCTGCGATAAGACCTTCAACTGCTTCACGTAAAGTGTGTGGCATTTGAACGATACCTTTTTCACGAATTTCATCTAATGAAAGTTCGAATAAATCGATATCCATTGGACCAGTTGGAATAGTTTTGTTTGCGATACCGTCAAGACCAGCCATCATCATAGCAGCGAATGCTAAGTATGGACATGCACTTGAATCCGGGAATCTCATCTCGATACGAGTAGCTTTTTCACCTGCACCGTAAGGGATACGACAAGCAGCTGAACGGTTTTGAGAAGAGTAAGTTAAGATACTTGGAGCTTCGAAACCTGGTAAAAGTCTTTTGTACGAGTTTGTTGATGGATTAGTTAATGCAGCAACAGCTTTCGCATGTTTAAAGATACCACCAGCATAGTGAAGAGCCATCTCAGAAAGATTACCGTAACCACCTTCTTTGTAGAATAAGTTTTTACCGTCTTTCCATAAAGATTGGTGAACGTGCATACCGTTACCATTGTCACCAAATAATGGTTTTGGCATAAATGTAGCAGTTTTACCGTTTAGGTGTGCTACCATTTTTACAACATATTTATATTTTTGAACGTTGTCAGCTGCACCGATAATGTCAGAGAAAACAACACCGATTTCACCTTGACCTTGAGCAACTTCGTGGTGACCAAGAACAACTTCTAAACCAACTTGCTCTAATATTTGCATCATCTCAGCACGTAAATCTACCATTGAATCAGTTGGAGCTACTGGGAAATAACCACCTTTTGTACCTGGACGGTGAGCTGTATTGTACATATCTTCATATGCAGTGTGAGAGTTCCATTCACCCTCTTCAGTATCGATTTTGTAACCAGCTTCATTTATATTATCGATGAAACGTACATCGTCAAAAATGAAAAATTCATTTTCTGGACCAAAGTATGCAGCATCAGCAATTCCTAAAGAATCAGCATGAGCAAGTGCCGCTTTTGCCATTGAACGTGGACATTTTTCATATGCTTGACCTTTGTAAATGTCATAAACATCACAGAATACGATGATAGTCGGATCTGCAGTAAAAGGGTCTAAGAAAGCAGTTGGAACATCTGGTTTTAAAAGCATATCAGATTTGTTGATTGGCTGCCAAGCTTCGATTGATGAACCGTCAAACGGAAGACCATTATTTAAAATATCAGCACTTACAGCACTCATTCTGTAAGTTACGTGGTGCCATGCACCTTTAATGTCTGTAAATCTGAAGTCTACAAACTGAACGTCATTTTCTTCACAAAATGTGAAAAACTCTTCTACACTATTAACGAATTTTCCCATTATAATTCTCTCCTAAAATTTTCTACCGTTAGTATAGCTGAATTTGCAATAAAGCACTAGCCCTAAAATGATTAAAATTTAATCATTTGGGATTTTTTTTTGATTTTAAGACAAATTTGTTGCTTAAAAATTAATCAGTAGTTTTTAGAGAAGAGATGATGAAACTATTCTATTTTGGTCTGTTTTAGCTATTTTTTTCTGATCGGAAAGAATATTATTAATTAGATTTGTATATTGAGAGGAATTATTTGGATTTACATATAAAACAGATGCACTGACACTTAATAGTTTAAACTCTTTTTTCTTCCCTTCTCTGTCTGTACTTGTTATATGACCTCGCTTGCGATCTTCCGGGGAATAGAATGTTTTTGCTTGGTTTTCAAAAGTAGCAAGGATTGATTCTATCTGTTTATATTCTTCCTCTTGAGTCACTTCGGAACATACAAAAAAGTCATCGCCTCCAATATGTCCTTTGAAAAAAGAGGATGGAAGATATTTTTGCAGAATATCTGCAAAAAGTTGAATGATCCTATCTCCGTTTCTAAAACCGTATTTGTCGTTATATGCTTTAAAATTATCTAAGTCAAAATAACATAATATATGAGGTTTGTGGCATGAAAGTGTAGAGATAGTTTTCTCAACAACTCTGTTACCAGGCATTTTTGTCAATGGGTTTTGATCGCGTGCTGCTAACAGATTTTCTTCATGCATTATTTTAATAATGTTACTTGCCGACAAGAAACCAACATAGCTTGTATTTTGTGTGATAATAATACCGCTTGATTCTGCATTGTTTGAGTATAGTTCAATGATTGTTGTAATGTCACTGCGAATATCTGTAGAAGGACATTTGACAATAAAGTTTTTTAGCCTTGAAGTATCTTTGTTTTCATTTAACAAGAGTGACATACCGTAAGGAGAATAGAGATACTCTTTGATCTGAGACTCGTAAAAAATGCCGACTGGCTCGTTACTGTTATTGACTACAGGTACGACAGGAATATTCTTTTTTTCTTTAAAGTATTCTACTACTTTTTGCATTGAATATTTCGATTTTATCGGTTCGATATGATCGATGTATTTGAGAATATTTCCACCTTTTTTTTCCCGTTTGTCGTTTTTGATAACCTCTACAACATGAGGATATTTTTTCTGGATTTCTTCGACATTAAGAGTCGGTTTTTGAATAAAATATCCTTGGGCAAAATGGCATCCGATCTCTTTACAGGTAAGATATTCTTTTTCAGTTTCAACACCTTCTGCAATCACTTTGATTCCCAGATCTATGGCAAGATGTGTAATACTTTTTACCATCATCTTTTTCTTGGTATCTTTCTCTATGTTTTGTAAAAAATATCTATCGATTTTAATAATATCTGGAGTAGAATCAAAAAGCAGTTTATAACCTGCATAACCTACACCAAAGTCATCTATAGCAATACAGTAATTAGAATTTTTATAGTGTTGCAGTACTTGTTCCATACCAAAAATATCTGCTACTTCGTGGCGTTCTGAGATCTCAAAACATATATTTTCTTGTTTAATATTGAGTTCTTGTAAAATTTTACTTGTATTTCCGGGAGTAAAGTCAGACATCTCAAAAAGTCTGTTGTCAAGATTGTAAAATAGTTTTAGATTGTCATAGTTTTCAATTAGAGTAAATTTTTTAATCGCTTTTCTTCTGAGGGCTAAATCAAAGCAATAGAGACGTCCCTCTTTATACATTATGTCAAATACTTCGAAGATTGAACGACAGCCAATATCTCTAAAGTTTCTAAGGAGTGCCTCAACCGCATATATTTTTCCTGTATTTATATTTACAATCGGTTGAAAGGCTATATCCAGTAATTCAAGTTTTTCTTTACAATCATCATGGATATGACATTCGGTACTTTTATAGTCCAAAGTATCTATCCTTTTGTTTTTGTTTGATCTTATCGATTGAGACAACGATAAAACTGTCAATACAGTCTGAGAAGTCAGGATCTACATTATATGCACAAAATTGTATACCTCCTTCTTCACATAACTCACTGTATTGTTTATAAAGTGTAGGGACACTAGCTCCTATAGAACTCAGAGATCTTTTCAGTATTTTAAAATTTTCTTTTTGATCGTCTGAAGCGAATTCTTTTGTAAGCGTTTTAGTCAAATCTTTGTCACTTTTAAAGTTGTAAGGAATTTTTGCAGTAACCAGGTTTTGTGTGTCTTTATAAGTTTGATCGTAAAAATAAAGGATCATGTCTTTTGCAGTTTTCGGTAAGGCTGCACTGAGTGAAACAGGACCAAACATATAGTGAATCTGTGGATTGTTTTTGAGGTATGCTCCAATTCCATACCATAGATAATCTAGTGCACGGCTTCCCCAGTATTTAGGTTGAACAAAACTGCGTCCAAGTTCTATGGCATCATCTAGATAAGGTAAAAAGTTTTCATTAAAATCAAAGAGAGTTGTCGTATAAAGTGCTTCAACACCTTTTGTTTCAACAATCTCTTTACACTCTGCTATTCTATAAGCTCCTACAATTTCAAGCTCTTCATTGTCCCATAAAATGATATGTTTGTAATATCTGTCATACTTGTCTATATCACGTTTTTTATTGATACCTTCACCAACTTTTCTAAATGATACTTCTCTTAAACGGCCAATCTCATTGATCACAATAGAGTTTTTATCATCACTTGAATAAAGGTAGATAGACTTTCCGTCTTTCGTTTCACCCAGAAGTTGAGAGCTTTTTAACTCTTTTCTTAACATTTTAGGATTTTCAGGATGGGCTATCGCCTTTTGAGTTAAAAAGTAGTTTTTTTTAGACTTAAGGCTATAGAGGTGTTTCTTGTAAAGATCGATCAATTGCTCTTGTTCAATCCCTTTAGGCATAGTGTTTTCTGAAGGAATAAGTTCACCAACAACCATCTCAATTGTATTGTTTCTTTGTTTGAACATCTCATTTGGCAGAAGTGCAGTTGAGAGTTTTTTGTTTAGCGCAGAAACCGAATAAAAAGTTTTTGAGTTTTTCCCGCCGATATAGATAGGAAGTATTGGTGAGTGTGTTCTATATGCAAATTTTAGAAAACCTTTCTTCCATTTTTTATCTTTAATTCCTGTTGGTGTAGCACGACTTACTTCACCTGAAGGGAAGATGATGATTGCTTCTTCGTTTTCTAGTGCTTCATATACTTTTTCGATAGATTCCTTCTTCTGTTTTGCAGTAAAAGCATTGACATTCAGAAGAAGAGGACGAAGGTTTTCAAAGATATCTAGAAAATCATTTGCTACCACCTTAATATCTTTTCTCACTTTTGAAACAAGTTTGATAAGTGAAAGTGCATCAAGGGCACCTAAAGGATGATTTGCGATGATTACAACACGCCCTGTTGCAGGAATGTTTTCAATCTCTTTATCGTTTACATAGAAATTGAAGTTAAAGTATTCTAATACTTCATCAATAAACTCGTAACTACCGAGATGAACATTTTTTTCCATAAATTTGTTGATTTCGTCTTGGTGAATTACAGAATCTGCAAATTTTGAAACGGCAGATTTTATAAGTTTTGAGTTTTTAAGTCTTGGGTATTTGTTTAGCAGCGTTTGTTCTATATCTATCATTATGCAATTCTTTGAATATTAACATACCAATCTTCATTGAAATATCTTACTTTGTCTATCAGTTTGATATACAATGCATTTTCTGTTAATTCTAAATTTTTTATATATTCTTGAGGAACATCAAGTTCATAATACAAATGATCTTCGATAACATTGAGGCTTAGTTCTTCTTGAGCATATCCCAAGTATTCCAGCTTCTTAGTTTGTATGCTAAACTCACGCATTTTCATGTTTATTCCTTAGAAATATTATGAAATGATAAGCTAGCTAGATTACATTTGGATTACAAAAAGAGTTGATTAGAAGTGGATTGTAAAAGTGGAACCTTTATTTTCTTCACTTGCTATTGTGAGTTTAAAACTATGTAGTTTAATGATGTTGTCAACCAAGAATAGTCCCAGTCCAAGAGAATTGTTCCAAGTGTTTTTATGTACACGGTAAAACTTGCTAGTGATATTTTCAAGGTCTTTTTGACTAATACCGATTCCGGTATCGATGATGTCAATATGTAAATGATCAAAATTGATGACGACTTCATCTTCAGAGTATTTAATTGCATTTTCTATTAAATTAGAAAAGACGATACTCATCATTGTAGGATCTGCATGGATCTGTTGTTCTTTTGGACCGTTAATAAGTATTTCACGACCTGGATAGTTAATCTTGATATTTTCTGCACAATCTTCAAGAAGTTCACCTAAACTGAATGTACTTACTTTTAAAGACTGTTGATGTGAATCGAGTTTTAGTGAAAGACGAAGCGTATCAATAAGTTCACTCAGTTTTGTTCCGTTATTATGGATCTTTGTTAAAAATTTTTGTCGGATGTTTTGATTAATGTTAGGATCTTCAAGTAAAGTTTGGGAATATCCATTTACAATGGCAATAGGATTTTTAAATTCATGAGAAATTGCCGAGATAATGTCATCTTTTTGTTTATTAAGATCTTTGAGTTTATTTGTATATTTTGATTTTTTCTTCTCTTGTTTTACAATGATTTGAGAAACTTTTGTTAAGAGTTTTGTAATGAGTGCAAATTCCTGTGAATACTCTGATTGAATGAAAGTCGATTTTTGTTTTTTTACCATCGATTTTAAAAAATTGATAATGTTGCTTACTTCATGTTCAACTTGGGAATTGATTTTATATGTCACGTAAAAGATAGCAATAAAAAAGAGTGTCAGGGCAGAAAATATTTTTAGAGCAAGCTGAAGCATTTTTTCTATGATTCCTCGAAGTTCTACTGCCATTCTAACGTAAATTGTTTTCTCTTGAATAGTATATTTTTTTGCTACATAAAGCAGATCGAGATTCAGTGTGTTTGAGTGCCTTTTTTTAAAACCGTACTCCTCTAAATCGGCTTGCATAATCTCTTCGCGGTAACGATGATTTTCCATTTGGGTTTTGTCTTTGTGTGATTCGGCTATTACAATACCATCTGCATCGATAATCGTTATTCTAATACCGAGCTGTTCTTTGACCTGTTGTACAAGCTTATCAAGATCGGTATCTTTATTAATTTGAAGAGTAATAAGCTGAATATCTTGTAGAAGAGATTTTTTTGTGTTTTCAAGGTAAAAATCGTATTCCCAGAAATAGACGATACTGCCTATGATTACAGAGAGTACGAAGAAAAGTGCTAAAAATTTTCTTAGAACTATTTCATGAAACTTTAGCACTTTTTACCCTTGTCTTATGAAGCTTGTAATGAGCCGCCTACGTTAGCGTAGAGCAGGAGATTTGCCATAGAAATAGCACGGCCAGCAATTTTTTCGCTTTTTCTTAAAGCTCTTAACATTCTATGGTATTTTTCAAATTCTCCACTTGATGTTTCCGCTTTTTGAATTAGATTTTTCTCAATCATTGAGTAAAGATCGTCAGTTTTATTCTCTTCGATTAACACTTCTTCATATCTTTCTCTTAATTCATCAGAATCATTACAGCTTATCATGCTTACAGCAGTTTTAACAGCTCTGATTGTAGAGTTTTGCATAGGGATAGCATATTCAGAAATAGTATCTTCTTCCAAATCAGTACAAATATCCGTAAAACCTCTGATGAAGCTTCTCGTATTTGCACATGCACGAGAAAGTTCGTTAGTGATTTTAAAATAAGCCACTACTTGTCTAAGATCTTTTGCTTCCGGTGTATATAGAGCTAAAATTTTGATAATCAGGTTATCTATTTCATTTGTTTTTGAAGAGATGTTTTTAATATAATCTCTTGCATTATTGAATTTTTCTACATTACAGTCTGTAATAGCGTCAACGATGATCTCATTCGCCGTTACAAGATCATTTCCAATATTGATAAGTTTCTCTTGAACTTCATTTACGCTTGTTTTAAATGTTTGTAACATCTCATCTCTCCTTTTTATCCAAAACGACCAGTAATATAGTCTTCTGTTTGTTTTTCTGTAGGATTTAAGAATATAGTTTCTGTTTTGTCATATTCTATCAAATCACCTAAATACATAAATGCAGTGTAATCACTGATACGGCTTGCTTGCTGCATGTTGTGTGTAACGATAGCGATACTTACTTCATTTTTCAGCTCTACAATTAGCTCTTCAATTGCACCAGTTGAAATAGGGTCTAGTGCAGAAGTTGGTTCGTCAAAAAGTAAAACTTCAGGTTTTACTGCAACAGCCCTTGCAATACAAAGACGTTGTTGCTGCCCACCTGAAAGACCCATTGCAGACTTATCAAGTCTGTCGTGAACCTCTTTCCAAAGAGCAGAACCTTTTAAAGCTGCTTCAACCCTGTCTTGAAGTTCTGTTTTATTTTTGATACCTGCAATTTTAAGACCATAAGCGACATTATCAAAAATACTCATTGGAAATGGAGTTGGTTTTTGAAAAATCATTCCTACTTGTTGACGAAGTTTGATAAATTCATTCTCTTTTTTGATATCTAAGATATTGTTGTATTTTCCGCTTTCTAGATCAAGAAGTTCAATTTTTCCGTCATATTTATTTCCAGGGTATAGATCATGGATTCTATTTAGCGAGCGAAGCAGTGTTGATTTTCCACAACCACTCGGACCGATAAGAGCTGTAATTTTATTTTGCTCGATCGGTAGATTGATGTTTTTTAATGATGGGTTATCCACACCTGCGTATGTAAAAGAGAACTTTTTAATTTTCATAATTGCCATATTGCTATATCCTTATTTCTTATGTCTTGTGATATATCTACCACTTAAATTGATGATCAGAACTAAAACTGTTAGTATAAATGAAGCTGCCCAAGCTAAATCTCTACTAGATTGTTCTGGTTCGTTCGCTAAGTTATAAATACTTACCGAAAGTGACGGGAAACTCTCTGTAAGATTCAAGCTAAAATAGTTTGATGTCTCAGATGTAAAAAGAAGCGGTGCTGTTTCCCCTATAATTCTTGCAAATGCAAGTAAAATACCTGTCATTATACCTACTTTAGCCGCTTTTATAACAATGTTGATAATTACTTTGTATTTACTGGCTCCAAGTGCAATTCCAGCTTCACGTAGTTCACGAGGGACAAGTGAAAGCATAGAATCGGTTGTATTAATAACAACGGGAATCATCATAATGGCAAGTGCAATAGAACCTGCATATCCACTTGTACCACCAGTTGGTACAACAATAACTGCATATACGAATGCCCCGATTACAATTGAAGGTGCAGACATCATCACATCACTAAGGTCTCTGATGAAAGATGCATATCTTCCACGACCGTATTCTTGAATATAAATACCGGCAGTCATACCGATTGGAATACCGATTAATGAAGCAAGAGCGGCTAAAATCAATTGTCCAATAATAAGGTTACGTAAACCACCTTCAACCAAGTCATTTAAAAAGAGGCTAAAGTGAAAAGAACTTAATCCTTTTATAAACAGAGTAACTAAAATCCATCCTAAAAATGCAAGACCTATCAGTGCTGAAAGGATAGAGAGTGCTAAAAAGATTTTATTTAAAAGAAGTCTCATTATTTAGCCTTTCTAAGAAAATAAAATTTCGCAAGTGAAATAACACAGAAACTGATCACAAAAAGTAAAAGTGCCAAATAAAACAGTGCACTCTCTCCCATACCACTTGCTTCACCGAAGTTATTTGCCATAGCAACAGGAATAGAAATTGTCGGATCGTTAATTGCACCCGGTAAAGAAAAAACAGAACCGATTAGAAACGCTACAGCCATTGTTTCCCCAAGAGCACGTCCTAGGGCTAAAATAATTGAACCTATTATACCTACTTTAGAGTATGGAAAAATAATATCTTTAATAACTTCAAATTTTGTAGCACCAAGTGCATACGCGGATTCTTTTAAAACACTCGGTGTAGTATTCATACTATCACGTGTGATTGCTGCCATAAACGGTAAGATCATAACGCCAAGAACAAGACCTGCCGTTAAAAGTGAAACTTGATAGCCACCTACGATATCAGCGATAATAGGTGCAAAATAGTAAAGTCCCCACATACCGAAAATAATCGACGGAATAGCTGCTAAAAGCTCAATGGCAATACCTACTATATTTGAGATATTTTTAGGTGCAATTTCTGATAAAAATACGGCAATACCCATTGCTATAGGTAAAGCGAAAATAAGGGCAATAAGTGTTGAAAGAATTGAACCGACAATTGGGATCCATCCACCATACACCGTTTTTGTATTTTTATTCAGTAAGCCATCATCTAACATCCAATCATCTTCATCAGCAGTTTCATCTGTATTGGTTGTTGTAGCAGGAGTCACAGGAGCATTGTCGATAACTACCTCTTTATTCCAATCGGGATCTGTTATAAAGCCCAAACCAAATTCATCTATTGCAGGCTTAGCAGCATGAAATAAAGTAATGAATATCCCGATAAGAATAACGAGAACTAAAGAAGCACTACTCAATGAGAGTTTTTGAAATATTTTTTCCATCGACAAACCTAAAAATTAAAAAAATTACGGAATTATATATAAAATAAGATTACAAGAGGATTACACGAAAAAGGGGAGGGGGTGAAAAAGGTATTATTTAATACCTTTTTCTGCCCAGTATGTGTCAATTTTAGCTGTTAAAGATTCAGGAAGTGGAACGAAACCTAAACTTTTAGCAATCTCTTGACCATTTTTGTATGACCATGCATAGAATGTAGTTACTTTTTTATCCATGTCAGCTTTTTCTGCTGGAACTAAGATGAATGTAGCAGCTACCATTGGGTAAGAATCTTCACCAGCTGGGTCAGCGATTACTGCATAGAAATCTTTAGCAGGATTTAAATCAGCTTTAGCAGCAGCAGCTTGGAAGTATTTTAGTTCTGGTTTAATATATTTACCAGCTTTGTTTTCTACAGCAGCCATTGCAATATTGTTGTTTTTAGCATCAGCATAATCCATATAACCAACAGAGAATGGAGTTTGTTTGATAAGTGCAGCTACACCAGAGTTTGTTTTACCACCGATATGTTGTGAACCTGGCCAGTTAAGTGCTTTTTTCGCACCAAATTCAGCTCTCCAGTCTTTAGATACTTTTGAAAGGAAGTAAGTGTAGTTGTATGTAGTACCACTACCGTCAGCACGGTGAACGAAAGTTACTTTTTCGTGTGGAAGTTTCATACCTTTGTTAGCAGATGCGATTACTGCATCATCCCAGTAAGCAACTTTACCGCTTGAGATTGCAACGATAGCGTCACGGCTTAATTGAAGGTTTTCAAGACCTGGAACATTGTAACCCATTGTGATAGCACCAACTACACCAGGGAATTGGTAAAGTTTGTTTTCTTTTAAGTCTTTTGGAGAAAGAGGAGCATCAGTTCCAGCAAAATCAACTGCACGTGCTTGAGCATCTTTGATTCCTTTTGAAGAACCTTTTTTGATATAGTCAATTTTTACACCAGTTTCTTTGTTGTATGCTTTAATCCATTTTTGGTAAACACTATAAGGGAAAGAAGCACCACTACCTTTGATAACATCACTAGCACTTAAGCCACCAGCTAATACTGTTGCAGCAAGAGCAATTTTAACCATTTTTGTCATTTTGAATTACCTTCTTGTTTTTTTTAAGATGCGAAAGTATAAAACAATAAGGTTACAGATTGATTACATATGAAGAGTATACCCAGACAGAGTCTGGATATATTGATTAAGGAGAAATGAAATTTGAAATTTGTTTATTAGAATTTTATAATTGCATCTAATTGCACACGCTCATAGTCTGCAGCTGGTTTAGTAGAACCATTTCTTTGTCCATAAAGTGTGTTATAAAAGAATGTTCCAGCAAGGTATGTATTTTTGCCAAATTTATATTTTGTTCTAATCGCATGTCCTCTAGCAGCACTACCACCACCGAAGTTATCAGAGTCACTATGATCACCAAGTACAGCATCTTCTTGAATATCAGTATAAGAATACTTCACTTGCCAATCATGAACATTTTTTGCTTTACCTATTTGAAAAGCTAAATCATATCCAAAGTTTTTATTGCTTGCTGCAGCATTGTATGCTACTCCAGCAGCAACTGTAAAAGGTTTACCAAATACATCTTTAAATTTTAACTCTGCAAACCCTTCAACAATGTGGAAATCGTTTTCATATACATCAGCTCCAGATAAATCTGTTACAAATGTATTACCCATTTTTTTACCATCGTCTTCAGGATAATACATAGCAGTATTCCCTTTTAAACCGTCATAGTAATAAATACCTGCACCTAAGTTTAATTGAGAGTTGTCAAATTTCATTTTCTCAACATATTGTGCAAAATATAGATTAACATTATCTCTTGAGTTGATTCTTTCAGCATATGTTGGTTGATTAGCACCTACGTTAATGATTCTAGAGTCATTTTCATAGTTATAACTTAAACCATTGAACGATAAGTCGTTATCCCAAATAAGCTGTGACTTGATTGGTCTATATATCATATACGGGTGTCTACCAACTTTTACTGTAGAGTCTCCATTTTTATATGTAAGGTTTAAAATATTAAATCTCATTGATTGCCACATGTAATCACTTAAAGCTTTGTCATTTGAAAATGTCTGATTACCTGAAGTTGGATTTGCATATCCACTTCTCATTCCAGCTTCAAATGTTAAATTTTCAGTTAAATCTACAGCTCCAATTAATCTTAATCTATATCTATTGTGATAAGTGTACTTATTTGTAGTCTCAGTACCATCTCTGTAGTACGTTTCTTTACTCTCATATCTTAATCTCAAGTCACCTGAAAAATGGATTCTTTCAAGAATATCATGCTCAATACCAGTTACCTTAGCAACATTTTTTGGTTCAAGAGTTGGATTTGGAGTTGCTTCTGCAGCAACCACACCTAAAGTTAAAGCAGCTAAAGCTGATAATACAATTTTATTCATTTTATGAATTCCTTTTTTTATTTTATTTTTTTGCTTTGTAAACATTGTATATGCAAAGCTGAACTCATAGATAAGGAATTCAATAAGGTGAACAAACAAACGAAAACGTTATCTATGAATTTAGCCTTGAATAACAGTGAAAAATTTTGTGTATATTGCAAAGCTGAATTCATAGACAAGGAATCCAAAAAGGTGAACAAACATAGAAAAACATTATCTATGAAGTCAAACTTTGAATATAACGAATGATTAAGTTGTATGAATTAAAGTATTGGAGGTTTTAATAAAGACGCGTTAGTGCGATATGTATGTGATTGGATTTGATATGTTGGTTGTGCACCATTAGAATAGATGTTAGATAATGAAAAGTAGCTAAGAAAAAATGCATTTTTGCTTTCTTCTTCATTTTCTTCTTCAGCTTCTTCTAACTCTACTTCTTCAGATTCCATTTCAATATCTAGCATGATTTTACTAGCATTAGTCATATCAAAAGTAAGTGTATTTACAATAGGATTGGCAAAGATTAAAAATGAAAAGATTAGTACAGAAAGTAATTCTTTTATATTGTTATATTTCATAACTTTGCTCCTTTTGTAAATTGTTGGCGAAATAATAAAACAGCAAGGTTACAAAAAGGTTACGAAATAAGGGTTGTTTTGTAATCATTGTGTAACCTTGCTAATTTATACTTTCGCCGAACAAACAAAAACGAAAAAAAGGAATTCAAAAATGAATAAAATTGTTTTATCAGCATTAGCTGCTTTAACTTTAGGTTCAGCTGCTGCTTCAGCATCTGATGTAAAACTTTTCCAAGATGCAAATGGTCAAGTATTCACTCAAGGTGGTGAAGGTCGTACAGAGATTAAATCTTCAACTTCAGTATTTTCTCATGCTGACAAATTAAAATTTTCAGGTTTAACATACCTTGGTTATGTATATAATGATAGAGATAAAACATTATCTGATGGTACTGAAAACACTTCAACAGACTCGTCTGAATTTCAAATTCGTCGTGCATATTTTCAATTAAAAGCATATCTTCTTGATGATCCAAAATCATACTATCGTGTAACATTCGATATGAGTAAAGATGTGACTGGAGATGAAAAAATCCGTGCTAAATATGCTTACTTATACTTAAATGATATTCTTCCATATACAGGTGTTGAAATCGGTTTGGCTCACAGACCATGGCATGACTATGAAGAGCACAACTCTTGGTATTTCCGTGATATCTCTAAAGTACTTATCGAGTCAAAAAGAGATGGTGACTTATCTAACTCAGCAGACTTTGGTGTAATGACAAAAACAAAAACTAAATATTTTGATGCTGATATCGGTCTTTTCAACGGTGAAGGTTACCATGCATATCAAGCAGGAACAGACATGAGTTTTGAGTGGAGAACTACTGCTCACATTCTTGGTGTTAACGGTAAAGACAAGCAAGATACTTTAACTTATTGGGATGCATCTTTCTATGGTCAATACAATAAAGCACACAAAGCTGGTGCAATTGCTGGTAAAAACGATGATTTAGTTTTCTACGGTTTCCATACTGTATATAACCAACCATCATTCTTATTATCTGCTCAATACGTAAAATCTGAAGATACTGCTGAGAATTCAACTTACGTTTCTAAACAAGCTGGTAAAGGTTACTCTTTCAATGGTGAATACCGTTTAGGTGCTGAAAAACAATATAGAATCCTTGGTCGTTATGACAGCTGGACTCCAAAAGCAAACCAAGGTGCAATGGTTGTATCTGGAACAAAAGAATATGAGAAAAAATCTTATATCGCTGGTTTCGCATGGGACATGAACAGAAACGTTCAATGGGTAGCTAACGTTATCGTTACTGATAATGAAGGTGACATGACTAATACAGCTCATACTAACGAAAATGGTACTCAATATATGCTAACTGCTCAAGTTGAGTTCTAAAATATAAAAAACAAATTTCAAATTTCATTTCTCCTTAATCTGCAAGAAGCAAGCCTTACCCCGCTTGCTTTCTTGTAATCCCTTTTTAAAAAAATTTTCTTTTAATATTTTGAAAACTTCAAGTAAATTATAGTACTTTTAATGCATATTTTTTTAGTTTAAAATAGTTTTTTACTCCCATTTTATTCCTCTAGAATTTTTAATATAAGTTAAACGTCATTTAGGGTACAATAACACAATTTTATATGTAATTCTTATTGGAGAAAACTAAATGGACGCAGCCAAATATATTTGGATGAATGGCGAATTTGTAGCATGGGATAATGCTAAAACACACGTACTTTCACACACACTACACTATGGAAACGGTGTTATTGAAGGAACAAAAGCATACAAGACTGCAAAAGGGTATGCAATTTTTCGTTTAAATGACCATACGAAAAGATTAAAAGAGTCTGCAAAAATGACACTTATGGATATTCCATATTCTGTTGAAGAGATGAATGAAGCACAAATTGAACTTCTTAGAAAAAATGAATTCACTGGAGATAACGTTTATATCAGACCATTTGCATTTTTAGGTTACGGTGTAATGGGTGTTTATCATAAAAATGCTCCTGTTGAAACTGTAATGGCTGCATGGGAATGGGGCGCATATCTTGGAGAAGAGGGTCTTAAAAAAGGTATCAAGCTGAAAATTGCTTCTATGACTAGACCTGCTAATACTTCAAATATGGGTAAAGCAAAAGCTACTGCAAACTACCTAAACTCACAAATGGCAAAATATGAAGCTATTGATTGTGGATATGATGAAGCACTTTTATTGGATGATCAAGGTTATGTTGCAGAAGCAAGCGGTGCATCATTTTTCATGATCAAAGACGGTGAGATTATTACACCTCCAAGTGACAATGCTTTAGCATCTATTACACAAAAAACTGTTATTGAAATTGCACAAGATATGGGATATACAGTATCTCGTCGCCGTATTACTCGTGAAGAAGTATATGTTGCAGATGAAGCATTCTTAACAGGTACAGCTGCAGAAATTACTCCAGTTGCACAAGTTGATGCTAGAGCAATCGGTATCGGTTCTCGTGGTGAGATTACAGAGAAACTTCAAAGTACATATTTTGATATTGTTTTTGGACGTAATGCGAAATACGAGCACTACCTTACATATATTGACTAGGTAAAAGAAGTAAGTTCTTTTAGACCGCTCAGGTCATAAAACAAGGGAATCGTTCGCTTTTGCGATGTTTCCTTGAAAAGTTTGACATCAAGATGTCAGAAACAGAAGGAAGAAGGAAAGATTAAAATGAAAGAAGAGAGTATTAAAATGGCCTCAGATATGAATGATTATTTTAACAAGAAAAAAAGTGAAAGCGGCTATAAAAAAACATCATCAAACTCAGGTGGCGGCAATAACGGTCCAAAAGGTCCTCAAATGCCTAATATTGAGTTTAACTTTGGTGGTGGAAAAGCGGGACTTTTATATTTTATCATTGCTATTGTAATTGTTTTAGTTCTTGCAAAACCTTTTACAATTATTGAAGAGGGACAAAGAGGTATTTTAAGTACAAATGGTAAGTATGAAGACCAAGCACTTTTACCGGGACTTCATTTCATCATCCCAATCATTCAAAAAGTATATCTTGTAGATACAAAAGTACGTGTAATAAACTATGCAAGTAAAATTGAAGCTACTTCAAATACTTCAGGGATCTTAACAAAACCTGCTATTACGGTACTTGATAAACGTGGTTTACCGGTAAGCATCGAATTAACTGTTCAATATCGTCTGAACTCTCAATTAGCAGCACAAACAATCTCTAACTGGGGATTTAGCTGGGAAGATAAAATCATCAATCCTGTTGTTCGTGACGTGGTACGTAATGTTGTAGGTAAATATGAAGCTGAATTATTACCTCGTGAAAGAAATACAATAGCTCGTGCTATTGAAACAGGTATTAGAGAAAACATTGAAGGTTTAGAAAACTCACCTGCAATTTTACAATCAGTACAACTTCGTGAGATAGTACTTCCACAAAAAGTAAAAGATCAAATTGAACGTGTACAAGTTGCAAAGCAAGAAGTTGAACGTGCACAACAAGAAGTACAACGTGCAAAACAAGATGCATTAAAACGTGCAGCTGAAGCACAAGGTGTTGCAGATAAAGCACGTATTGAAGCACAAGGTAAAGCAGATGCAGTTATGATTGAAGCAAAATCTCGTGCTAAAGCAAATGATTTAATTTCTAAGTCATTAACAACGAAACTTTTACAATTAGAGCAGATTAAAGTACAAGGGCAATTTAATGATGCGCTTCGTGAGAATAAAGACGCTAAAATTTTCTTAACGCCTGGTGGAGCAACACCAAATATCTGGGTAGATATGAAAAATGCTCAACAAAGAACATCTACGGCACAATAATAATGCAAGAGATATTAAATAGAATAGATTGGGAGAAGCAAGAGCTTCTTCCTGTTATCGTACAAGATGTGGCAACTAATGAAGTGCTTATGATGGCTTATATGAATAAAGAAGCACTCAAACTTTCATTGGAAACAAAAACAGCTCACTATTTCTCTAGAAGTAAACAAAGACTTTGGAAAAAAGGGGAGAGCAGCGGGCATATACAAACAATCCATTCATTTAATATCGACTGCGATAACGATACTCTTTTGATCAAAGTGACACAAGAAGGTGTGGCATGCCATACGGGCAGAAAATCTTGCTTTTTTACAGAGCTTGAGAGTGGAGAAACTATTAGTGAAGTAGAAGTAGATACTACAGCTGCATATGGTGTAATAGATACACTTTATCACACTATCCAAGAGCGTAAAAATTCAGATCCGAGTGAATCTTGGACGGCAAAACTTTTACATAAGGGTGAAAATACCATCCTTAAAAAAGTTGTCGAAGAAGCGGGTGAATATTGTTTCGCACACAAAGACAACGATGAAGAAGAGATGGTTTATGAAGCAGCCGATCTGACATATCACATGTTGGTTGCCCTTGCAAGTAAAAACATCTCTCCTGATCGTATCAAGCAAGAACTTGCTCGTCGTTTCGGTATGAGCGGTATTGCTGAAAAAAATTCGAGGGACGATAAGTAGTCCTGATGAGAAGCAGTAAATTCCAAAACTTTGTTGATGGACTCGTTACTCAGGACTTTATACTCTTTGGAAGTATATTAGTCCTTTTTATTCTTCTGATTGTTTTAGCTCTTTTCATGAGAGAGAAACTAAAAACAGCCATATTCTTAGTTCTTCTTGCTTTTACTATTGTAGTCCTTGGCCCAAGCTATGGATATATAAAATTACACGAGTACATTTTTAAAAACAAAGTGGAATTCTTAAGTCAAAAAAAACTTAATTTTGTTGAAGCGGTAGTTGTAAAAGGGAAAGTGACAAACATTTCAACTAGAGATTTTAGAGAATGTAGAGTTAGCGCTTATGTATTTAAAGCTTCAAGCAATAAATTTAAAAATTACATCTATGGATTAAAGCCATTGCAAAAAATGTCGATAGATATAGATGGACTCTTACAAAATGAAACGAAAGAGTTCAAAATCATTGTTGAACCATTTAAGTATGAGTATAACTATAATATTTCTTTAGAGGCTGATTGTCAATGACCGAATTAAATTACGTACACTATATAACTTTTTTTATAATATTTCTTCTTTTTCTCTTTGGTGTATATAAGTCACTACAACAAAAGAAGACTTCATTAAAAACTTCAATGTTATTTTCAGTAACCCTTATTACTCTATTTTTATTTATATTAAGTGTGATTGTTGTTGATAAATATACTAAGAAAGTTCAGCTCTCTAAATTAAAAAATAAACGACTTTTATCTGTTGAGAAGATAGTTTACACGGGTATTGTACAAAACACAGGAAATTTTACGATTGGAAAAGTAACAATTGAAATAAAGCTTGTAAACCGTGGTCATGCTACAGGTAATGTAAAAGGTGAAAACTTTTTTCAATCAACAGGCTTATTTAAATTCCTGAATGAAGGGATGGGAATAGATAAAGATAAACCTCAAACTATAACTAAAGAGTTTGTAATTGCAGAGAAATTAGGTGCAGGCAAAGCAAAACAGTTCAGAGTATACTTTGATTACCCGCCTTATTTTAGAAACGTATCAGATTTTGTTAGTGTCAAAGCTCACTAATATTTTAAGCCTACTTTTTTCAAAGCAGCATTAATATGTCGTACTTGCTCATTTTTATCTCTACACCACTGTGGTGCTAAGAGAGAATTGTCATCTATCCCTGCAGTGATTCTTTGTACGTTGACATTAGCAGGTTTCATCTCAATTGCTTTTAAAAGAGTATCAAGGTAAAGCTCTTCACTGATGGGCTGGAACTCTCCACGTGCATACTCATTCGCCAGTGCTGTTCTTTTAACGACATAAAGAGGATGATATTTAACAGAGTCTATACCCCATTCATATGCCTGTTTTGCAGTCTCTAACATCATTTCTTGAGTCTCACCCGGTAAACCGAAGATAAGATGCCCACAAACATGTAAGCCTGCTGCTTTTGACTTAAGTATCCATTCTTTTACATTTGCACTGTCATGTCCGCGGTTGATACGCTCTAATGTTTCATCGTAAACCGATTGTATTCCAAATTCAATCCAGATCTCTTTTTTACGTGAGAGTTCAGACAAATATTCTAAGGTCTCATCTGTAATAGAATCACTTCTTGTCCCGATGCTCAGACCTACAACATTCTCAAATGTTAAGGCTTTATCGTAAAGTGCTTTGAGGGTTTCAAAAGGAGCATAGGTATTTGTAAATGATTGAAAATATACAAGAAACTTTTCAGCCCCGTACTCTTTTTTTTGTCTTGCCGAGATTGCTTGAAACTGCTGTTCAAGTTGTAAAAGCTGTTTTTCTAAAAAAGGATTTTCTTGAGAATTGAGATTGAGATGAAACCCTTTTAATTCTTGTACCTGATCGGTACTAGCACTAAAAGAGTCATTTTCACAAAAGGTACAACCCCCTTTTGCTACTGTTCCATCTATATTTGGGCATGTAAATCCCGAGATGTTTATACCAACTTTATAAACTTTGCAGCCAAACTTATCTTTTAAGTAGCTGCCAAATGTATAGATTTGTTGCATTAAACGATATATTTACCTGTAAAACAAGCTGTACAATATGTCTCTTCTTCAGCATTTACACTACGAAGTAATGCTGCTTCATCAAGATAAGCTAATGAATCTGCTTCAATATATTTACAGATCTCATCTACACTCATATTTGCTGCGATCAGTTTATCTTTATCCGGAGTATCAACACCGTAGAAACATGGATCTGTTGTCGGTGGAGAAGAGATACGCATATGAACTTCAGCAGCACCTGCTTCTTTTAGCATTCTAACGATTCTTCTTGAAGTAGTACCACGAACGATAGAATCATCAATCACGATTACACGTTTACCTTTAATTACTTCAGGCATTGGAGAAAGTTTCATTTTTACTTTAAGATCACGCATCTCTTGAGTAGGTTCGATAAACGTACGGCCGATGTAGTGATTTCTCATGATACCCATTTCGTAAGGGATACCACTCTCTTGCGCATAACCGATTGCAGCAGGAACACCACCATCTGGAACAGGGATAACTACATCAGCTTCAATTGGCTCAATTTTCGCTAATTCTTTCCCCATATTTTTTCTTGTTTTATACACAGACTGACCAAATACAGTTGAGTCCGGACGAGCAAAATAAACATACTCAAAAATACAGTGTTTTGGAGTAGGCTCAAATACTTTAATACTTTGAGGTGCTTTTCCCTCTTCAAACACAAGTAATTCACCCGGTTCTACGTCACGGATAAAAGTAGCACCTACAAGGTCAAATGCACATGTCTCACTAGCAACTATGTATCCACCGTTTGATAAACGACCAAGACTTAGTGGTCTAAAGCCATGACGATCACGCATAGCGAACATTTTTGTTCTACTTAAAAATACTAATGAGAAAGCACCTTCGATTTTTTCAACTGCATCGATAATTCTGTCAAGCAGTTTCTCTTTTGAACTTTTTGCAATCAGGTGAATTAAATTTTCCGTATCCATAAATGTTTGGAAAATAGCACCTTTTTCAATTAAAGAGTCTCTTACCTCTTGAGCATTTGTAAGG
Source organism: Sulfurimonas sp. C5 (assembly GCF_029872055.1). Taxonomy (NCBI): domain Bacteria; kingdom Pseudomonadati; phylum Campylobacterota; class Epsilonproteobacteria; order Campylobacterales; family Sulfurimonadaceae; genus Sulfurimonas; species Sulfurimonas sp. C5. Next base: position 240,335 of record NZ_JARXNQ010000002.1, read on the forward strand.
TTTCCGTTGTGAACGATTGCCATTTCACCAAGATCGTATCTTGCAAAAACTGGTTGTGCATCTAAGATTGAGTCATCACCTGCAGTTGAGTATCTTGTATGACCTACTGCACTAGTTCCTCTTAAAGTTTCTAGTTTTTTCTCATTAAAAACTTTCATAACTAAACCGCGATCTTTGATAGTGTGTACTTTTTGACCGTCTGCAGAAGAGATACCTGCAGCTTCTTGACCACGATGTTGGAGAGAATGGAGAGAGAAATAAGCTAGTTTAGAAGCTTCCTCATGACCAAAAATCCCAACAACTGCACATTTTTCATTCATGTTTTCACGCAAAATAGAGTCCTTGTTTGTTTCTACTTAAATTAATATTGCAATTATACTCAAAAAAACTATAAAGAAGATGAAAGAAGAATTTCGTAGATCTTTCGAACAAGACAGTTTTAAGATATAATAATTGGAACTATATTTGCTTTTTTAAGACATCAAACTAAAGAGGTAGGCAATATGGATATCGTACTACGCGACAATCTTATTCTTATTACTACAGACTTTGATACTCTAAATACACCGTGGATGCGGGAATTTTTAAACCATCACACACGTGGCATGCTCTTTTTGCCTAAAGCTGTTTTGGTATTTAGAAATGAGTCTTTAAAGCAAATTCGAGAAGATTTTTTACATAAACTGAGTGAACATCATGCAAAAGTGCACGACTTCAATCATCAATTTTTTCTCCGTTCAATGCTCAAGTACGGTTCTCAACCTATTAAAATCGTAATGAATAAAATGGAAGAACCTGAAACCGTAAAGGTTAACCTTTATGCATACGATAAAAATACAGTACTTATATCCCTTGACCAACCAAATGCCTGGATAATAAATTATATGCGTTCACAACTTGAAGTTTATGTTGAGAGGGGGACGGATATTTCACTTGTTGTTGACGTGAGTGACTTTAAAGCGAAATCAAGATTGGAAAAAGCACTCAATAAAAAGCATATTCTCCACTATCAAATTCAGTACACTTTCGATAATAAGTTTATGTCAAAACTCTATAGTGACTTTGCAAGTTTCAGCTTTGGTGATCTTGTAAAAGAGAATACTATAGAAGAGAAAAAACACTTCTATACGATCTTAGAATGCCCGATAGGTGCGAGTCAAGATGCATTAAAGAAAAGTTATAAGAAGCTGACAAAAGTGTATCATCCCGATAAAGTATTCCATGAAGCACCTCATATGGTGGAACATTACACGAATAAATTCCAGCTTCTACAAGAAGCATATGAAGCATTAAGGATTGTTAGCTAAAAAGCATTTTTGGATTGGAACCTTTTGGGTTGCTTTTGACAAGTGCTTTAAAATCCTCACTTGAATAAAGTGCCAGGTTTACCCCCGCCATCGCTTCGAGTTCTTTGGAAAAACCTCTTTTTGAAAAAAGCACGATCTGGGTAGGGACTATGTTAAGTCTTTGACATTTGTCATTGATCTTATGCAGTTCTTTTTTATTTATTTTGTGATTTGTCCACTTACATTCACCTACGTATATTCTCTGATTTTCTGTTACTGTCAAGATATCTATCTCAACATTGGCATCCCAATAACTTCCTGAGCTGATAATATGCGCATCTCTAAGATTATAGTTTAGTAACAGTTCAGATAACTCTTCATATACAAGACTTGTGTATGAGTTATGTCTAAGCTCAAAGTCTTCCAGTACTTTTTCAAAATCTCCTTCTTGAATAGCTTTAAAATTGGGACTTATAAAATAAAACCAAAAGCGTATAAAAGGATAAGTAAAAAAGACTTTATGAGAAATTCTGTGTTTTGCATCTGCACGTTTGAGTTTTGCTTTGGGAGACTCTTGTCTTGGATGGACTTCACGAGAGTATTCCATTTCGATAAGACCTTTTTCCTGCAAGTAGTTCAGTGCAGCACCACCATTACCGTTATTTAATCCTGCCCGGTTAAAAGCTGAAAAGATTTTGCGATCACCGACTGCCAAAGCACGAAGTAAGCGTTTGTAGGATTTATCACCGAGTGTAAGTTCCTGCACTTTTTCATAGAGTTCGTCAAAGTTTTCCAGTACTAAAGTGTGGATAAGTTCTTTGAGGCTTTTTGTGGTGTCAATATCCCAGTCAAGTCCGCCGAAAACAGCGAAGTAAGAGATCTGTGTTTCCATATCATCGGGATAGTTTTTAAAGTAAAACGAGCGAAACTGCTCAAGAAGCCTTAAGTTTGTCATGGAAGTATTGTAGCATAAGTTCTGTTTTTTGATTATAGCTTTTTCTATTTTTGTTACTATGTATAATAAGCCCTGTTCATGAGTTCCAGTGAACATTTTGTTTCAAAAACGTTTCTTGCACTCAAGGCTTATTGCATTTCACTACCCCATTTGACAGCATCTATTCCATATTTTTGACGTAACAATTGTGAGGAGAGTGTGAGGCGGTGCATTTTTTGCTCATCAAAAAAGTTCAAAAGAGAGAGTTCCCTTTTTGAATGTTTTGTAAAGTTTCCTGCCTGAATACTCAGTCTAATAACACGAAGTCTTCTCTGTGTGTCGGCTTGAGTAAACAGGTCTATACATAAAGTGTCAAACTTCTTGTCTGTGAACACTTCTGCCAAAGAGATATTAGCATGAGATTTTTGACTTAGTTCATAGGCTATTGAAAGATGAAAAGTGGTGGGTATTACATCGAGTTTCATAATTGCAAAACTAAGGTGGCGTGCTAAAATATGTACGCGTCTACGTAATTCCACTCTATCGAAAATGGGTTCAATAGTACGGGAGATTCCAATCGATTTTCTCTCACGCTTTGTCTGAATTTCACCATCAACCTCTCCATTAACACGTTTATAAAGCTCCTTTGCATAAGGTCCCCATGACTCTAGCGTTCCACGTCTTTTTCTAAGCTCTCCGAGTGTATGTATCTGCACTGAGTGAAGTTTTTGCCGCATACTTCTGCCGATACCGGCAAAATCCTCTACCTTGATCGGATTTACGAATTTGTCAAAATCCCATGGATAAATAGCTTTAGAGCCAAAAGGTTTAGCATAGGAGGTTGCCAGTTTTGCGATGTAACGTGTCGAAGCTGCTCCGATAGAGACGGGAATATTTAAATCTTTTTTGATCTCGTGACGCAGGGTGTCTATAAAATAAGGCACATCTTCATCTTCGATCCACCCTTTGAGATCACCGTAAAACTCATCAATACTTGCCTGCTCAATCAACGGAATCCTTAGCATCAGGTACTCATGCAGTTTATGGGAGAGTTCTTGATACAAACTCATATTCGGTGCTTTTATAATAAGATCTGGACACAGTCCTAGGGCTTCTTCGATCCGCATTGCAGTTTTGACACCGTACGCTCTTGCTTCATAACTAGAAGTTGTCAGGATCCCGCGTATTTTTCCGTCACTATCGCGAAAGCTGTCAAGATCATCATCTTTTTCCTCATATGCTTTAAAAAAAGTGGGTACGAAACTTCCGGAGTTTTCAAAGTTGACGGTTTGATTTTTGGCACTTGTATCAAATATTTTTGTATCGCTTCGTCCACCAATTGCAACTGGCTTATGTTCCAGACTTGGATCTATGGTACGAATGGCGCTAACAAAAAAACAGTCTATATCTATATGTATTTTCATAAGTGGATTGTATGAAAAAAAAAGAGTAATTTTTTGTTTTATGTCAATTTGCAAAAAATTTACTATAATTTGGAAAATTTTCTTTGAAAGTACACTATTTTATGAAGTATCTACTCGTTTTTTTAGTTCTTTTTTTCAGTGCCTGCAGTGTGAAGCAGCTTGAAAAAAGTTCTAAGATGGTTGTTTTTAAAACGCAAAATATTCGCTTTTCCGATCTTGGGTATATCGGTGTAGACGACAAGAGTGTAGAGATCGATCTCTATGTTGTCGGTAAGGCGTTTAAAAAGATCACGATTGACGGGATGATCTGTATTGAGGGGGAAGGGTGTATGAGAAAATCCTCTTTTAATGAAGAGTACCTCTCAAGTGCATATCCCGATGACCTGCTAAAAAATGTTTTTTTAGCAAAACCTATTTATGAGGGAAAAAATTTACTCAAAACAAATTTAGGCTTTGTACAAATTATTCAGGGTAACGGTGTAGATATTGTATATAAAGTAGAATTAGACGAAATCTATTTCAAAGACAGAGAAAACAAAATATTAATAAAGATAAAGGACGTACAATAATGGCAAAATTTGTTGGAGCACATACAAGTGCAAGCGGCGGCGTATATAATGCGATCACAAATGCACAAGAGATAGGGGCAAAAGCATTTGCACTTTTTACAAAAAACCAAAAAAGATGGGATGCGAAACCTTTTGATGCAAAAACATTGGATATTTGGTTTGATACACTGGAAAAATCGGGAATTTTACCAAAACATATTTTGCCGCACGATTCATATTTAATTAATCTCGGGCATCCTGAAGCAGATAAGCTGGAGAAAAGCCGTGAAGCATTTATAGATGAATTACAACGTTGTGAGATTCTAGGCCTTGACAGACTCAATTTTCATCCGGGAAGTCATCTTGTAAAACTCTCTGCAAAAGAGAAAAAAGATTTAGATTATTTAGCAAAAGTGGAAAATGAGTGTCTTGATGTAATCGCAGAATCTATTAACTTTGCACTTGACAAAACAAGCGGTGTAAAAGCGGTAATAGAAAACACTGCGGGACAAGGAACAAATTTAGGATACAAGTTTGAACATTTAGCACGCATTATTGATAAAGTAGAAGATAAATCTCGTGTGGGTGTTTGTATAGATACTTGTCATATGTTTACGGCAGGGTACGACATTAGAACTCGCGAAGCATACGATAAAACTTGGAATGAATTTGGTGAAATAGTAGGATTTGAATATTTAAGCGGGATGCATATCAACGATTCTAAACCGCCACTTGGAAGCCGCGTGGACAGACACCACTCTTTAGGTAAAGGTGAGATTGGACTTGATGCCTTTAGATTTATTATGAATGATGAGAGAATGGATGATATTCCACTTGTGTTAGAGACGATTGATGAGTCTATCTGGAAAGATGAGATTGCACTTTTATATTCTTTTGTAGATTAAGTTTAGTTGCTGTAAGATAGACAGATATAATTTTAAGGATTTTTTTGAAAACATTAGCAGATTTTTTAAATACAAAAGATGTCGAAAAGAGTGGTATATTTATACACTTGAAATGTAGTGTAGATGAAGCAAAAATGCTTCGCTATGTTTTAAAAAAATATGTTGAAGGGCAAGATGATGTTTTGGTTTTTCAACTGCTTCAAGACCTTTATACTCATACAAATTTTGAGTATTTGGACAATTTACGAGGGGTAAAAAACCTTTTAGAATTGGGATGGTTACATCAGCAAAGTTTTACTCCGATCAAGATAGCAGACGTAACACCTTTAGAGCTTTTAAACTCTGCCGTTGGACTAACACCGCCGTTTTTTAAACTTCTGCAAGAAGGCTCACTTGACCTTGACTTGCCGGAAATAAAACCGTACGCAGATCATCTTGAGTATCTTCAGGATCAGTTCTTTAGAATAGAGTTGTACCAAAAGATGAGCGTAATCCGCCAGAATGTACATGAGCACTCTTTAGGGATAGACCGTCTGCAAAACAAACTCAAACTTTTAGAAAAAAGAATTGATGAAAGAGTTGCACAAACATCGGAAGAGTTAGTACTTGACCGTTTCTTTAAACAAAAGAAGATGAACAATTACGAGCAGGTGATCTTTTTGGCACTGCTCCGCGAAGAGTACAGCTCAACTGATATTTCACTACGTGAGATGAATACTCTTATTGATCTGATTTCGTTAGATGAATATGAGAGAATTAAAAACCGTTCACTTTTAGAAGACGGCTCAAACCTGATCGAAAGCGGTATTATAGATTATGAAGAGATGCTGAATCCTTTTGGTGGAATCTCTAGAGCTTTTTATATTGTTGATGAAGTACTTCAAAGTATTATGCATCCTCAAAAAACAAAAAAAGTAACGCGTTTGAAACTTAATGCTTTAATCGAAGAGCAAGATATTTTTGAGCTTGTAGAGCCTGAAAGCTCACTCGATGATGTAGTGCTGAATCCTAAAACGAGAGAAACCTTAGAAAACCTGATGAAACAAGTAGACAAAGAGGTGGTTGCACGTCTTGTAAAATGGGGTATAAAACAGAAAAAATCTGGAATCGATGCACGCATTATTTTTTACGGAGCAGCAGGTACCGGTAAAACAATGACTGCATATTCACTCGCGAAGTCTTTAAAACGTCAGGTTTTAGCATTTGATTGTTCAAAAATTCTCTCTATGTATGTAGGTGAGAGTGAAAAGAACGTAAGAAAGATATTTGATACTTTTTATGAGCTGACTGAAAAGACAAAAACTGAGCCTATTTTACTTTTAAATGAAGCAGATCAGTTTTTAGGTGCAAGAAGCAGCGGTAACATTACGGGTTCTGATCAGATGCATAACCAGATGCAAAATATTTTTCTTGAACAGATAGAAAATTTCCGTGGAATGCTTATAGCAACGACAAACTTACTTGAGAATATAGATAGTGCATTTTCAAGAAGATTCAACTACAAAATTGAGTTTAAAAAGCCCGATTATGAGCAAAGAGTTCAATTATGGAAAAAGATGCTGCCAAAAGATGCACCGTATGAAGAGGGCTTTAATAAAGAAGAACTTGCTGAGTACTCTTTAACAGGTGGACAGATCAACCTGATTATAAAAAATACGGCTTACAAAGTTGCTGTTAAAGAGGACCCAATCTTTTTAATGAAAGATTTTAAAGATGAGATTGGACGTGAGAAAACTGGAAGTTTTGACAATGAAAAGTCTATGGGATTTTTAAATAAATAATTTTCAGGAATTGTAGAGAGTGTTTAATAAGTATAAAGATTTTATAAAACAGCATATATCTTTTAATCTTATTGAATGGAAAATTTTAGAATCAAAACTTGTAATAAAGAAGTTTAAAAAATCAGAGACAATTTTGTTTCAAGGTGATATCTGTAATCAAATATATTTTATTAACAGTGGTTTGGTAAGAGCTTACGTTATAGATGAAAACGGGAAAGATTTTACCTGGAGTGTTTTTTATAATGATGAAAATGCCGGTGTTACAAATCTTTTTGTAATAGATTATGATAGTTTTTTACATCAAAAAGCGGCTACTATCAATATAGAAGCCTTAGAAGATACGGAAGTTGTAGCTATTAATTATACAGATGTACAGTTTTTATATAATAACTTTAAAAAGTGGGAACGTTTTGGTCGTTTAATGACTGAAGCCGCTTATTCTTATTTGCATAATCAAACTATTCAAAGACAAACAAAAAGTGCCAATGAAAGGTTCGAGTTGTTTATGCAAGAAACGCCACATCTTTTAAATAAAGTCCCGCAGTATCATATTGCAACTTTTTTAGGAATTACTCCGCAGCATTTAAGTCGTCTGAAAAAAGAGTATAAAAATTAACATATGTTAATGACTTACTTTGTAATTTATATTAATATTGCGTCACCAAAAGGGAGAATGAATGCATCATAAGTTAGAACAAAAATTAGGAAAATTTGGGGAGTTTATAGGTAAACACCCTTTTATAGTCATATTATTTGCACTTTTAGTAATTGCCTTTCCAATCTCAAACGTTCCGAAAATTACAATGGATACTTCAACGGAAGGTTTTTTACATCCAGAAGATCCAATGCTTATCAAATATGAACAGTTCAAAGAGCAGTTCGGTCGTGATGAGAGGATCTTGATTGCGATCGAAAACGATCATATCTTTTCAATCCCTTTTTTAACGAAGCTTAAAAAACTGCATAAAGAACTTGAAGACAATGTTCCTTATTTAGATGAGGTGACATCACTTGTCAATGTAAGAAATACACGCGGTGAAAAAGATCAGTTAATCGTTGAAGATTTACTGGAAAATTTCCCTCAAACACAGGCTGATGCTGACAAGATTAAAAGTATTGCTATGGATAATGTTTTTTACAGAGATCTGTTTTTGTCACGCGACGGTAAAATCACTACGATTATGATCGAGACAAAGGCATTTGTTTCTGATAAACAAGAGAGTGTCGATGAGATGTTCAGCGATTTTGATGCACCTGCTGCCGCAGAAGAAGAGCGTAAGCCTCTGACAGATATGCAAAATGCAGAGATTGTAAAAAAAGTAAGAGAGATCGTAAACAAATATTCAGATGATGACTTTAAGATCTATTATGCAGGAAGTGCTAGTGTTATGGATGCACTCAAATCTATGATGAAAGAGGATATGCAGAAGTTTACTAGAGTGACGATAGCGATTATCTTAGTTTTCCTTTTTATAATTTTTAGACGTGTAAGTGCTACTGTCTATCCATTACTTGTAATTGTGTTGGCACTCTTAACAACTGTGGGGTCTATGGCTTATTTCGGTGTAGCATTTAAACTTCCTACTCAAATTGTCCCATCGCTTTTAATTGCCGTGAGTGTCGGTGCAACAGTGCATGTACTCTCAATCTTTTTTGACAAGTTTAATGAGAGTAAAGATAAGAAATCTGCAATCACTTTTACACTGGAGCACTCGGGGCTAGCAATTGCAATGACAGGTATAACGACTGCTATCGGTATTGCATCGTTTGCAGGAAGTGAAGTAGCACCGATTGCCGATATGGGTAAATTTGCCTCTTTAGGTGTGTTGATTTCGCTGTTCTTAACATTGACACTTTTACCGGCACTGCTGATGATTACTCCGATGAAGCCAAAACCTGTAGATAAAAAACACTGGCTTGATCATGTGATGGAAAGATTTGCATATTTTCCTACACATCATCCAAAAAGTGTCGTGACGGTGAGTTTGCTTTTAGTTCTGCTTTCGATTATATTGGCGACAAATATCCGTCTATCTCACTATCCGCTTGAATGGTTTCCAAAAGATGATCCAAATTATGTAGGGACACATTACATAGACAAGAACCTATACGGTTCATTGACTATGGAAGTTGTAGCGGATACAAAACAGCAAAACGGCTGGCAGGATCCAAAACGTCTGCAGGAATTGGAGAATTTAAACAAAGAGTTAGAAAAATATGATGACGGCAAAGCGTATATCGGAAAGATTATGTCGCTTGATACGATTGTAAAAGAGAGTAACAAAGCACTTCATGAAAACAATGAAAGTTTTTATACAATTCCATCGGATCAAGCGCTTGTTTCACAAGAACTGCTTCTTTTTGAAAACAGCGGAAGCGATGATCTTGAAGATGTTGTAGATTCACAATTTTCAAAACTTCGTGTAACTATTAAGGTGCCTTGGGTAGATAGTATACAGAGTGAAGATATGCTCGAGCATGTGCAAAAAAGATATAGTGAGACTTTTGCAGATCAAGATGTAACTGTGACGGGAATTATTCCATTATTGGTACACACTTTTACGCAGGCTATCCGCTCATCTGTAGAGAGTTACATCATTGCATTTACGCTGATTGCAATTACGATGATGTTTATTATGGGTAATGCAAGACTTGGACTTATCTCTATGATTCCAAACCTTACACCTGTAATTATAGGACTTAGTCTGATGTATATCTATGACATCCCTTTAGATATGTTTACACTTTTAATCGGCTCGATTGCGATCGGACTTGCGGTGGATGATACAATTCATTTTATGCATAACTTCAAACGTTACTATTTACGCACAAAAGATGCTGTTTTGGCTGTTGAGAAAACTTTTTACACGACGGGTAAAGCGATGGTTATTACAACAATCGTACTTTCACTTGGGTTTTATGCATATATGTTTGGAAAAATGGAAAGCGTACAAAACTTTGGATTTTTAACTGGAAGTGTTATTATCTTGGCACTTATTGCAGACTTGCTGCTTGCACCTGCACTTATGGTTCTAATTGCAAAAAGAGGATGGATAAAATGATTAAAAAACTTGGATTAATTTCACTATTAGCATTTACGGCTTTAGTACATGCAGACGACAAAGCAAGAGCAATTGCACAAGCTGTGTATGACAGAGATGACGGGAAAACTATTATTCAAGATATGAAAATGATTTTGATCGATAAAAACTCAAATCAGCGTATACGCTCTATCAAAACATTCGGTAAAGATTTCGGCAAAGATGATTATAAAATCATGTTTTTCAAAACGCCTGCAGATGTTAAAGACACGGCGTTTTTAACATACGATTATGATGATGCTTCTAAAGATGATGATCAGTGGCTCTATCTTCCGGCTCTGAAAAAAGTAAAAAGAATTCCTACAAGCGACAAGAGTTCAAGTTTTATGGGAAGTGATTTTTCATATTACGATATGACAAAAAGAAGTGTTGAAGATTATACGTACAAAATTTTAAAACACGTAGATGTAAGAGGACACGATACAACTATGGTCGAATCTATTCCTGTAAACGATGATGTGGTCGAAGAGTCGGGCTATGTCAAAACTATAGGACTCGTTCGTGAAGATATAGACATGGTTGTACGCTCAATAGGTTTTTTAAAAAATGGAGAAACGAAATATCTTGATGTAACAAAAATGCATAAACAAGACGGTGTTTGGGTGATTGATGAGATGGTAATGACAACAAAACAGGGAAAAACTACATTGCATCAAACGATTTTACAGTTTAGCAACATAGAGGTAAACAAACCGATAGATGATGATGTCTTTACTACAAGAAGATTGGAAAAAGGGCTGTAGTTGCTTAGATTATCACTTGCCGTAGTTTTACTGAGCAGCGTAGTTATAGCTGATGACTTAGATGCATTTATGGATGGTTTTGATGAGACACCTGTAGTTAAAGCAACTCCAAAGCAGAATAAAGAAAAAAGCTTTTCTTTGCAAAAGTATGGAATAGAAGGGGAATTGAAACAGGAGTTTGCTTACAGTTATCAAAATGAAGCTCCACACGATAAACTTTCTTCACTGAGAACCTCTTTGTTTCTGGAATATAATCAAGACTTAGGTGAAAGCTTTAAATTCAAAGTAAATGCTAATTCATTTTATGATTTTTCTTATTTGGCAAAAGGGCGTGATAAATTTACTAAGGAAGAACTTGATTCATTAGAGAGTGAAGTCGAACTTTTTGATGCTTATATTCAAGGGACTCTTTTGGAGAACCTTGATATAAAACTTGGTCGTCAAGTAGTTGTATGGGGTAAAAGCGATACTATTCGCGTAGTTGATGTACTCAACCCACTGGATAACAGACGTCCTGGTATGGTAGACATAGAAGATTTACGTTTAAGTATGACTATGGCTAAGTTTGATTATTACTATGAGAACTGGAGTATTACACCGATAATCATACTTGAACAACGTGAAGATAAACTACCTCCTTTTGGCGGAGATTTTAACCCTTCGCCTGTAAAAGTAGGTGGACAAAAAAAACCAAATAAGATTACGTATGCTTTGAATGTTTCGGGAGAATTTACAGGGTTTGATCTGGATTTTTATTTTGCAGATGTGTATCCGAATTTTGAGTTTTATCCACGAAATGATGTGAATATAGAAAATAAAATTACTATGTATGGAGCTGCGGCAACAGTAGTAAGCGGTAGCTGGCTGTTTAAAACAGAACTGGCATATAATAAAAATTATAGATATCTACAGTTAGCAAATCAAAAGCTTGATAGATTTGATGCTCTAGTAGGTTTGGAGTATAATGGTATAGCCGATACAACCATCTCTTTAGATTTAGCAGATAAATATTTTGTAAAAGATTACGGCTTGAAACAACATAATTATCAAGGGGCACTAAGAATAACATCAGACTTTATGCATGATACATTGCATCTAAATTATTTGTTCAATGCTTTTGGAGACAGGTTTGATAAAGGCGGTTATCAAAGAGTATGGATTGAGTATGATGTGACAGACAGTATAAAAACAACATTTGGAGTAGTAGATTATTTAGGCGGCAATGCATTTTTTGATTCCATAGAGGACAACGATATGCTTTTTGGTGACATTTCTTACAATTTTTGATGTTTTTTTCATAAAATATTACAAATCTACACACTTTTATCTTCTCTATTTTTTATGTGTTGCAAAATGTGACACATAAAATTTCTTTTTCCCAAAAAAACTTTTTTTAATACTCTTTTTGATATAGTGCATTAACTGTTTTTTCTAATGTCCAAAGAACCCTCTGTATGCTTAACAGATAGTGTTTATTGACGTTAGAAAACAAATATAAAAAAGGGTTACGACAAGGAGTAACTTCTTATTTGAAAAGGTAGGTTATATGGAGCATATTAGTACTGCAAATCCGTATTTTGGGGTATTTGTACTTTTTGTTATAACATTTGGTGCTTTTATAGCAACGACAGTAATCGCAAGATTAGCGAGTCGTGCATTAGCTGCAAAAGATACTGAAAAAATTAAACTTTCTGTGTATGAGTGTGGACCTGAGGTAACGAAACAACCAAACAGAGTTTCACCACAGTTCTATCTCTTTGCACTATTATTTTTACTATTTGATGTTGAAATCGTATTTATGTTCCCATGGGCAGTAGATTTTAAAGTACTCGGATGGTTTGGATTTGCTGAGATGATTATGTTCATCCTATTATTAGCAATCGGTTTTGTATACGCATGGAAAAAAGGAGCGCTAGAATGGCACAACATAAAGTAAATTATACACAAGACGGTGGTTTACCGGTAGCACTTACATCAATTGATAAAGTGGTAAACTGGGGTCGTTCGAACTCACTTTGGGCAATGACATACGGTCTTGCTTGTTGTGGTATCGAGATGATGGCAGCTGGTGCATCGAGATATGACTTTGACCGTTACGGAACAATCTTCCGTGCATCACCTCGTCAATCTGATGTGATGATTGTTGCCGGAACTCTTACAAAAAAACACGCAGAGTTCATTAAGCGTCTTTACGATCAAATGACTGAGCCTAGATGGGTAATCTCTATGGGTTCATGTGCAAATACAGGTGGTATGTTCAATACATACGCAACTGTACAAGGGTGTGACAGAGTTATCCCTGTTGACCTTTATTTACCAGGGTGTGCACCGAGACCTGAAACATTACAATACGGTGTAATGTTATTACAACAAAAAATTCGTGCACAAAAAGCGGGTAAAGCACAAAAAGCAAAAAGGTTAATGTAATGAGAGCATATACACCAAAAGATGATGTACAAGCAAAAGCTTACTATACAGACAGATTTTATGTAGCACCGCAAGTACCTAAAACTCCTGTTGAAGATGATGCTGTATTTGCAGCTGATTTAGCAGCGATCAAAGCTAAATTTGAAGTAAGCGATGCATATATTCAAGTTGAGCAAATGGTTGTTTATATCAATGCTAAAGATATTTACGGTGTACTTGAACTTATGAGAGACGAGTTAGAATATACTCAACTTTCAGAGTTAAGTGCTATTGATTGGTTAGCAAAAGACGGAACTTTCGAGATCTTCTACCAAATGCTTTCAATGACTAAACGTAAACGTATCCGTATCAAATATTTCATTAAAGAGGGTCAAGCTGTTGATTCTGTTGAAAAACTTTTCAGATCAGCTGACTGGTCAGAGCGTGAAATGTTCGACATGTTCGGTATCGAAGCTAACGGCCACCCGTTTATGAAACGTATCCTTATGCCTTACGACTGGCAAGGATTCCCACTTCGTAAAACGTATCCATTAGAGGGTGATGAATTCGCTGCTTGGTATGAAGTTGATAAAATCTACGGTAAAGAAGCTCGTGATATTATCGGCCCTGAACTTCGTGATACTGCAAGAATTGACAGATACGATTCTGAGCGTTTTGCCCGTCTTGGTTTTGAAGTTCCAAAAGGTACTGAGATCACTGATGATATGGAAAAAACAGTTCAAGATTATCAAGAAGAGGGCGGAGTGTTCCTCATCAAAAAATATACAAAAGAGTCATCAAAAGTTATTGATGATCCGCAAAGATAGGGTGGTAAAGATATGGCACAAGTAAAAAACAGATTAACACCGTTTTTTGAAAACATTACATTCGACAGAGAAGATAATGAGCTTATATTAAACTTCGGTCCACAGCACCCGTCTGCTCACGGACAGTTACGTTTAATGCTTCATCTTCAACAAGAGCAAATTACAAAAGCACATCCGGATATCGGATACCTTCACCGTGGTATGGAGAAGATGGCTGAAAATATGATTTACAACGAGTTTATGCCTACTACTGACCGTATGGATTATATCGCTTCATCTTCAAATAACTATGGATTTGCACTTGCAGTTGAAAAACTGATCGGACTTGACGTTCCTCGTCGTGCAAAAGTTATCCGTATGATGCTTTTAGAGATCAACCGTTTAATGTCTCACCTATTCTGGTTAGCGACTACGGCTCTTGATATCGGTGCGATGACAATTTTCTTATTTGCATTCCGTGAGAGAGAATACTTAATGGATATTATCGAAGGTTACTGTGGTGCTCGTTTAACTCACGCTGCTATCCGTATCGGTGGTGTACCTTTAGATATTCAAGATGATTTCTTACAACAACTAAGAACTTTCTTAGATAAATTACCTCAAAACATCAAAGATTACGAAGATCTACTGGATTCTAACCGTATCTGGAGAATGAGAATGGAAGATGTTGGAACAATTCCAACAGAGATGGCACTTTCTTGGGGTTGTACAGGTCCAATGCTAAGAGCTTCAGGTGTAGCATGGGATATCCGTAAAGAGGAACCTTACGAATTATACGATGAAGTAGAATTTAATGTACCTTTCTCTGACAAGGGTGACAACTTTGCACGTTACCGTATCTATATGGAAGAGATGAGAGAGTCTGCAAAGATTCTTTATCAAACAATAGAGATGTATGAGAAATGTGTTAAAGATGGTCAAACTGAATTAATGGCTCATGCACCTAAATATATCTCTGCTCCTAAGCTGGATATCATGACGCAAAACTACTCTTTAATGCAACACTTTGTACTTGTAACACAAGGTATGAGACCACCGGTTGGTGAAGTGTATGTTCCGACTGAATCTCCAAAAGGTGAGCTTGGATACTACATTAATTCTCAAGGCGGACCGTACCCGTACAGACTTAAATTACGTGCGCCTTCATTCTGGCATACAGGAATTTTAACTGACCTTTTACCTGGTCACTATATTCCGGATGTTGTTTCTATTATTGGTACAACAAACATCGTATTTGGTGAGGTAGATAGATAATGAAAAGATATGATCTAAGACATTTAAAAAATGATTTTGAACCTCGTATGAAAGAGATTTTAGGTGAAACTCACAAAGCAAATGAGACACTTATTTTTCTTTTTGAAATTGGTGATTTTACACCTGTACAAAGAAGTGCAGATCTAGTAAAAGAATGTGGTTGGGAGTTATATAACTCTTTAAAGTTTAACGAAGTTGACTGGACTATCGTTGTTAAAAAAGATTAGGAATTTGTTTTGAGCAAAGTATATTTTTCTACTTGGAATGGTGAACTGGTAAATAATGTCGGTAAACCTCAAGAAGAGTGGGAAGAATCAGCTTATAATCTGCCGGCACAGTATGATGATCACAGATCGTCACGTGCATTCATCGGTTGGGATGGTGTAACGCTATTTGATGAAGATGTAGATGTTATCCGTTTAGCGATGGAATATGCAGCACAGTATCAAGAATACTCTGAAGCGTGTGGTCGTTGTGCACCGGGACGCTGGGGTGGACGTATCTTATACGATCAACTTGATAAAATTGCGCGCGGTGAAGGTGAAACAGCTGATTTTGAACACCTAAAAGAGATCGGAAAAAGTATGCAAATCACTTCTAAATGTGAGATTGGAAAAACAGTTCCGAATCCTATTTTAGATCTGATGACACACTTTGAAGATACTTTCCTTGAGTGTATTAACGAGAAAAAACCATCGAAACATTACAATGCAGATGCGAGCTATATTGCAAAAATTACAGCTCCTTGTACAGATGCATGTCCTGCACACGTTGATATCCCTGGATACATCGAAGGTGTAAGAGACTTACGTTTCGATGATTCTTTAGAAGCAACTCGTCAAACTATGCCGCTTGCACATACATGTGGTCGTGTTTGTCCACACCCTTGTGAAGATGCATGTCGTAGAACAAACCTTGATGAGCCTATTTCAATTATGGCACTGAAACGTCTTGGTGCTGATTATGAGACAGACCATGGATATGACTTTTTCCACCCTATGGAGAAAAAAGCTCCGATTGGTAAGAAAATTGCGGTTATCGGTGCAGGTCCTGCTGGTCTTACAACAGCATACTATACAGCTGCTGAAGGAATTGAAGTTGACTGTTACGAAGAACTTCCGGTTCTTGGTGGTGAGGTAACTGTTGGAGTTCCAGAGTACCGTATGCCTTGGGATAAGTATCAAGAGGATATTGAATGTGTTCGTGATATGGGTGTAAACTTTATCACAAACCGTAAAATTACAGCTGACGATATGCGTAAGTTCGAACAAGAATATGACGCGGTTATGGTAGCAACTGGTACTCGTATCTCTAAAAAAGTTCGTTGTGACAATGAGCGTGAAGAGATTAAAGGATACTGGGGAGCAATCGATTTCCTTGACTGGGTTAACCTGTATGAGAAGTTTGATATTAAAACTCCTAAGCATGTTCAAGAGCAGCAATTGCTTTCAACTGATCACGTAGATTTAACTGGTAAAACAGTTGTGTGTGTCGGTGGTGGTTTTACATCGATGGACGTTGTACGTTGTTCAATCCGTGCAGGTGCTAAAAAAGTATATATGATTTATCGTCGTGATGAGAAAACTATCATCCGTAATACTACGTATGAAGAGTATCACGAAGCAGTTGAAGAGGGTGTAGAATTTTTATTCCACTCTGCAGTTAATACAATCACTACAAATGAAGATGATATTTTAACTGAATTACTGATTGATAAGTATGAATTAGTGCCAGATCCTGATGGTGGTCGCCCTAACTTAGAAAAAATTGAGGGTGCGTCATATACGATTGAAGCAGATTATCTAATCCCTGCGGTTTCTCAATCAGCTGATCTTGGTCTTCTTCCTGAAGAGTGGGATATCGAGATGACATCTTGGGCTACTATTAAAACAAACGGTAAAGACTATATGACATCTCGCAAAGGTATCTTTGCATCAGGTGACTGTGAATATGGTCCAATGACTATTGTTAATGCAGTAGGTCAGGCAAAACGTGCAGCTTCTGTAATGGCAAGATATGTACAATCTGGTGAGATCACTTTAACTGATGAAGAGATCATGGAAGATCACTTAATGAAATTAAAAGTGTATAACAAAAACGAGAAAATCACTGGTTGGTTACCGGGATTACCTCGTGAGCATGCAGAAGTTCTTGACGTTGATGTAAGAAAAGACAACAACAAAGAAGTAAATCTTGGATTTACTCAAGAGCAGGCGTTAACAGAAGCTGAGCGTTGTATGCGTTGTTATTACATCGCTATGGTACAGGCATAAGGGGGCGGAATGAGTAAGACAATTAACTTTAAAATTGATGGTCAACTTGTAGAAGCTCAAAAGGGTGAGACTATCTTACAAGTTGCACGTAAAGCGGGAATCCATATTCCTACTATGTGTTACATCTCAAAAACAAGCCCTTGTGCATCGTGCCGTATCTGTTCTGTAGAGGTTGAAGGTGTAGATGGTTTTATTCTATCGTGTAATACGCCTCCGACTGAGGGAATTGAAGTAAAAACAAATTCTGCTGCATTAGAGCAAGAGCGTGTAAACATCATGAAACTTTATGATGTTAACCACCCATTAGAATGTGGTGTTTGTGATAAGTCTGGTGAGTGTGATCTTCAAAACATGACACTTGATTTTGGAATTTCACAACAAAGCTTTACAGCTCGTGAGCAACATAAAACAGTTAAAGACTGGGGTCTTATCTCATATGATCCTGCTTTATGTATTATGTGTGAGAAGTGTACGCACGTTTGTAATGAAGCTATCGGTGATGATGCAATTGATGTTTTCTTTGGTGGATACAGTTCAACTATTATCCCTAAAAATGCTGAGAAATTAGACTGTACTTTCTGTGGTGAGTGTATTGCAGTATGTCCGGTCGGTGCACTTGTGAGCTCTGAGTTTAAATACTCTGCAAATGCATGGGAACTTTCACGTATCCCGTCAACTTGTGCACACTGTTCAGCTGGATGTTCATTAGAGTACGAAGTACGTCACACTGGCATTAACGGTGCTGAAGCAATTCACAGAGTAAAAAATAACTTTGAATACACTTCACTGTGTGGTGCTGGACGTTTCGGATTTGATTTTAACAATGAGCAAAAAAGTGATTCTGCTGCATTTAACGCTGCCGTAGAGGCTGTGAAAAATGCAGGTGCTATTCGCTTTAGTTCAATGATTACGAACGAAGAAGCGTACATCTTACAGAAGTTAAAAGAGACGCAAGGCTTGAAACTGTTCAATGAGGATGCTAGAAAATACGCTGCTTTTATGAAAGCATACAGTTCTGTAAGCGGTAAACTTCACCATAGTGGTTCATTAGATGCAATCAAACAAGCTGAAGCGGCTATCGTTTTAGGGTCAAGAGTTGCAACTGACAATCCGGGTGTAAGATATGCTTTAACAACAGCATCTCGCCATAACGGTGCAAAAATTGTATATGCGCATCCGATCGAAGACGCATTACTTCAAAATACTGTTACACAGTTCATGAAATATGAAGTTGGTACTGAAGAGGGTGTTTTAGCACTAATTGCAAATGAGCTTTTAGAGAATGTGGATGTAGATGAAGATACAAAAGCATTCTTAGATAATTTAGATCTTGGAAACCTGTCTGCTGAGAGCAATGTAGGTGACGATGAACTTAAATTCATGAAAAAATCTTTTGCTCGTGCGAAAAACAACGTACTGATTATCGGTAGTGATGTTTTAGCACATGAAAGAGCAGAAAATATTGCAAAACTTGCAGCTATTATTGAAAAATATACGACGTTTACTTTAGTTGTAATCCCAAGCGAAGTAAATACTATCGGTGCAAGCATGATTTGTGATCTTGATGTGGATACTGACACTGCAAACGTTGTTGGTTATAACGCTCAAGGTGACTTTGTTATTTCATCTTTAGGTGATGCAGATATGGCAGTACCTGCACTCAACCAACAAGAGGGAACTGTTGTAAGTATTGACAACAGAGTGCTTCCGTTAAACGTGGCACTCGGTTTTGACGGTTATACGTTAAACGATATTGCAAATGCTTTAGGCTTAGAGGCTAAAAACACAATTGACTACACGAAAGAGTTGGCAAGTGTTGCAGGCTTTAAAGCGATTGAATTCGATGACTTAGAGAACTTCTTAACTGGGCTTGGTGAAGATGTGAGAGGTTATCTGTTAGACGAAGTTGAAGTTGAAGCAGACGGGAAGCTTGAAGATGTAGAAGAATTACCGGAATATAACGGTACAGTTATCTACAATGCAAACCCTGTATTACAGTTTAACAACTATACGAACAAAACTAAACAATTACCAAAAGATAATAGTTTAAGAGGTTCTGCACAGTTTGCAACGGCTGCAAAAATTTCTGACGGTGATACGGTAACGATCACTTTTGGTGCAACTACATTAACAAGAACATTTAAACTTGATGATGAGTTAAAAGGGACTATTGCACTTAATCCTATGTTTGATCAAACAGAAGATGCTAGTGCGTATAGATTCGCTAAATCTAAGATAGAAAGAGTGGTATCATGAGTAAAATCAGTATAAATATTGATGGCCGTGAGATACAGACGCAAGAGGGTGAGTATATACTCAATGCCGCTCGTGCGAATGATATTTTCATACCGGCAATATGTTATTTGACGAGATGTTCGCCAACTCTAGCTTGTCGTATTTGTCTTGTTGAAGCTGACGGGAAACAAGTATATGCTTGTAACGCTAAAGCTAAAGACGGGATGAATATTACAACTACGACAGAGAACATCGAAAAAGAGCGTCGTGCTATTATGGAAGTTTACGATGTAAACCATCCATTACAGTGTGGTGTTTGTGACCAATCTGGTGAGTGTGAGCTTCAGAACTATACTTTAGAAATTGAAGTAGATTCACAAAGCTATGCGATCAAAGATGTAGATAGAAGTGCTCATGACTGGGGGCACTTACACTACGATCCGGGTCTATGTATAGTTTGTGAGAGATGTGTTACTGCATGTAAAGATATGATTGGTGACAACTCACTTAAAACTATTGCACGTGGTGCTGAAGGTATTGATGCGGAATTTAAAGAAACAATGCCTAAAGATGCATATGCGATGTGGAATAAACTGAACAAGTCGGTAATCGGTTTAACAGATGGTACTGATCATCTAGATTGTACATCATGTGGTGAGTGTGCTGCTGTATGTCCTGTTGGTGCATTAGTTGATACACATTTCATGTACAAATCAAATGCATGGGAACTAAACCAAGTTCCTGCAACTTGTGGTCACTGTTCGGCAGGATGTCAAATCTCTTACGATGTAAAACATACAAGTTTACATGACGATACAGAGAAAATTTATCGTGTTATGAACGAGTGGAACTATGTATCTTTATGTGGTGCGGGTCGTTACGGTTTTGATTACCAAAACACAACTACTGCAAAAGATGAAGTGGCATTTGCTAATGCAGTAGAAGCTTTCAAAAAAGCAGATACGATTGCATTTACTTCAACTATCACAAATGAAGAAGCATATCTCTTACAAGCTATGAAAGAGAAATTTGGTTACAAACTTGTAAACAATGAAGCAAAATCGTTCCAAACGTTCTTAAAAGATTATTCTGAAGTAAGCGGTAAATCACTTTACGGCGGAGATCTTAAAGTAACTATGGATTCTAACTTTATTGTTTCAGTTGGATCGGCACTTAAAACTGATAATCCAAATGCTAGATACGCTCTTAACAACTCTATGACGGTAAACAAAGGTGCTGGACTTTACTTTCACCCTCTAAAAGATCCTGTTATTGAAGGTCTTGGAAAGTCTATCATGACTGTAGAACATGCACCGCTTCAAGAAGAGATCGCTCTTTACTTAGTTCTAGATCTATTCGGTGACAAAGCAGCTATGCCAAGTGATGTTTCTGAATATTTAGCATCTTTTCACTCTGAGAAAACTATTACGGTTGAAGAGACTGTAAAAGAAAAAGTTATTGAACTTGTTAAAGAGATGAAAGTTAACGAAGAAACTGGTGAGGAAGAAGAAGTTGAAGTAGAAAAATCTACTATGGTTTCTAAGAAAGTTGCCAAAGACGTTACAGTTGATGAAAATAAACTTTTAGAGCTTATCGGTGCTGGTGATAAGTTTATGGAAGATTTAGAGAAAAACCTGAAAAAAGCAGAAACTTTTGCTCTTATGGTTGGACCGGATCTTTACAACCATCCAAACTCTAAAAATTTAGCAAGACTAGTTGCATTAATTGAGAAGTATTCTAAATTTGAAGTTACAATGATTCCTACACTTACAAATACGTTAGGTGTTAGTTTAATTTGTGACCTTGACGATACAGCTGGATCTTATACTGTTGGTTACAACACAAATGGTGACTTTACACTATCAGCTTTAGGTGACGGTGATCTTGATATGCCTGCTATGAATCAACAAGAGGGAACGCTTACTTCGATTAACAAAAGAGTAAATCCTACAAATGCTGCAGTGTCATATAAAGGGTATGAGTTAAACGATATTGCTAATGCTCTTGGTCTTGAAGCTGAAAACGTAATTGATTACACTGTAAAACTTCCTGTTGCAAAAGGTTTTAAAGCAGAGCAGTTTGACAACCTTCCAAACCATTATGAAAATGATGGTACAGAAGTAAGAGGTTATGTGTTAGAAAACGTAGCAGTTACTTCAAGCGGTGACGAGAGTGTGGCTAAATTCAGCGAGGACAAGCTAGAAGGTAGTATAATCTACCTTGCAAATCCTGTAAGACAATTTAACGACTTCACAAACAAAGCTACTGAACTTGATGAAGTAAGCGGTGTATATATGTCAGAAGAGTTCTTATCTAACTCAGACTTCAACGAGGGAGATACAGTAAGAGTGAAAACTGACAAAGGGGAACTTACAGCTGCTGTAGTTAGTGATAACAAAATAGCTGGCTCAATTGTAGTTCTTCCTACTTTTGATTCTAAATTAAATTCAGAGGCATTATTTGACGGTTACCGTTTCAATGTAGCTTCGATAGAAAGGGTGTAGTGTATGGATAGCGCATATTTAATAGAAACGATTATTAAAGTTGTTGTAATTTTACTAATATTCTCAGCACTTGCTGGTATTGGTACTTATTTTGAAAGAAAGGTACTTGCATTTATGCAACGTCGTCTTGGACCAATGAATGTTGGTCCTTACGGACTTTTACAAGTTGCAGCAGATGGTATCAAACTTTTTACAAAAGAGGATATTATCCCAACAGGTGTTGTTGGAAAAATCTTTAAAATTGCTCCGGTAATTACTGCTGCAACTGCATTTATGGCAGCTGCTGCTATTCCATTCTTACCGTCTTTTACAATTTTTGGATACGAAGTACACCCGATTGTTGCAGATATCAATATCGGTATCTTATACATCCTAGGTATTATGGCAGTTGGTCTATATGGACCATTACTAGGTGGTATGGCTTCAGCAAATAAATATTCACTAATTTCAGCTGCTCGTACAGCTGCAGTATTTATTTCGTATGAAGTTGTAACTGGTTTATCAATTTTAGCTCCAATTATGATGGTTGGTTCACTTTCATTAATCGATTTTAATGAGTATCAAGCTGGCGGTATCTCAAACTGGATCGTATGGTCACAACCGGTAGCGTTTGTACTTTTCTGGATTGCTGCTTTTGCTGAAACTGGTCGTACACCATTCCACTTAATTGCAAACGATCACGAAATTATTGATGGTTTCGGTACAGAGTACTCTGGTATGAGATGGGGTCTTTTCTTCATCGGTGAGTATGCGAACATGTTCTTTATCTCATTTGTTATTCCACTTATTTTCTTAGGTGGATACGGAGACGGTAGTTTCCTAGGAGCTTTAGGTTTATTAGCAAAAGTTGCATTTTTCTTCTTCTTTTTCTTATGGACTAGAGCTGCATGGCCAGATGTAAGACCGGATCAACTTATGTGGTTATGTTGGAAAGTGCTTATGCCAATCGCAGTGATTAACGTTGTAATCACTGGTTTTGTAATGATGTTTTAAGGGGATATGGGATGAATATGGAACCATTTAACGATAGAAACGTAGCTGAAAACGGCTACTTCTTAGTAGATATCGAAGATTATCCTAAAACACCATGGGAGAAATTCGTACGTGTTGCAAAAAGAACTTTTAAAGGGGAGCTTTTTGTAGGTCTGTGGGTTGTACTTCGTGAGATGATCAAAGCTGATATACACACAGTACAATATCCGGCTGAAAAAATGCCAATCGGACCAAGATACCGTGCTGTTCACGAGATGAAACGTCTTTGGGAATCAGATGCTGAAAGATGTATTGGATGTGGTCTTTGTGAAAAGATTTGTATCTCTAACTGTATCCGTATGGAGACAAAATACGATGAAAACCAAAGAAAAGAAGTTTCTGAATACAGCATCAACTTAGGGCGTTGTATCTTCTGTGGTTATTGTGCGGAAGTTTGTCCAGAGCTTGCTATTACTCATGGTGGTGAGTATGAAAATGCGAGTGATCAAAGAGAGCATTTCATTTTATATGATGATATGTTAACACCAATAGACACTATGAAAGCAAAAGCTCAAAGAGAGTTTGAAGGTTTCGGTGCTATTACACCACATGAAGATGAGCGTGTTAAGAAAACACCTCTAGCATATTAAGGAGTTTGGACTATGTTTGAAGCGATAGCGTTTTACTTATTTGCGTTTTTAACTATTGCAATGTTTTACATTACTGTAACAACATCGCAAGCGTTATATGCATTAAGTGCATTAGCGGCAGGAATGATTTTTATATCGGCATTTTTCTTTATCCTTGGTGCTGATTTCTTAGGTGCGATACAAATTATCGTTTATACGGGTGCTGTAATGGCTCTTTATGCTTTTGGTATGATGTTCTTCGACACTACACGTGAAGTAAAAGAGAAGCAAGGTAACAAATACATCGTAGTTGGAATGGCAACTTTATCAGCTATTTTAGTTGTACTTATTTTTGCTGCTCCAATCGTATCTGACAATATGATGGCATTTGCTCCGGAATTAGAAAACGTAGGTAATACACAACAAGTTGGTGTTGTTTTATTTACAAAATACCTTATTCCATTTGAAGTAGCTGCAGTAATGCTTTTAGTAGCTATGATTGCAGGTATTATCTTAGCTGGTAAGAAAATGGATCTTTCACTTACAATGATGAGTGCTGATGAGATCCTTGAACTTGAAGAAAAAAATAAAAAGGTGCTTTCATGATGGAAATAGGTTTAAATCACTATCTTGTTCTATCTACAATACTCTTTGCTATTGGTTTAGTGGGTGTAATGAAAAGAAAGAACCTGTTATTACTGTTTTTCGCAACTGAGATTTTACTAAACTCGGTAAATGTAGCTTTTGCTGCGATTTCACATTATTACGGTGACCTAACAGGTCAAATGTTTGCATTTTTTGTAATTGCTATTGCTGCTTCGGAAGTAGCTGTTGGTCTTGGTTTATTAATTGTATGGCACAAACGTCACAACAATATTGACCTTGAAACTATGGCAAGTATGAGAGGATAAAATATGGAAAAATATTTATATATTGCGCTTTTTGCACCGCTAGTAAGTTCTTTGTTTTCGGCACTTTTTACTGCTACTCCAAAGAAAACTTTTACTGGTATTGTAGGAAGTTTACTAATATTTACATCATTTGTAAGTAGTTCTATTCTTTTAGCACACATACTTGGTGGTGGTGAAGCGGTTCATGTTGAAATGATGACTTGGATGGCTACGGGTGATCTTTATATTCCGTTTGGTTTTATTGTAGATGAAGTGTCTGTAACAATGATGATGGTTGTAACTCTTGTTTCAACAATCGTTCATATCTATTCAATCGGATATATGGATCATGATGCTGGATTTAACAGATTCTTTGCTTGGTTATCGGCTTTCGTTTTCTCAATGATGGTTCTTGTAATGAGTGACAACTTCGCTGGTCTTTTCATCGGTTGGGAAGGTGTTGGTCTTTGTTCTTGGGGTCTTATCGGATTCTGGTACCACAAAGAGATCGCAACTTGGGCAGCTAATGAAGCGTTCATTATGAACCGTATCGCTGACCTTGGTATGTTAATCGGTATCTTCCTAATTTACTGGAATACTGGTACTTTACAATATCACGAAGCATTCTCTGCAATGGCTAACTTAGACACTGCAACGCTAGTGTGGATCGGTATCTTCTTATTTGTTGGTGCTATGGGTAAATCGGCTCAGTTCCCATTACATACATGGCTTGCAGACGCGATGGAAGGTCCAACTCCTGTTTCGGCTCTTATCCACGCGGCAACAATGGTTACAGCAGGTGTTTACTTAGTTATCCGTTCAAACGAACTATATGACATGATTCCAAATGTTGGATTATTCATTGCATCTCTTGGTGCTTTTGTTGCAATCTTTGCAGCTTCAATGGCACTTGTTAACCGTGATATGAAAAGAATCATCGCTTACTCTACACTTTCACAGTTAGGGTATATGTTTGCTGCAGCTGGACTTGGTGCATACTGGGTAGCACTTTTCCACCTTATGGCTCACGCATTCTTTAAAGCGTTATTATTCCTTGGTGCTGGTAACGTAATGCATGCTATGCATGATGAACTTGATCCGTTTAAAATGGGTGGACTGAAAAAGGTAATGAAGTGGACATTTATTATGATGACTCTTGCTTCAGTTGCTCTTGCTGGTATCTTCCCTCTTGCTGGATTCTTCTCAAAAGATCTAATCCTAGAAGCGGCATTTGTTGAGCATCACTACATTATCTATTCAGTGTTATTAATCACTGCAGGTTTAACGGCATTCTATTCATTCAGACTAGTTGCTCTTATCTTCCATGGTGAAGAGAGATACAAACTTTTCGGTATCCATCCGCATGAAGCATACAAATTTATGCTTGTAGCGATGAGCCCATTATTAATTCTTGCAATTATTGCAGGTTCACTAAAACTTTCATACTTCGAGATGATTACAGGTTTACTTCCTGCTATTGAGTATCATATCCATCACCCTGCAGTATACTGGGGTATGACAATCGGTACACAACTGTTTGTTATCGCAGCAGTACTTTTTGCTTATAAAAAATACTCAAGCTGGTCAACAGTTCCAGATGGAACAAGTAAAATGGAAAACAGACTTTGTTATAAAGTTCTTTTTAACCAATATTACATCCCATATGCGTATGAGAAATATTTAGTACAGCCGTATAGAGAGATTTCAGAAATGTTCTGGAAAAAAATTGATCTTAAAATTGTTGATGCAACAGTTGACGGTATTGCAAACGTTCTTTACGGAACAGGTGAGCAAACAAGAGGTATGCAAAGTGGAAATCTTTCTACGATGTTAAAATGGATGGTAGCTGGTACGTTAGTACTACTGTCTTTAGCTGTAGTTTTTGGATTAGCAGTTAGATATTCTGATGAGATCAAAGTGTTCTTATCAGGTTTAGGAGTAATGTAAGATGATAGATCATATTTTATCGATTTTAATTTTCTTTCCGGCCATAGCAGGTATTCTTGGATTTATGATCCAAAAAGAGAGTATCCGTGCATTTGGTGTCAGTGTGGCTTTTGTTGAGTTCATACTTTCACTATGGTTATGGTTCGCTTTTGATAATAGTGTTTCTGGTATGCAATTTATGGAGCATTTACCATTAGTACCTGCATTTGGTATTAACTATGTGTTAGGTGTTGACGGTATCTCTTTATTTATTATCATTTTAGCTTCATTTTTTACAATGATTGGTATTGCGTCACTTACAGAGACTCCTAATGTTAAGAATATGATTATTACGCTTCTATTCTTACAAATGACAATGATCGGTGTTTTCGCAGCTCTTGATGCTATCGTATTCTACGTGTTCTGGGAACTTTCTTTAGTACCAATGGTATACATCATCGGTGCATGGGGTGGTCCTTTACGTATCTATGCATCTATTAAGTTCTTCCTGTATACATTTGCAGGTTCACTTGTAATGTTAGTTGGTATGCTTTTCATGGCATTTTTCTATTACCAAGCTACAGGCGTATGGAGTTTTGCATTCCTAGACTGGTACAGATTGATCTTACCTGAGACATTCCAATTATGGTTATTTGCGGCATTCTTTATCGGTTTTGCGATCAAGGTTCCAATGTTCCCATTTCATACTTGGTTACCATATGCGCACGGTCAAGCTCCGACTATCGGTTCTGTAATCCTTGCTGCTATCTTACTTAAGATGGGTACATACGCATTCGTTCGTATCTCATTACCACTGTTCCCTGATGCATCTGCATTCTTCATGGTTCCAATTGCAATCATTGCAATTATCATGATTATCTATACAGCTATGGTTGCATATGCTCAAGAAGATGTGAAACAAGTTGTTGCTTACTCTTCAATTTCACACATGGGTGTTATCATCCTTGGTACATTTGCATTAAATGTTGAAGGTATTTCTGGTTCAATCTTCTTAATGATCGGTCACGGTGTTGTTTCTGGTGCACTGTTCTTACTTGTTGGTGTAATTTATGACAGACGTCATACGAAGTTAATGAGTGAATTCGGTGGACTTGGAAACGTAATGCCTAGATACGCAACTATCTTTGGAATTATGTTAATGGCTTCTGTTGGTATGCCACTTACTATTAACTTTGTTGGTGAGTTCTTAAGTTTACTAGGTTTTTATCAACAATCTCATATGTTAACACTTCTTGCTGGAACAGCAATTATCGTTGGTGCGATTTATATGCTTTCAGCGTACAAAAAAATGTTCTTCGGAGATGTTACTAAAGAAGAAAATAAAAATCTACCAGATGTAAATAAACGTGAACTTATCGCGCTTATTCCATTATCAATCATTACAATTTGGTTAGGTGTTTATCCAAAACCTGTTTTAGAGCCGATTGATAACTCTGTAAAAGCGATTGTTCAATTAATGCATAACAAATCACAAACTGATTTAGCTAAAGAGAGAATTCCTAATCTAGTAAAATCAAAAGAGATTGTTATTGCTTCAAAATCTTCTGTTAAGGAGGTACATTAATGTTATCACCAATTAATATCCCTGTAGAGTCATTAAACTTAATAACTCTAGCACCTATGCTGATTCCAATCATTGGTGCACTACTTATTTTAGTTATTGACTTATTTAAAGGTGGTCTGCATAAAACTTTATATGTTGTACTTTCTTTATTATTCCTAGGTATGGATTTTATCGCACTAGTAGATTCTAGTGAGATCTTTACGCAAAGTGGTATCACTTTAGGTGTGTTTGACTTAATGTTAATTGACGGTCTGGCAATTCTTGCACAATTCATTATTGTAATTGCATCTATGCTGTTTATTCCGTTAGCGTTGACATCTAAACGTTTCCACGAGTTCTCATATCCTGAGTTCTTCGCATTGTTCCTGTTTATGATTGGTGGATTCCAATTCATGGTTTCTTCAGACAACTTAATTCTGATCTTCGTAGGTTTAGAGACTTCGTCTTTAGCTCTATATACAATGATTGCAATGCACAACCGTGACAAATCTTTTGAAGCGGCAGTGAAGTACTTTACAATGGGTGCTTTAGCAGCTGGTTTTTACAGTTTTGGTGCAATGGTGTTTTACGCACTTACAGGTTCGGTTGAAATTAACAAAATTGCCTTAGTATTAGCAAACAACGGATATGCAGATATCGGTTATGTACTTGTTGCAGTAGTATTTATGTTAGCATCTTTCGGTTTCAAACTATCTCTTGTTCCGTTTCATACATGGGCACCGGATGTTTATGAAGGTTCTTCGGCAGCTCTTGCAGGATATATGTCAATCGTTCCAAAGATCGCAGCATTCGTTGTTACAATGAGACTTTTTGAATTCCTGGTACACAGCAACATCACTTGGTTAGAAGTAATTCTTTATATCTTTGTTGTAGTAACTATGACTATCTCAAACCTTTGGGCACTTGTGCAAACTGATGTAAAACGTATGCTTGCGTATTCTTCAATTTCACACGCTGGTTTTGTAATGGCAGCTATCTTAATTGGTACTACACAAGCAAACTCTGCACTATTCTTATACTGGGTACTGTTTAGTTTTACTAACCTTGGATCATTCTCAATGTTATGGATCTCAAGACAGAAAAAACTACCTGAACACCAAACGTCTGATCATTCATATGACAAGTTTGCAGGTATGATTAAAACTGCACCTATCAGTGCTCTTATTATGGCATTGTTTATGTTAAGTTTAGCAGGTATTCCACCGTTTGCACTTTTCTGGGGTAAACTATATATGATCTCTTCTGCAGTAACTAGTGGTTACACTATTCTTGCATTAATTATGGCATTAAACTCTGCTATTGCAGGTTACTATTACTTAAAACTGATTGTTTATATGTTCATGAAAGAACCAGTACTTGAAAACGGTGCATGTGTATATGTTGCAAATGCTACAAAACCGTTAAATACAATCATCGGTATAGCAATTATGGGAACAATCTTTGCTTTTATCGCTGTAAACCCACTTTTAGAATTCATTACAGCTTTTGTATATAATAGTGGTTATTAATAACGAAAAAATTTAAATAAAAAGGGGAAGAGAATTGATAAGAAAGATACTCTTGACCCTTCTTATTCCCACTCTCTCTTTTGCACTCGAAATCTCTATTGACAGTGCAAAAGACAACTTCATCAAATATTCTACACTTCATCTAAATGATAACAGTCAATTTACTTGTAAAGAGCTCAAAAATGAATTCCATGAAACAAAAGAAATAGTGTGTGCATTTTCAAAAAGATCATCAAAAGATATTAAACAGCTTGAGGATGAATTTTTTAAAGTGAATACATTTGTACAAAAAGGTGTATTTTTTCTCTCTGTAAAACCTAAGCACAAAATGAAACTATATGCTAATATATATGATCTGACAAAAGATGCGAATCTGTTTGATGCAGATGTAACATTAAGTGATTCATGGTTTGTAATAGGTTATCAAGAACAACTGCCTCTAATTAAAAAAGATGCACCTTCAAACTTTTCGATCAACTTTCCTTTTTATATGGATGAAGACAAGCTTCCGTATGTAGGCAGTTTAGATATAAAAGGGAATCCTGTAGCCATTAAAAGGGTAGAGGATGTTTCTGAATATATTAAAGTAAAAGAATATTTTGAACAAAAAGAGTATGAAAGATGTCTGGATATTACAAATGATATTTTAAAACGTTATCCAAATACTCTTTTCAAAGCAGAACTGCTTTATTATAAAATCAAAATATATGCAAAACTAAAAGATTATGACAATGTTATAGAAAATTCAAAAATTTTTTTACGTGAATATTCTGCAGATGAAAATGTAGCAGAAGTACTTTCACTCATTGCTTATGCATACTCTAAGATTGGAATGACATCCGATTCTGATTATTTCTTTGACAGGCTTTTTAGTGAACATGCAGGAAGTAAACATGCCCAACGAGGATATATTTATAAAGGTGAAGCTTTAGAAGAGGGTGGTGGAGCCTCACAAGCAGAAAAATTTTATAAAGATGCCCTCTATCAAACAAAAGATATTGATGTAGCTGTAGAAGCAGCATACCATCTATCTAATTTGGCATTTTCGAAATCTCCAAAAGAGGCAAGCAAATATTTAGAAAAAATACTAGGTGTAAAACCACAGTTCTTTCAAGAAGATTTGAAACGTTCAATAGAACTTATGCAAGAATTATTTGAAGCAAAGCAGTATCAAACTGCAGCAGATATCGCAGGTGCCCTTTTAAATAGTATTAATGCAACATATGATGAATATGAAGAGGTTCTAGCTAAAAAGGGACTTTATTTAGCAAATACAAAACATAAAAAAGAAGCACTTAACAGCTTAAATAGTTATATGAAAAAGTTTCCGGAAGGTGACTTTATAAATGAAGTAGAATTAGCAAAAGATCAACTTTTCTTTGATGTTGATGATATGAACAGCAGTGTAAAACTTACAGAGTTCAACAAACTTATTGAAGAGTATCAAAACGATTCTATAGGCTTAAAAGCTATTTATGAAAAGGCAAAACTTTTAAATGAGATTGGCAAGTACGATGAAGCGCTTGCATTAAAAGAAAAACTTTTAGCACTAGACAGCACTATTTATCCGAATGTTCAAGAAATAATTCAAACTGCGGCAATCGGAGCAATGCAGAATTCTTTAAAAAATAAAGATTGTGAAGATGTCTTAATAATCTCAAGTGAGCATAATGTTACACTCTCTAGCAAATGGGATGACGGTGTATATGAATGTGCTATGATGGGTGGAGATTATCAGCTTGCAAAAAGAATGACAACTAAAAATATTGATACGACAGATGTAAAAGAGAAAGAAAAATGGCTTTACAGATATATTAAAGTTGATTTTGCAATAGGTAATTATCAAGATGTACTGCAAGCTGCAAAAGATTTAATAGCACTTATAGAGTTAGATAAAGATACACAATATTTAGATGTATATAGAATACTATTTGATACATATAGCCGTTTAGAAAAACAAGATGCAATGGTTCAGGCTATTGTTAAAGTCGAAGAGGTCTTTAAAGATAGTTATAAAGATATAGACAGATATGCAAATATGGTTGCTGTAGGGGTAGCTAAAAAAGATGACAATATGGTGATCAAATACGGAAGAAAAATTTATGATATTCAAAAAAGAACATCATCGCATGCACAAACGCCGTATATAGAGTTTTCCTTATATCAGGCATACATGAATATAGATGATTATGCAAATGCTTTGGAGGTTATCAAATCTTTAGATACTGCAGAACTCTCAGCAGACAATAGAGCAAGACAAAAGTATTTATTAGGTTCTGTTTATACTAAACTATGGAGAGATGAAGAAGCTCAAAAAGCTTTTGATGAAGCAATCCAGGCAGACGGAAAATCTGCTTGGGCGAAATTAGCACAAAGTGCTAAAAATATTTAGTTTAACTCTAAACAATCAGAGATAGAATAAAGACCAGCTTCTTTATCTGCTAACCATTTTCCGGCACGAATAGCACCTTTTGAAAAAGTGTTTCTACTTGTTGCCGTGTGGTTAAGTTCGATAAACTCGCCGTCATTGTAAAATCCTACAGTATGACGACCAACGATATCACCGCCGCGAAGTGCCATTACTGCGATCTCATCTTTAGTTCTTTCACCGATATTACCGTCACGACCGCTTACACGAACTTTATCAAGATCAACGCCACGACCTGCTGCTGCAGATTCGCTAAGAGTAAGTGCAGTACCACTTGGAGCATCTTTTTTATGTCTATGGTGCATCTCTACGATCTCAATGTCAAAACCTTCTAAAGTTTTTGCAGCTTGATATACAAGTTTATTTAAAAGAGCTACGCCTAAACTCATGTTAGTTGCATATAAAACCGGCATAACTTCACTTGCTTGTTTTAAAAGGTTTAGTTGGTGAGTATTGAGACCAGTTGTCCCTATAACTAAAGGTTTAGGAGTTTTAATGGCTTCTTCAAGTAACACTTCACACGCATCAGGTAAAGAAAAGTCGATTACGATATCACAACCGTTAAGAAAAGTTTTCATATCAGATGTTACTAAAATAGAAGGATCAATTGCAAAGTCAAGTTCATTACGAACAAAAACACTGCTTACACTCATACCTTCAGTTAATTTCAGATCGTCTAATAAGAGTTTTCCTACACGACCGCTTGCTCCAAACACACCAACTTTAATCATTGATTATCCTTTTGCTTATAAATAATTACGAAATACTAACATCTATTAGTTTAAAAGTTCATCAACATAACTAATGGCAGCTAAAGCAGCAACTGCACCGTCACCTGCAGCAGATACTACTTGTTTAGGTGCTTCGATGCGCATATCACCCGTTGCAAAAAGTCCAGGAACTGAAGTTCTCATACTTAGATCTACGATAACTTGTCCCTGATCATTTAGATCACATAAAAAACTACCGTCTTCCTGGATAAGAACCTGATTGTTTACATCGTTCCCAACAAATGTAAACACACCTGGTACTTCAATGTCTCTGCTGTTTCCATTTGTATCAACTACTCTGATCCCTGTTACACCTGTTGCATCGCCGTATACTTCATCAGGAGTAGAATTAAGTACAAGTTCAATATTTTCAGTATTTTGTACACGTTTAACAGTATTTGGTGCTGAACGGAATGTATCACGTCTATGGATTAAGTATACTTTTGAACATAGTTTTGCAAGATAAAGTGCTTCTTCTAGAGCAGTGTCACCACCACCAATTACAGCTACCTCTTTACCTTTATAGAAAAAACCGTCACATGTAGCACAAGTACTTACACCTTTACCGAAAAATTCATTTTCACCTTTAAAACCGGCACGTCTTGGTGAAGAACCAGTTCCCACTATTACAGAGTGTGCTTGTTGTGTCGAGCCGTCACCTTTATGGATAGTAAAAAGTTCACCTTCTTTTGTAACACGAAGCACTTCTACCATTTCGTGTACAAGTCCAAATTTTTGACATTGTTCAGGCCACGGCATCATGAGATCCATACCTGTTATTTCACCTGTTACACCTGGATAGTTCTCAATCTCAGAACTTTGTGTGATTTGCCCGCCAGGCATACCTTTTTCGTACATTACAACGTTTTCTAAACCGCCGCGTGTTGTATAAAGACCAGCTGTCAAACCGGCAGGTCCACCACCTATAATTGCACAATCTAGTATCATATAAAAATCCTTTTTAGAGCCTTGTAATCTCTTTTGAAATATCTTCTAAATTATTAAGTTTGTGTATCATACTATCTTGTTTATAAAGGGAATCTTTTTGTTTCTTAATAAAAAAAATAGAGGGGATTTCATAAATATTAAAACGCTGAATGAATTGAATACTTGTTGTTGTTCCTGCTTTTATAAATGTTATGTGCTTTGTATTTTCATCTAGAGTATTGTAATAGTCAATTGCTAAAACAGGAAGTTCTGTTTTTAAGTTTTTTAATGCTTCAACTGAGTTTCTTTGTTTAGATGAGTAAAAAACAACTAAATATTTGTCTTGTTGAGGAATAAATAGGTCATTTTTTTCATAAAAAAACCATTCATTGAAATTAATAAATTTATATTCTGAAAATTTATAGTTAAAGTAGGCAAAGGCACCGGCTATCATTGCAGCACCAAAAAAAGAAGCTAAAAGTGTTGAGAGAGAAAAAAGAGATTTCCCTTTTTTTCTTTCTCGTGTTTCTTTCATCAATGAATTATAAAAGAGAGTTTAGTTTGTCAGTGAAAGCTTGTTTTGAAGCTGCACCAACCATTTGCTCAACCATTTCACCATCTTTGAAGAAAAGAATAGTTGGAATTGAACGAATACCGAATTTAACAGCAATATCTTGCTCTTCATCAGTATTTACCTTACAAATTTTAGCTTTTCCGTCGAAATCTTCTGCTAATTCTTCGATGATTGGAGCAATCATACGACATGGACCACACCATGGAGCCCAAAAGTCTACTAATGTAACACCTTCTGCTACTGTTGATTCAAAGTCTGCACCTGTTAATTCAATATATTTACCCATTCGGATTTCCTTTTACATGTTTATTGTATGTAGGTATTATACAAATGAAAATATTAAAGCTAACTTTAGATTTGGCGCATATATTCGTTTTTACAATTTTGTTAATAATTTGAGAAAATGTTTCTTCATTATATAAATGAGAAAATTTGTGATAGTTGGAGAAAAATTTTGACATTATTGATATAAATCAATTAATAATAAATATAAATTTGTATAATTATTGCATTATCTTAAAAGAGAAAGGACAAGTTGTGAATTTACAAATTACTGACGGAGAAATTGGTGTTAGACCACCTGTTGCTAAGCCGCATCCCGGTTTTTTACACGAAGTAGGGGAAGAAAGATTTAAAAAACTTGTCTATGATCATTATGAATCGATTAAAACGAGTGACATTGCATTTTTATTTCCTATCTTTGACGAAGAGGATTTCGAAGAAGCAAAAGAGCATGCATATGCATTTTTGATCGAAATATGTGGCGGACCTGATTATTTTACACAAACAAGAGGAGAACCTCAAATGGTTGGACGTCATGCTCCGTTTCGCATAGATGAGCATGCAAGAAAGTCATGGCTCGCTCTTTATAAACCTCTTTTAGAAGATTTAGTGGATGAGGGAATTACACCTGAATATATAGAGTCTTTTTGGAACTACTTAGATATTTTTTCTATGTGGTTGGTAAATACAAAGAGCTAAAATTTTATAAAAATTTTTTCTCTGTTTTCATAATATACACACTCCGTGTATCCTACATCACGGGCAAGTTGAACTATTTGGTCATTATAAAGGTTGACTTGTTCCGGTTTATGTGCATCGGAACAAAAAGTGATGGGAATATTTAACTTATAAGCCTCTTGAAGTAATTCTTTTGAAGGGTATGCTTCGGCAATAGGTTTTCGATATCCTGCGACATTAAGTTCCAGTGACATATCTGCTTCTTTAATTGCCAAAAGAGCATTTTTTGCAATCTCAACAATACTCTTGTTTGGAAGAAATTTGAAAACTTTTATAAGATCAAGATGGCCTACGATATCAAAATATTGTGTTTTTGCCATTTTTTCTATTGTTTCAAAATATTTTTTCCAGATATCATCTATATCTTCACTCTCATAGCGTCCTATAAATTCCGGATTGTCAAATCCCCACTCATCAATAAAATGGACAGAGCCGATTAAATAATCTACTTGTGCATCCAAAACTCTCGGATCCATGTGATTTTCAAGATAATCTACTTCATAACCTAAAAGGATCTGTATCTGGTCTTTATATTTCTCTTTTGCACTTAAAACATCTGCTTCATATGCAGCCATATCATCAAAGCCCATACGATATTTCGGATCAAAATCCATTGGTGCATGATCTGCAAAACCAAATACTTTCGTATCTGCTTTTATAGCAGCTTCAACGTATTGTTCTATACTGCCTTCTGCATGATTACAAAGGGGAGTATGGTTATGAAGATCGACTATCATATGAGCTCTTTATTATTTATTTTATGTTATTATAGTGTTTATTAATAAATTATTCAATTTTGGAGATCTTTTATGACTCAAGAAGAATTAGATGCATTGATGGGTGGAGAGCTGGATCTTGACGATATTGAAGAAGAAGAGTTAGCTGAAGAGATAGAAACAGATATAGAGACGGCTACTCAATCGGATGAAAATAACGAAACAAAAGATGATAGAGAACCACCTAAATGGGGACCTCCCGCAACTCATGAAAATAAAGTAGTACATCAGCTTGACGATGTGACAAAAGAGTCAGAAGAAAAAGCATCAGAAATTTTTGACATAATAGAAAATATCAGTAATGATTTAATGGACAAAGAGGAAAATCTCAATAATGTTGTAGCACTTTTGGAATCAAATGTAGCTCTTTTTACGACATTAAGAGAGAAGTTTCCAGATGTAAATGCGTTTGCAAATCAACTAGAAAAAAATGAAGAGGCTTTAGCTAGTACCCAAGATGTTATCGAAGCATTGCAAAACTCTGGTGATTCTATTATGAATGTTATGGATATCATGCAATATCAAGATATTCATCGTCAAAAAATAGAGAGGGTTATTAATGTTATGAGAACATTATCTAAATATATGAACTCACTCTTTGAATCACAAGTTGATGATAGTTCACGTGTTTCTTCTGCGAAACATATTGAAGGTGATGAGAATAGTGATCTCGCCTCAACAGAAGATATCGAAGCTCTACTAGAGCAGTTTGGAAAATAATGAAAAAAGTCGAATTACTTTCTCCGGCGGGCACGCTGGAAAAATTAAAAATTGCTCTTGATTTTGGAGCTGACGCAGTATATGGCGGTGTAAGTCATTTCTCTTTACGTATTCGTAGTGGAAAAGAGTTTACGTATGAAGATTTTGCAGAGGGAATTAAGTACGCACATGAACGCGGAAAAAAAGTTTATGCAACTATCAATGGATTCCCTTTTAATTCTCAACTAAACCTTTTAAAAAAACATATTGAGAAGATAGCTGAGATGGGTCCGGATGCAATTATTGTTGCTACTCCTGGTGTTTTGAAACTGGCTCATGAAATTGCACCTCAGATCCCATTGCACCTTTCAACACAAGCAAATGTGATGAATGTACTAGATGCCAAAGTATATGCAGAGATGGGAGCATCACGTATTATCACAGCACGTGAGATCTCGCTTAAAGATCTAAAAGAGATTAAAAAAGAGTTGCCAGAACTAGAACTAGAAGTGTTTGTACATGGAAGTATGTGTTTTGCATATAGCGGAAGATGTCTTATTTCGACACTACAGAGCGGACGTGTACCAAACCGTGGGTCTTGTGCAAATGATTGTCGTTTTCCGTATGAGATGTATGCTGCAAATCCTGAAACGGGAACACTATTTAAACTTGAAGAGGATGAAGGTGTCGGTACCTACATCATGAATTCAAAAGATCTGAATCTCGGATCACATATTAAAGAGATTTTAGACAGCGGTGTGGTTGATTCTCTTAAGATTGAAGGTCGTACAAAAACAGCATATTATGCGGCAGTAACTGCCAAAGCGTATAGAATGGCTATTGACGATTATTATGAAGGCAAAGAAGATATTGCTAAGTATCAGTATGAACTTGAATCATTGCAAAACCGCGGTTATACTGATGCATATTTGATTTCACGTCCTTTTGAGAAACATGATACTCAAAGTTTAGATTTTACTATGCAGTTAGGTACGCATCAGGTTACAGGCGAGACAACGGAAGATGGTGAATATTACATGTGTAAATATAAAACACTTCCTGGGGATGAACTTGAAGCTGTAATGCCACTGGGCAGTACAATAGAGTTTCTTGAAAACGAATTTGGAAAAACATACGAAAAAGATGGACGCATTTATATGAGTTTCAACAAACTTCAAGCACAAAACGGAAAAATTTGGGAGAGTGTACATAGCGGAAACATCAATCCTATTAAACTTCCTGTTACATTTCCTCCATTTACATTTTTTAGAATCCCGTCTCATCCAGACATGGGAACATATCCAAAGAAATAAATTTATTTCTTTGGTGTAAGATATTTCTCCTCAAATTCTGCAGCCGTTAACGGTTTTGAAAAAAAGTACCCTTGAATTTCATCACAACCACTACTTTGAAGATGTTCTAGTTGTTCGAGTGTTTCAACCCCTTCGGCAATTGTTTTTAGCCCGAGACTTTTTGATAGGTTGATAATTGCTTCAACAATTGCTTTGTCTTCAGGATCTGTTGTGATATCGCGAACAAATGATTGATCTATTTTAAGTTTATTGACTTGAAATTTTTTCAGATAACTGAGGCTGGAGTAACCTGTTCCAAAATCATCGATCGATATCTTAATACCTAATTGTTTGAGAGTTTCAATCGTATTGATTGTTAATTGAGGATTACCCATAATCGCACTTTCTGTCAATTCTAAGTCTATATATTTTGCAGGAAAGTTGAATTTTTGTAAAACTTCATTAATTTGATCACTAAGGTCAGATTGATTAAATTGTACGGCAGATAAATTAATCGATAAATTTATAGACTCTAAACCATTTTCAAACCAGGTTTTGAGCTGTGAAACTGCATTTTCCATAACCCATTTTCCAATGCTTAAGATCAAGCCGTTTGATTCTGCTAATGGTATAAATTCGGCAGGTGAGATGAATCCAAGTTGAGGATGTATCCATCTAAGCAGTGTCTCTACGCCTATTAGTTCATGATTTATAGTTGAGATTTGGGGTTGGTAGGTAAGATAAAATTCATTATTCATTATAGCATCATGCATAGCATTACTTAGTTGTAAATTCCTTTGTGCAGTTTGCTGCATCTCTTCAGTAAAAAATGAATAGTTGTTTTTCCCGTTATACTTTGCTCGATACATGGCATTATCTGCATTTTTGTATAGTGTTTCCGTTGTAGTCCCATCATCAGGATATATGGAGATTCCAATTGAAGCAGTAACAGTCAGCCTATGTTGATCTACAGCAAATGGTTGATAGACTTTTGCTAAAAATTTTTTTGCTATTTCTTGAGCCTGATGAGTATCCGTATTTGGCAGAAGTATTATAAACTCATCACCTCCAAAATGTGCGAGTGTGTCTTCAGCACGAAGAGTTCCTTTGAGTCTATTTGCAAGTGCTATTAGCAGTTTGTCCCCAATATCGTGTCCGAGAGTATCGTTAATATCTTTAAAATTGTCAATATCTAAAAACATTAAAGAGAAGGTCCAGCGATTTTTTTGAGAAAGAGCAATGGTATATTCTATTTTTGACTCCATATTTGCTCTATTTGGAAGCTGTGTCAAAGTATCAAAGTTAGCCATAAACAAGATACGCTCTTCTGAAGCTTTCTTTTCTGTCACGTCTCTTGTCAAGCCAAGAAGCGTTTCTACATTGCCATCACTGTCCTTCATAGGGACTGCATGGGTTTCAAGCCAACGGCGTGTCCCTTTTGCTCCCCTGATTTCAAAAGTCAAACTGCCGCTTTCCCCCTGCATCACTTTTTGGTGAAGTTGGATAAAAGGTTCACGCCATTCAGGAAGTAGGTAGTCTGTCAAAGGATGTTTTTGAAGCTCTTCAAGTGAGCTTACTTCAAGCATTTCCAAACCGGCAGGATTCATATCTACAGGTATACCTTGTTGATCGATAAGTTTGACACAAGCCGGTTCATTTTCAATAATTGCATGGAGATGTTCTTGACTTTGTTTGAGTTGGTTTTCTGTAAGCTTTTGTTGGGTTATGTTATCATATATACCGATAATACCGATAATATCTCCAGAAGAGTTTTTTAAAGGAACTTTTGAAGTTCTAAGCCACATGATGTCTCCATCTAGAGTTGTTTGTGGTTCATCAAAAAAGAGTTTAGGTTTACCAGAATCCATAACCTCTTTATCATCATTATTATAGAGTTCGGCTTGCTCTTTCCATGGCATATCATAGTCGCTTTTCCCTATGATCTGATCAGTTGACTCTTTACCCGCATCATTTGCAAAAACTGTATTACAGCCCATATAAATTAAATTTTGATCTTTCCAAAAAACTCTTGTAGGAAGTGAATTTATGATCGAAGAAAGAAGATTAAAAGACTCATTACGTGCATTTTCAGCTTCTTCCCTTGCTCTATTGTTTTCTAAGTTTGTGAGTGCTGTATCAAGTGAGCTTACCATTTTGAGAATAAGATCTTGAATATGTTGAGTAAAAGCATTAAGGCGTATAGAATAAAGATTAAGTGTACCTATCACCTTGTCTTTACGGTGAATTGGAATTGCAGCAGATGCTTTCCAACCAAATTGTAAAGCTGTTTCATGCCATGGAGCCGTATGGGGATCTTGTAAAAAATCTTGACACCAATAAGGTGTATTAGTCTTATAAGTAATTCCACTTGGTCCATTTCCAAGATCACTATCTTGAATGGAGATAGATATATCTTTTACATAATGAGTACCTTCTCCGCAGTATGAAAAAGGCTCTAACTTGGTTTCATCTTCATTTGCAAAACCAATCCATGCCATTGTAATATGACTGACGTCAAGAATTCTCTGGCATACGAGAGCAAACAGCTCTTCTTCATTGTCTATATCATTAATAGCTTCGTTGCAAAGTGACAAGGCATTATACAGTTCAATAAGTTCTTCAAGTTTTTGCATGAGATTACTTTTTTTTAGTCTTGTATCAATTATAACAAATGGTGAGAAGAAAATTCTTAAATCGTAGAAAAAAAGTTCCTTTATTAAATGGAAGTTTGATATAATTTGGTTATAAAAATAATGAAGGAAAGTAATACATGAAGTTTGTTTCTATTGTAATAGGCTCAAGAAGTGACTATGAAGTTATGAAGTCGTGTTCTGACACGTTAGAGGCTTTTGGTGTGAATTATGAGATGATTATCTCATCTGCACACAGATCGCCTGAAAGAACGAAAGAATACATTGTTGAAGCAGAAAAAAAAGGTGCACAAGTATTTATTGCAGCAGCTGGTATGGCAGCGCATTTAGCAGGTGTTTTATCTTCTAAAACTGTTAAACCAATCATCGGTGTACCGATGTCTGCATCAGCTTTAAGTGGTATTGATGCACTTTTATCTACTGTTCAAATGCCAGCTGGAATGCCAGTTGCTACAGTGGCAATAGGTAAAGCCGGTGCGATCAATTCAGCATATTTGGCAATGCAAATTTTAGCTCTTGAAAACGAAGAGTTAGCTATCAAATTAAAAGAAGATAGAATTGCAAAAGCTAAAAAAGTTGAGATGGATTCACAAGAGATAGAAACTATCATAGGCTAATTATAAACGCAGGAGTAACGACAATGCAGTGGATGCTTGACGAAGAATATAGCAAAATGACCGGACTTGAACTTAGTGCGATCGATGATTTGATTGAACGTGGCAAGTTGACTGTAAAGGTTGAAGACGGTATTCGCTATATAGATCCTTCAAAAGGTGCCACTGAATCTGTTGTGCCTGCAAAATTACAGGAATTGGCACAAAGAAACATCCATGAGATGGTTGTGCAGCCTGAATTTGTTGAAAAAACTATAGGAACAATAATAAATCTTCATGAGAAAGTTCTTGACGCAAAAGATGAAACGATTGAGTCAATTAAAACGGAAAATGAATTTTTAAGAGAAGCATTAGCCTCTCTTCAAGAACTTTATGATGAAGATAGAAAAACAATCCACACCCTTCAAGAACAACTTAAACTCTCTCAACAGGAAGTAGAGTTTATGAGACGTAAATACAAACTTATGTGGAATAAAGCGATCGACGAGCATACTTCTAAATGAAAATAGATGAAGCCTGTGTCGGTTGTCTTATCAACCAAAGCATTAAGGTGGCAAATGCTATAAAAGCAGATGCAGCTCTTGCAAAACAATTAACTTCAACTGTAGAGAATATGAGTGAAACATTCTCTTACGAACAGACACCTCCGGAAATTGCAGCAGATATATATGAGATAATGGCAGAAATCGCCCATAAAAAAGATCTATACGATGAGGTGAAACAACACTCTACACAAAAAGCTCTTACTTTTGTACCCCAGCTCAAAGAGAAATTAGAAAAAAGTGAAAATAAACTTTTAACAGCAACAAAAATTGCAGTAGCAGGCAATGTAATTGATCTTGCTGCAGAAGTAGAATTTGATCTGTATGAAGAGTTAGAAAACATTTTTCATATAGATTTTGCCCATAACGATTTTGCAAAACTAAAAGAACAACTCGAAAAAGCACAAACAATTTTAGTGATCGGAGATAATGTTGGAGAACATATTTTTGACCATCTTTTTATAGAAACTCTACAAGAACTGTATCCTTCTAAAGAGTTTACTTATATGGTTAGAGGAAATCCAATCATTAATGATGTCACAATGACTGAAGCAAAAGAAGCAGGATTTGATCAATTATGCAATTTGGTTGATAGTGGTGTAAATACTCCCGGTTTTACATATTCACGAGCTACAAGTGAAGCACAACAGTTATTTGATAATTCAGATATAATTATATCTAAGGGTATGGGTAATTATGAATGTATGAGCCCAAGCCATAGAGATAACATCTGTTTTTTATTGAAAGTAAAGTGTAGTGTAGTTGCAGCTTCTTTAGGTAAAAATATAGGTGATATAATTTGTAAATTACTATAAAAGGGGAATGAAGATGAAGGCAAAATTATCACAAACTCTAGGGATGATTTTTTTAGCAAGTAGTTTATATGCAGGTAATACATATTCTGCGGCATTTGTGAATATGGACATGGATTATCGCGAATATGATGATAATGGACAAATTTTAGATAGTGAACAATCAAATTCAGTTACAGGATTTGAATTGGGATTTGGTATGGATTTAGAGTGCGATGATGATGGATGCCCTAATTTAGATTTTAAAGCATTAGTATTAAAAGGGAATACGGATTATACAGGTGCATATATAGGAA
Source organism: Sulfurimonas sp. C5 (assembly GCF_029872055.1). Classification (NCBI taxonomy): domain Bacteria; kingdom Pseudomonadati; phylum Campylobacterota; class Epsilonproteobacteria; order Campylobacterales; family Sulfurimonadaceae; genus Sulfurimonas; species Sulfurimonas sp. C5. Next base: position 283,467 of record NZ_JARXNQ010000002.1, read on the forward strand.
GTGGGTTACCTTATGGAAGTGTTAAATCTACTACGTCAAATCTTATATACGATCTGAGCCTTGATTATACACAAACAGACAAAGTAAATGGCTTTGGCGTAACATATGGATTGGGTCTTGGATATCATTCTTGGTATAGAGAACTATCAAGTTTACAAAATGAACGTTATTATTGGTTTTATATTACTCCTGTTTTAGGTTTTTCAACAGAAATAACAAAAAACCTAAAAATAGCAACACAGTTTAAATATAAATATGCTTTACGCCCAAAAATGAAGGCAAATCTTATTTCTGAAGAGTTTAAACTAGGAAAAACAGATACTATAGAGGTGACAATTCCTGTAACTTACAGCTATAGTGAGCAAACAGAGTTTTTTGTTGCCTACACTTATTCTAAACAAACAATCAAAAAATCAGATTTAGTTCCTCAAGGTGGATATCTTTATTATGAACCGAAAAGTAAAACAAACGATAACTATTTTAAAGTTGGTATCAGTTTTAAATATTAGCTTTATAAATTAAAAAGCGACTCTATAGTATAATTTCGCAATTACTTTTAGAGGTCATAAAATAATGATTACGTTTAGCGAAATGTTATTAAAACTACAAGAGTTCTGGATGAAAGAGGGTTGTAATATTGTACAGCCTTATGATATCCCAGCTGGAGCTGGAACTTTCCATCCGGCTACTTTTTTGCGATCACTTGATTCTACACCATGGGCAACTGCTTATGTAGCACCTTCACGTCGTCCGACAGATGGACGTTACGGTGAAAATCCAAACCGTCTTGGATCATATTACCAGTTTCAGGCGATCATTAAACCTTCACCGGATAATATTCAAGAGTTATATCTGAAATCTTTGGAGTATCTTGGTTTAGATGTTTCAAAACACGATATCCGTTTTATTGAGGATAACTGGGAATCTCCGACACTTGGTGCTTGGGGACTAGGCTGGGAAGTATGGTTAAACGGTATGGAAGTTACACAGTTTACATATTTTCAACAAGTTGGTGGGATTGAGTGTAAACCCGTAACTGCCGAGATTACATACGGAACTGAACGTCTTGCGATGTACCTGCAAGGTGTAGATACTGTTTTTGACATCGTATGGAATATCGATAAAGATGGTAATAAAACATACTATAAAGATGTACATAAAGAGAGTGAAGTAGAGTTCTCTAAATATCACTTCGAAGTAGCAGATACAGCTATGCTTTTTGATGAATTCAATGCAAAAAGTGCTGAATGTCTAAGAACATTAGAAGCTGGGCTTCCACTGCCGGCATACGATCTTTGTATGATGGCTTCACATGTATTTAACGTACTTGATGCAAGAAAAGCGATCTCTCAAACTGAAAGACAAAACTACATTTTGAAAATTCGTGAACTTTCTCGTGGTTGTGCTGAACTGTATAAAGCGCAAGAGGAAGAGAGAAACAAAAGAGTAAACGGCTAAAAGTATTGCATTTTGCAAACTTTTAATTTTTTTTACGTAGTTTATTGTAAGATACTTCATCTATAAAAGAGATAGGTGATGGAGCTTACAAAAGATCAAGAGACAAAATTTAAAAAACTCGGTATTAACTCTGTACTGGAATTGGCTTTAACAATTCCATCTTCATATGAGGATTACAGAGTTGAGACTTCTCTCCAAACCGCTAAACCGCAAGTGATAGATGCGACTATAGAGTCTGTCTATTGTGCTCCAAACTCTCTACAAATAACTTTTTATGCTCACAACTTCGGACATATAATACAAGGTGTCATCTTTAAACCCAAACCTTACATGATGCATGCTTTTAGCGTAGGGCAGAGGGATTATTTTTATGGTTTAATTGACTGTAAAATGGGACATTGTTCGATGACTATGCCCAAAAAAATTACTCAGATCGGAAAAATCACTGCGAAATACAGATCAAGTTTGCGTAACGATGTAATGAACAGACTTGTAAGTGAATTGATTACAAAAGAGAATTTAGTTCAAGCTGGTCTGAAAGAGAAATATGCCCAAGAGATTCTCACACTCCATTTTCCTGAGCAAGTACCCCAAAAAGAGTTAAGAGAGTTTAGTTTACAGACACTGAAGTATCTTGAACTATTCATCTATCTCTCACAACTGCATAAAAAAAGAAGATATTTTAAAACATTGGTTACAAAAGAGGGTGAGTATACCTCTTGGACACAAAAGCTTCCTTTTGAACTTACACAAGAACAACAGAGTGCGATCGAAGATATTAAAAGTGATTTCTCTAAAGACGTAGCAGCAAGACGTATGATTGTCGGTGATGTTGGAAGCGGAAAAACAATGGTAATTCTTGCAAGTGCCTATATGATGCATCCGCAGAAAAGTATATTGATGGCACCTACTACTATCTTAGCAAATCAACTCTTTGAAGAAGCACAAAAGTTTTTAGATCTCAAATGTGTCCTTGTAACAAATAAGACAAAAAAAGTGGATCTCAATGAATATGATTTTATTATCGGAACACATGCATTGTTATACAGAGAACTGCCTCAGGCAGGATTGGTAATGGTAGATGAACAGCATCGCTTTGGAACTGCCCAGAGAAGCTTACTTGAAAAGCTTGTGAGTTCAGGAGAAAAAAAGCCTCACTTTTTACAGTTCTCGGCGACACCTATTCCTAGAACACAGGCAATGATTGAAGCATCTCATATAGATGTGAGTTTAATTACATCAACACCGTTTAAAAAAGATATAGATTCCAAAGTAATTCACAAAAGTGATTTTAAAGATCTTTTAGAACATATAAACAGTGAGATAGAAAAAAATAATCAAGTACTTTTAGTTTATCCCTTGGTAGAACAGAGTGAAGTTTTAGAATACCAAAGTATAGATGAAGCAAGAGCCTATTGGGAAAAAAATTTTGATAATGTGTATGTAACTCACGGAAAAGATAAAGAAAAAGAGCAAGTACTACTTGATTTTCGAGAAAACGGAAATATCTTAATTGCCACTACAGTAGTAGAAGTGGGAATTTCTTTGCCAAGATTGACGACGGTAGTAATTGTAGGTGCAGAGAGGTTAGGATTGTCAACTTTGCATCAACTTCGAGGTCGTGTGAGTCGTACGGGACTGAAAGGTTATTGTTATTTATATACAAACAGACAAGAGTCAAAAAGGCTTGAAGAGTTTGTCAAAACGACGAATGGTTTTGACATAGCAAATTTAGATTTACGTTATAGAAAAAGTGGAGACTTGTTAAAAGGTTTAAATCAAAGTGGAAGCCAGTTTAGATACTTTGACTTCGCACTTGATGAAGATATAGTTCAGGAGGTCAAGAAAGACCTAGTCTATTAATATAGACCAAATTTCCCGTCGTTTCTTTTATAAAGAACACGAGTTTTGTTTTCATGATCAATGAAAATGTCAAACATTTTTCCAGATTCTTTTAAATCATTTAAAACATCTTCAACTTCACGAGGTTTATAAAGTTCAAGCTCAACAGGTACAATTTCATCTTCAATCTCTGCAGTAGCTTCTTTAACATCAACATTTTCTGCTTTGATTTCGTTAAGACCAACTTTGTGATGATCAACTTCTCTGTCATGAAGACGGCGAAGAGCTTTCTCTGAACGCTCTAAAGCAATGTCGATTGCCGCATGAAGATCAGCATCGTTTTGATTGATAACAATAGTATGTTTTTGCGGTAAATTTAAAACAAATTCAATATTGAAGTGCTCTTTTCCCTTTTTATGCATAGAGCTTGCTATTGCATTTGCTGAAATAATATCCATATTGTATTTTTTAAGAGCATCGATAGAGCTAGTCATATGTGCTTTCATAGATTCTGTAAGTTCGATATTTCTACCAGTTAGAGAGATATTCATACTATAATCCTTTGTGTGTATATTACAAAGATTATAGCATTAAAAAGTTTAGAAATAACCCATATTATTTAGAGTTTTTGAATCGTTCTTCTAAAGTATTTGATTGGCTCTGTAGTGCCTGCAGGATTCCCTGTTACTGTAACATCTATGATTACAGTACCGTCTGACTCTTCAGTCGTAGTATTTGCAAATACAGCACCGATTGCTGTTGCATTTGTATCACAATCGCTACCATTAAATGGAATATAGTTCGTGCTAATATTAATGTCATACGTATTGTTATATCTAAAAGATGGAATACTGTTTAAACTACATGGATTAACTTTTGAAAGGACTGACATTGCATATTCAGTAGCTGAACGAGAAAGAATTGTTGCTTGTTCATAAAGATAAAGATCTGTAGTTCTTTGAACACCTTGTGATGAAAGTCTTAAAGATAAAGCCAAGATTGTAGAGATAATAACGATCACAAATATAGCCATAATCATAGCCATACCGTTTCTTAAAATACTGTTTTTTCTTTGCATAATGCATATTCTCCATTTTCATCTTTTAGCAAATCGCTTTTTGCACAAACCTGGATTTTTATGAGTGCACCAGCTGAACGAAATCTAAAAGCACTAATATCTTCAGCAAGTAAAACTCTTTTTCCACTTGTATATGCTTCTCCTTGCCATGGTTGATAATCATAGTAAAAATAAAGATCACCCATTTTTGTTGCATTATTGTAGTTTTCTAGTCTAACTGCATTAGCTGTCCACGTGAGTTTGTAATATTCAGAAATTTCTTTTCCTGAAAAATTAGAACCATTAGGAGCTAAAGTGTCATTTACTCCTGTTGTTTGAATTGGATGAAGAGTTTCATCTTGATTTGCGATTGCTCCATTGTATCCCCACGGATTTGTAAAAGAGAACTTTGAATCAATAAAATAGATTGCAGAATCATTAAGAGTGGAATCGCTTAAATTTGAAATTAGGGCACTAACTCCTCCAAAGTCACTACCAGGGGATACTAAAGCATTATTTGTACTACTAGTAAGATCTATAACACCACTCCATAAAGGGAAGGTTGTACCCCTAAAGCCATCATCATCTGCTGCTATCCATTCTAAAACGTCTGCGTTGTCATCACTTATTCCACCATGTATATAGTTCCAAGTTCCTGCTGTGGTATTAATTGCCCGAGAAGATTTTTTGATACGAAATTCTAATCTTTTTGCAATAAATTCAACGGCTGTTTCACTTCTTGACTGCAAATCATCATTGACTTTAGTAAAGATAAAATTACTATATGCCCGTGCTAAAAACTCTACACCATATGTACCAAGAAAACCCATGACAACAATAACAAATATCAGTTCAAGCATTGTAAATGCAGCACGTTTTTTCATCATGGTAAAGTCCTCTTCGCTATATCAATATCTCCAATATTAGCACTGTATGCTCTTAAGGTAGTTATTATATTTGCACTATTGTCTCTTATAGTCAGTGCAATCTCTTTTAGATCTGCATTATTTGCAGTATTACCAAATTGTAAACCACCAAGGTTAGATTGTGTAACATTAACAGTTGCATAATATCCTGCTTTATAAGTAGCACCTGAAGGTGCATTAAGTATTACATTTTGATTATTCCACGTATTTTCTAAACTATCAAGTGTATTTACAGTAGGATTGTTACTAACGCTTATAGCAAGATCACTCAAACATCTTCTATTAACATGTCCTATTCTTTTGTTGGGAGTACTTGCAATACAACCTGATGTATTAATTACTCTTGATAAATCACCTGATATACTTTCATCAAATTGAGAATTTTCATCCCAATAATAAGCCATTGATTCATTTAAAATAGTTTCAGAAGCAAAAATAGCTTCTTGAACAATACTGGCTTCTGTATTTTTATCTGCAGTTTGTGTCATTACTGGTAATGATACAATTGCAATAGACATGACAACAATGGCAAAGATAAGTTCGATCATTGTAAAGGCAGGTTTTTTTACCACATTATCCTCCTATCTGTTGAAGGTGCAATTTTCGTATCAGTTGTACTGTCTTCTTCATATTTACCACTCCAATCACTATTTCCCATAAATTCAACTGTAAATTGATTTGTAGTTGCACCTGCATTGGTTTCATTATAAATTAACCATGGAGAAGATTGCATTTGCATTACAGCGTCATATGGTAAGCCATTGTTTCCATTATATTGTAGTTTGGTTTCATAAGTGAAATTATTTATAAGTGTCCGAGCAGTTTCAGCAACGTTGTTATAATTGACTTCAGAAATAGTACCAACTATACCATCAACACCAGGTGTATTTAAACCTGAAACAATATTACGATCATGATAAGGATTTGTCCACCATCTTATATCATTAGTTTGGATTGACCCAAGAGGAAGATTATTATTGACAGTATTTCCTGGAGAACATACTATACCTGGATCACGAGGGTTACAATATATTGAAAAATATACAAGAGCTTGAGTTTTATGTACATTACTTGCATCATTACCTGTAGTACATGGAGTACCATTACAAAGTACCGTTACTTTTGGAGCTATTGTTTTTCCATAATAGTGATGAACAAGTTTATTTACTGTTCTATTACCATCAGCAAAATTATTACTATCTAAATCTGCTGTAAATTTATGAGCTGAATCATTGATATCTAATCTTGTATAATTAATATTTTCAGGATTAATGGCACGACTGACATTTCTATCAAAATTGATATTTGTTCTAAGTTTAAGAGAACCATTAAGCGTTTTCGTCCAATATGTAGACGGTAGTACAACAGAGATATTTTTATTCATATTACCTGGTGCAATAGTGCCATTTTGATCATAAACTTTAATATCTGTTGCATTTAAGTCATTTAAATTATAACGTAGTTGAAGAAGTGGAGAACTTGTGCTGCTTTTACTTATTTTAAAAGCTGTGTCTTCTGAATAACATTGAGTCACATAATTGCTAAGTGCAGCAGCACCATCTGCGCCATGAGCTTGAATAATAGAATTAAGGTGGACAGATATAGTTGGATTAGAATCAATGTTGGCCATATAGATAAATGGTTGTTCAGCGGTTGTTTTATTACTGTCACCTACAGTTACGGTATTTGTTATATCAAACTGATAAGGATGAAAAGCAATGCTGATATCTTTATATACTATATTATTGTCAGGATTTGTATGTACGCTGCTTATATTACAGCCATTTAAGTTATCAAACTGTGAAGTGCTTGCAGCATAATTACTGTTTAAGACACAATCTGGTCCACTTGCAAAATGAGCTGATGAATGATGAGCAGGGGGAATACTATCTACAGAAGTCCAACTAGTATCTTCTAAATGTAATAGATAATTTCCTACTTGGTAAATTGAACCATCTGTATCGTAACTTTCTCCGTTAGCCATTTTGATAGTGATATTGTGCTCATTTGTATCATTACACCCCGATACATCTTTGGCAGCAGGCGGAGACCAAACATAGGTTGCTTTTGTACCATTAGTAGTAGATAAAAATACATTATATCCAGCTGAAGCATTATTATTTAGATGGTTTGTTGCATTTATATCTAAAGTATAGTTATAGCCAGATGCTAAATTGAGTGTAGTTAATAACGGTGACGTAACACCAGAAAGATTGTTTGTAAGTCTAATACCTGGATTAGTAGTTTGATTTTGATCATCAATATGTATTAAAAAAGCTTCGGGTCTGATAGCGAAATTATCTCTTGCACAAACTAAATTAGTATTATAACCGTACACACACTTCATACAAATATCTAGTTCGGGTTTAGTCATTGCTGAATTAAAGTTAGTACCTGCATTACTACACCATTGAGCAATCGTATCGTTACCTTGTGCGATATCTGCTAAACAGTCACCTTTTTTTACTGCATCCGGGAAGTTAAGAACATTCCAACGGACCTCACCGTTCTTTGTTACTTTTTCGAGTTGAAGAATTGAACCGTTACCATCATCAAAGAAAGCAATTCTAAGTGCTGCATTTTCTGCAGCTTGAGCATTAAATTGTACATCTCCAGTATTTAAAGGAGTAGTTGATGAATTATCAAAAACTACCCAGACACGATCACTAATACTATTAGCTGATTCACTACATGTAGCTGCTGTGTCATGGAAGGCATTAAGATCAAGAATATCAATACCAACAACGGTTGTTACAGGTATTAAATCATGCAGATCTGTGCTATTTGCATCAACAGCAGCTACACTAAGATTTCCAGTCCTTCCTGTTATTTGCGTGTTGAGATTGTAATAATAGTCGGTGTCATTAGTGTATAGACCGTTTTCTATAACATTAAAACGTCCATACACAGGCGTAAAAGCAGAGTTTCCACCTCCACACATAGGTATATCAGAATCTATTAAACTTGATCTTGGAATAGTTATACTTTGTGTTAAAGAGAGAGGAATAGTAATATCGTAATCAATACGTGCTTTTATTGGTAAATTTAAGCTGCTTGATAATGGATTTAAAGAAAAATAAGTATAAAAATATTCAAATGCTCCAAATGATGAGACAGGAATGTTCTGAATATAACTATTACTCACTGAAAGAGTACTGTCATCGATATGTGTTTCATAAAGGCTTCCCGGATCAGTTACATAAACACTTTGTGGAGCATAAATAGCCTGTGAGGTATTAATATCTAAAACATTCACTTTGATATTACTTGTAGTAATTTCTGATTGTTGTGTATTTTTGAAATACATAGCAACTTGAATAGGATCATTTGGAGTTACATTGTCAGCACTAATATAAGGGCCCATCACAGGATCGAAACCAGCTGTAAGATAAATACCGTTTTGTTTATACGAATAGTCATAACATAAACTTGGTTCACGTAAACCATTTATCTTATTAATAAAAACACCAGTATCCCAGAGAGCATCAGATGTATCAGCAAGTGCCATCTTGAAATGATATGTTTCCCCTGGTGTTAAGTTATCTAAAGTTGCATGCAGGGTGTGTGTTAATCCATCATATTCAACAAGTACAGGTGATGTTCCACCATTGTTATTACCGTCATTGTCAATAAAATAAGCACTATTTGTTAAAATTTGAGGAGTAGCATCATCATAAGCCCCAACGGAGCCATTATTAACATTATTTACGGTAACAGGTGCATAATTATTTATATTATTAATAGTTACATATGTCTGATTATCTACTACTCTTGCAATATTGTATGTTTGATTTAAATCTCCACCAGAGACAAAAAATCCAAAAGTATCATTAAATTGTGAACCAACATACTCATTGTATTCTTCAGAAGCAAATTGATAATCTATTAATAAAAGTCGTGTATTCTCATCCAATGTAACATCAAATTCAAAAATAACAGGATTGTAAATAGCACCACTATCAATGGCAGTTAAATCTGGATCATTATATGTACCAGACTCTTGGATAGACGTATTCCAAGTACTGTTAGTTGTAAAAGACTCTTGGACATTCATCCCTGTTAAGATAATTCCTTCGTCAAGTTCTAAATTAGCTCCATTAATACCATTAGAAAAAATACCTACTTGCTTCCCATTTCCATGAGTAATTACAGGATTGCTAATTGTAATTCCAATACCTTGAATTTTATTTGCTAATTCAGTTGCAGTTACATTGTAAGAACAATTTGCAGTTGTCCCTATACAACTAGTTGCAGCAGATAAAAAAGATGTTAAAGAACTGAGTATCATTAATAATTTTAGTAACTTTTTCATAGATGCTCCCTTTTTTAGTGAGAAAATTACTGCACCCTAATAATGGGCTCAGTAGCGAATAACAGTTGTTTAATCTTAAATTTTCGTACTTTCTTACTTAAGTATAGCTTAATTAATTTTAAACTAATATAATTATTTCCATTTAAACACTATTATATATCTTTTAGATAAAATAACAATCTAATTAGAAACTAGGAATATTTTATGCAACGTCTATATAAGCTTTTCTTTACATCTGTAAGTGTGATTTTACTTTTCAGTGCTTGTTCATCAAAAGATATTGATGAATACAACAAACCGGCAGTATATTGGTATGAGCAGATTATAAATTCTATTTCAGATGGAAATTTAGATAAAGCTGATGATTATTATGCATCTTTGCAAGGTGAGCATATTGGTTCTCCTCTTTTGCCAGAAGCGACAATGATTTTGGCAATTGCACACATGTACGATGGTGAATATTTGTTAAGTGAGCATTTTTTGGATGAGTACATTAAAAGATATGCTAATGAGAATGAAAGAGAATTCGCAGAATTTTTAAAGATTAAGGCAAAATATCTGTCATTACCGAATCCAAGACGTGATCAGGTACTTATTCAAGATGCAATCAAGGAGGCTGAAGCATTTAAGAGAAATTATCCAAAATCGGATTATTATGCTTTAGTAGATTCAATGCTTACTAAACTATATCTTTCCGAAGCTGCTTTAAATGAAACAATAGCTTTACTGTATGACAGGATAGATAAATATAAATCTGCCGAGTATTATAGAAATATTAAACCTGAACCATGGATCAACTGGAATGAAGTTGAACGTGCAAATACTCCATGGTATAGAGAATGGTTTGAAGGTGATGGTACGGCGAGTTGGTATGGCTTTTTAATCCCTGATACACAAAGTGTAGTTTCAAGAAATTCTGTACAAGATACAAATACGACAAAATAAGGATGACTAGAGATGAAATTAAGTAATTATGGAGAATTCCCTGCTGACATTCCTGTTATTGCAGAGGATGATATATTTTTATATCCTTTTATGATCTCACCGCTTTTTTTAAATGATGACAAAAATATTCAAGCGGCAACAACTGCAATTGAAGGCAATTCATTAGTAATTGTTTGTCCGACAAAACCAGAACATGATGGGGAGAGAGATTACGACTCTTTATATGATGCAGGAGTTGTAGGTTCGATTATGAGAAAGGTTGCATTGCCTGATGGAAGAGTAAAAGTACTTTTTCAAGGTTTAGCACGTGCAAGAATGCAGCATAAAGTTTCAGATGAACCTTTAATTGCACATGTAGATGTTATACCATCAGTTGAGGTTAATTCTCTTAAGATTGATGCAATTTTAGAGGTAGTACGTGAAAAAGTAAGAACTCTTTCAAGTGTAAGTAACTATTTTCCACCTGATCTTTTAAGAACAATAGAGGAAAACCACGATCATAATCGTATAATTGATCTAATATGTTCAACTGTTAAACTAAAAAAAGATCAGGCTTATAAACTTTTTATAGAGACAAATACAGAGAAAAGATTTTTAGATCTAATTGATTATTTAATCGATGAAATTGAGGCGAATAAACTTCAAAAAGAGATCAGATCAAAAGTACATACACATATTGAAAAGGTGAATAAAGAGTACTTTTTAAAAGAGCAATTAAAACAGATCCAAAAAGAGCTTGGAACTGATACTGCCAGAGACGAAGAGATCGAAGAATATCGTAAAAAACTTGAAGCAAAAAAATCTAAAATGCCTGAAGATGCCTATAAAGAGATCTCAAAACAGTTAGAGCGCTTTTCAAGAATGCATCCGGATTCTTCAGATGCTTCAATGACACAAACATATCTTGACTGGGTATTAGATATCCCTTTTGGGTCGATGAGTAAAAAAGCATTGGATATCTACGATGTAGAAAAACAGCTTGATAAAGATCATTATTCATTAGAAAAGCCAAAAGAGAGAATAGTTGAATATTTTGCAGTGAAAGAACTTTTAGAGCTTCGCGGTATTAAGCAAACAAAATCTGCAGGTGCTATTCTTTGTTTTTCAGGACCTCCGGGAGTTGGTAAAACATCATTAGCAAACTCGATTGCTTCTGCACTCAAGCGACCATTAGTACGTATAGCTTTAGGTGGTTTAGAAGATGTAAATGAGCTTCGTGGACACCGTCGTACATATGTTGGGGCAATGCCTGGACGTATTGTTCAAGGCTTGATTGATGCGAAGAAAATGAACCCTGTAATAGTGCTTGATGAGATTGATAAAGTTACTAGAAATGGTAGAGGAGATCCAACTGCTGCTCTTTTAGAGATTTTAGATCCTGAGCAAAACAGTGAATTCCGTGATTACTATACGAATTTCAATATTGATCTTTCAAATGTTATTTTTATAGCAACTGCAAATGATGTAGGTCGTATCCCTAAGCCATTGTTTGACAGAATGGAATTTATTACGGTTAGCTCATATACACCTCAAGAGAAGTTAGAGATTGCAAAAAGATATCTTATCCCTCAAGAGTTGAAAAAACATGGACTGAAAAAATCTGAAGTAACAATTTCAAAACCAGCATTAAAAGAGTTGATACACAGTTATACTCGTGAGGCTGGAGTACGTAATCTACGCCGTAGAGTTGCTCAAATGAGTAGAAAAGCGGCTTTATTACTTTTAAAAGATAAAAAACAAACAAAGATATCTATAGGTGTAAAAAATCTAGACGAGTTCTTTGATAAAACTGTATTTGAGATCGAAAAAACAAATAAAATTCCTGTAGTGGGTGTCGTAAACGGTCTTGCATGGACAGCAGTGGGCGGAGATGTACTGAAAATTGAATCTATCCGTATAAAAGGTAAGGGTACTATGCAGCTTACAGGTAGTCTTGGTGATGTTATGAAGGAGTCTGCTCGTATCGCGTTTAGTGTAGTTAAGACTCTAATAGATACAAAGAAACTAAGAATTTCTCAAGAGAACATACCACTTACATTTAAAGAACAAGAAGATAAAGTAGCTATAGATCCAAGTGAAGTATATAAGCGTTATGACCTTCATGTACATGTTCCAGACGGTGCTACACCAAAAGATGGACCTAGTGCAGGTATTGCAATGGTAAGTGTTATAGCATCGATTTTAAGCTCTGCTAAAATTCGTTCAGATGTAGCAATGACGGGTGAGGTGTCTTTAAATGGAGATGTTCTGCCTATCGGTGGTTTAAAAGAGAAATTAATTGCTGCACACAAAGCAGATATGACAAAAGTTCTTATACCTCAGAAAAACTATGATAGAGATTTAGATGAAATACCTCAAGAAGTAAAAGATGCTATGGAAATAGTAGGGGTAAAAAGAATTGAAGAGGTTCTTAAACAAGTTCTAGTATAGAACTTGTTTAGTCAATTGATTTATACTATTACAGTATTCATTTTAGCAATGAGTTCATCATTGCGAATAGGCTTCATTAAAAAGCCGTTTGCACCAGCTTCCAATGCTTCAGCTTTCTTTGTTTCATCCGTAGTCAGTACAATAATTGGAAGTTGACGTAGAGAATCATCTGCACGTACAACTTTTAACATTTCAATACCACCCATTATCGGCATGATGATATCTAGTAAAATAAGATCGATGTCATTACGTCCTTTTAAAACACCGATTGCATCAGACCCATTTTTAGCTTCTACAACTTCTTTGACATTCCCTGTTTTTAAAAGCATAGACTTTAATAATTTTAAGTTAATAAGATCATCATCTACTGCAAGTACTACTAAATCTTTTTGTGTCATTGTCTAATTCCTTACATATATTTTTCTAATATAGATCTGAGTTTTTCTTTATTTACCGAATCTTCAGAAATAAGAATATCTGCATCTGTTTGTACATCAATAGCATCTTTAAGTAAAGCATCTAGCAAGATTACTTTATATTTATATTGAGCCAGTTTTTCATTTAAAACTTCAGCATTGTTTGCAGTATCATATTCAAATGATAAGTCAGTTAAAATTTTTGCAAACAGTTTTGTATTAAATTTACTATAGTTTGCAATGAGTACATCAGCATCATATTGAAGTGCTTCTTCCTCTTCAGGAGTTAGTTCTTCCTGAGTTTCAACGCTAATAGTTTCTTCCTCTTCTTCTTGAACTGCAACAGGTTCTTCAATTGTTTCTGTTGGTTCTACATCGGCAGTTTTTGTTGTATCGTTCACTTCTTCTTCATACACAATGTAATCAGCTAGAAAATGGTTTAAAAGCGTAACGATCTCAGCACGAACCAGAGGTTTTGTCGTGTATTCATCAAGACCTGCTTCTAGGAATCTTTCTCTATCCCCTTTAAGGGCATTGGCAGTTAATGCTAAAATTGGAACGTGAGGTTGATTATAAACTTCTTCGTATTCCAAAATCTCTTTAGTTGCTTCCATACCATCTAAGAACGGCATTTGAATATCCATAAAGATTAGGTCATAATTGCCATCTTTACGTTTTTGGAAAGCTTCTAAACCGTTAGATGCAATATCTATTGTGAGTCCTAAGTCTTCCAAAGTTCTTTTGATCAGTTTTTGATTAATAATATTATCTTCGGCAACTAAAACATTCGCATGGAATCTAGATGTTTCTACATCATATTTTTTACGACTGACTTTTTTAGCTTTTTTTGCACTAAAGTTAGAATTGCTATAGTTTTCAAGTGCTTGTTTTAATTTTGTATTGTTAATCGGTTCATACAATGTTTTAAATACATCTAGACCCATAGAGTCAATCGTTCTCATGTAATACGATTTTGTTAAAAGAATTAACTCTTCAGGCATTGAACTAAATGCATTTAAGTCGTTTTCTGTCGCATAATCATAGTCAATAAATAATAAGTCGTAACTTACCTGTCTTTGTAGAGTTTCAAGCTCATTAAGGTCTTTAAACAGAGTATAACTGATACCGTAAAAATCAAGATATTCACGTAGGTAAATATCTTGATTTTTTTGTTTATGAGCAGATTCTAAGATTAATGCATTGATATTAGGGAATGCTCCTCTTGAAGATTCTTGTGTGCTTTCAACCTCTTCAAAATCGATTGTAAAGAAGAAAGTTGTCCCTTCACCTGGTTCACTATGAAGATCAAGTTGTCCACCCATAAGTTCAATAAATCTAGATGAAATTGTAAGACCTAGACCAGTACCACCGTATTTACGTGTAATAGAAGTGTCCGCCTGAGAGAAAGCCTCGAAAATTCTTGCTTTTTGCTCACTTGTTACACCGATACCGCTATCTTGGATCTCAAATCTAACACGCGTGATACCCTCTTGAGGTGCTTCAAGTTTTCTAATATCAACGTTAATAGCACCTGAACTGCTTGTAAATTTAACAGCATTTGAAAGAAGATTAATAATAACTTCTTTGATTTTTGTCGGATCCCCTTTAATAGGTTCTTCAAGCTCAGGATCGATGAAACATCCAAGATCAATATGTTTTTCACTTGCACGAACAGCATAAACTTCAACTGCACTTTCAAACTCTTCGATAGGGTTGAAAACAATATCTTCAATTTCGAGTTTATTAGACTCAATTTTAGATAAGTCAAGAATGTTATTGATAATCTCAAGAAGGTTTTCTGAGGATTTTTCAATAATCTCAACGAATTCTTGTTGTTCCTCTTTAAGACCAGTATCTTTAAGAAGTTCGGTAAACCCAACGATACCGTTTAGCGGAGTACGAATCTCGTGTGACATATTTGCCAGGAACATAGATTTTGCTTCACTCGCTTCTTGTGCCATCTCTTTATCGAGTTTTGTTTGCTCGATAATTCTTTCAAGTAAATTATAGGCTTCCGTTGTACCTTGAGCAGTATCAAGATTGATATCTTCTGCATTATGTTCCGTAGCGTCTTCAGCAACACGAATAAGAACTTCCTCAAGATTTTTGATATTTTTAGCGATCTCATTAGAAAGTAAATAACCTAAAATAGCAAGAATAATTGAAACAAGCCATACAGTTAAAGTGATAGCAAGAAATCTAAGTGCATCTGTTTTAACAACGATAGCTCTCGCATCCATTGCTTCTAGAACTTTTTCTTGTGCCTCATAAAGAATATTTGTTTTTTCCGATAACATGGCAAACCAAACACCGGCATTTGTTTCATATTCACCTGCTGCTGCAGATACCATAACAGATGCTCTCTCTGTATTGATGTCATCGAATAGTTCAAGTGTATCTTCACTTTTGAAAATATCATTCAAAGATTTGATAAGCGCTTGATCTTTTAAAGTGTCATAAGTGATCGCATCTGCTTTTGAAACGAGATTAATCCACTTATTTACTTCCTCTTCATCAAGTTCAGTTGAACGAGCAATGGCAAATGAGATAAAGTCCCGCTCAGCGGAAGTATATTCGTTAGCTCTAACTAATGTAATATATTTAAAAGAATAGTCATTGATTTTTGGATCTAACTGATTATAAGTAATCTCTTCAAGTTGTTTAATTGCAATACTCTGTGCTTGACCGTATACTGTTTCATAAACATTTTTAAAGTTTGTTTTTTGCTCATCTACAAGATGTCGTGTTTCAACAATTTTTTTGATTGCATTTTCTAAAGTTTCTGCTTCCTCTTTTAAAGATACAGAATGCTCTTTAGTAGCTTGAGCATAAATATGTTCAAAGTATGCTTTTGCTTTTTCATCAACAATCGTTCTTTGTTTGACAAGTGACTTTAATGTATTTGGAGATGAGTTTCCAAGGTACATTACTGTCATACCCCTTTCACGAGAGATATTGTTGACTAAAGAGTTTAATTCTCTGTTTGCAGCAAGTCTATCTTGTAGTAATTGTGCAGCTTTATAATTTTCATACGAATCATAAACAAAATAACTCGTGATAGAAAAGAGAATAATAATAGGAAGTAATGAAATTAATCTAAGTCTACTTTTAAGTCCTAGTTGCATATGTTAATCCTCACTCGAGATTTGTTCTAAAAGTTCTTCAACTCTTGATATCATATTGAAAGCATCATCTACATTCTCAATGTTTAACAACTCTTGCAGTGCGTTTGAAAGCTCTGTAAATCTAATATTGTTACTCATCCCTTTGAGTTGGTTTGCTTGTGCTTTTAAAAGATCTAGATCGGAGTTCTGTAAAGCAGTTTTCATAGTAGCTATAATATCTTTAGCTTCTGTTTGAAAATCTTCTAATAACTCATGTAAACTTTCAGTGTCTAAACCGATCTCTTGAGCTATCTGTTCTTTAGAATATGTTTGAACAGATTCTGGCTCTTGTGTAGTGTCATCTTCTAATGAAATTGGTTCTTGAAAATCAAATTCTGTACTTTCACTTTGTATTTCATCTGCTAAATCTATAGCTACTTCTTCATGTGCAATAAAATTATCATCTGCTAATTCTGGAATATC
Organism: Sulfurimonas sp. C5; assembly: GCF_029872055.1. Lineage (NCBI taxonomy): Bacteria > Pseudomonadati > Campylobacterota > Epsilonproteobacteria > Campylobacterales > Sulfurimonadaceae > Sulfurimonas > Sulfurimonas sp. C5. The sequence goes on from NZ_JARXNQ010000002.1 coordinate 300,440, forward strand.
AATCTGTTCAGGCACGTCATCATCTGCAATAGAAATAATAGCATCATCTGCTTCAGTAGGAAGTTCTAGTTTATCATTAAACTCTTCATCAGCTGTACCAATCTCTTCTTCAGGTTCATCTTTAAAGTCGAGTGTTAACTCTTCTTCCTCTTCGTGCATCTCTTGAGGAGTTCCACTATCTAAATTGATCTCCTCTCCGGCAAGTTTTGCAATAATCATATAAAAAGCATCAAGATTTTTCTTAATGATATTAAGATCGCCAGTAGTATTGATAGTTGTTAAAACTTCAAGTGCATCTTCGATACGAAGGTTTGCCGCAACACCTTTAAGTTTGTGTGAAAGGATTTTAACTGTGTCAACATCACCTTCATCTAAAGCACCATATAGTTCTGATTTAAACTCTTTTGCTTGGCTGATAAAGTCTTCTATAAACTCTTCAATCAAATCGAGAGGCAAACCAAGTTCATCTGAAGCGATTTGAGGATTGTACACATATCCACTGTTGATAATTTTTTCTAATTCAGGATCAAGGTGCATTGTTCCTGCTGCAGGGATCGTCTGTTTGACAGGAGTTTCTACGGCAACAGGTTCTGTACTTTCTTCTACTTCTATAGACTCAGGAATCTCGATTGATGTAGGAAATTCAGATTCAACAGCTTCCGTAGATGCTAATTCTGGATGCAGTTCGAAACTGTCATCAATAACATCGTCAACACTCAAATCACCTACATCTAAAGGAGATTCATCAACGTGTACAGGAAGCTCTTCATAATCTGTTAAACCGCTATCATATTCATCCTCTAAGATTTCGTGAGCAGGTGCTGTTTCTGAAAGAATAGGTGTTTCAGCTTCTGTTGGAAAACTTATAGGCTCAGGTGTAGTAGCAGTTTGTTGTGAAGGTCTATCTAAGCGATCTACAGAAATTGTACCTTTTTCGGAATCAGTTAATATCCTTAAATGATTAAGGTGGATGAAATAAGCTTTTTCAATTGGATTGTCTGCTAAATATGCCGTCGTAATGGAAACATCTGATTTAAATACATGATTATTGACATTAATGATAACCCGTGGATGTTCTGTAGAGTCAGCACAAGAGACATAGTCAATCCAATGTACGTGTTGAAAGTTATGAACATAACCTGGTGTTTTGACGAAAAGATCAGCAAAATCTGTAGCTTCTGCTTGTAGCTGTGCTAAAGTTTCTAGACCCAAAGTTTTTAAATCTTTTTCGTCTATACCTATAAACTCTTTTTTATAATTGTAGATTAGCATTTTTACCCCTTATTCTCTACAGACTCAGCTTCTAACATCTTTATGTAAGCTTCTTCTGTATCAACTATATCTTTTCTTGATGCTGCACGACGTGCTGCTATATAGCCTGTAATATTGTCACTGTCATCTTTAATAGGCAAAATTTCTGTATCAACCCAGTAATATCTGCCGTCTTTTCTTAAGTTCTTGACAATACCATTCCATGCTTGCCCACTTTTAATAGTACTCCACATTTTTGCAAATGCAGTTGTTGGCATATCCGGGTGTCTTACAATATTGTGTGGTTGTCCTACCAATTCATCTACACTATAGCCAGAAACATTGGAAAATGCTTTATTCGCGTAGGTAATAATCCCTTTTTCATCTGTTTGACTAACTATGACTAAGTTATCAAACATATACTCTTCATCAATAGGAGTTACTTTTTCCATACTCTAAACCTTATATTTAGCAAAAATTTTAGAATTGTCACAAATATATCATATAGAAATAAAAATAAAACTTAGTTATAAAAGATTTTGATGTTTTTTGCATCTTTTCTGTTTAAAATTGTCGACAACTCCTCTGTAGAAGCATTTCTAATATTTTCAAAACTACCGAAATGGTTGAGAAGTTTTTGGACTTTTGCTGCTGATATTCCCTGTAAGCTTAAAAGTTTGCTCTCTTGATCCAGTTTCAGTTTTGTTTTTTTATGAAAGGTTATTGCAGAACGATGGGCTTCATCTCTAAGATTCTGAACCCACTGCAGTCGTTTATCTGAATCTTTAAGTTTAAATATCTCGTCTTTAGTATAGATTATATCTTTTGCTTTTCCTTTTGCTCTGTGGGCTTTTGCATCTATCTTTTCTTTAGAAATAGCGATGACATCCATGTTGACACCGTTAGAAACCAAGATATCGAGTGCCAAATTTAAAAGTGTGGCACCTCCGTCAAGTATCCAAAGATCAGGTGCTGGATTTTTACTAAAGCTTTCAACCCTTCTTGTAAGTGTTTCTCTCATTTGTGCATATTCGTCTTTTGCTTCAAGATGGTAAGTTCTATATGATTTTTTATCAAACTTACCGTCTTCATACACCACCATGGCTCCAACTGTAGCCATCCCAGCCATATGGGAATTGTCAAATATTTCGACTCTGTTTGGAATAACTTCCAGTTGGCATAATTCTTTAATATCCTGAAGAAGTTTCAGATTAGAATTATTTTGTTTTTTGAGTAGTTCTTGGGCATTTAAATGTGCTAATGAAATAAGATCTTTTTTCTTTCCTCTTTGAGGAATTGTAATAGAGGCTTTTTTTTCAAAAACTCTGCTGAGGTGCTCTTCAATAAGTTCTTGATCCTCAAAAGAGACATTTACGAGTATAGGTGCAACTATAGGTGGTTTTTCCTCTTTATAAAAATCTACAAGTGCCTGTGTAAATATTTCATTTGCATCAAAACCCTCTGTAAGATTGATGTAGTCATGAGAAGAGGAGATAATTTTTCCGTTCCTCATAAATATTTTGACAAGTACCGCTCGTTGTTCGTTATGCTCTACGACAAAAATATCGAAGTTTTCGTTACTTGCAAAATCTATTTCTGAATTGATTTCCGATCGAGAAATTTTATCAATTGTATCTCGTAATTCTGCCGCTTCTTCGAAACGGAGTTCCTCAGCATAAAATTCCATTTTTTCTTGCAGTTTTTTGATTAGCAGCTTTTTATTTTTAATTAATGAAACGGCTAAATCGACTTCTTGTTGGTAACGCTCTTTTGAAATAGGCAGTTCACAAGGACCTAAACATTTGTCAATCTGATAATAAAGACAAAGTTTTTTTGAACGTAAACATCCTTTTTTTTGTACCAGTTTTGCGATGGAATAGATAGAGTTTAAAATATCTCTAGCACCTACTGAATAGGGACCAAAGTAGGTGATGTCTTTAGAATTGATGATCTTTCTTGTAATGTCTAGTCTCGGATATTTTTCAGAGTTATCAAGATAGATATATGGATATGTTTTATCATCACGAAGTAAAATATTATATTTTGGATGGAGTTGTTTAATCAGAGAATTTTCTAAAATTAGAGCATCATGCTCAGAGTTGACAACAATGTATTCCAGTGATACAGTCTGTTCAAGCATCTTTGTAATTCTAACAGAAAGTGTAGGATTTGGACGCAGTTCCGGAGTAAAGTACCAATAACTTTTAACACGGTTAGAGAGACTTTTTGCTTTTCCAACATATAAAAGTCTGCCATTTTTATCAAAATATTGATAAATTCCTGGCGTTGAAGGAAGTTGTTGTATAGTAGTTTTAAGATCCATTGTTCTCTTTTATAATGTCAAAAATTGATTTTACAAGTTTATTGAGTCTTTCGTCTTCAATGCTTACAGTGAGTGTTCCACTTGCACGTTCTGGATAACTTGGTGCTGTATCTGTTTTTTGTTTGGTTTGTGGTTTAAAAGAAGGGGTATGTGTTACGAAAGCTCTTATATCTGTTATGTAAAGTTCCTTACACTCATCAGGAGTTACATATTTTAAAGCACTTTTAATCGATTGTATATTATTATCAAACTCTTGTTTAGCACCTGGATGGTTAAGCACAAAAAAAAGTGTTTGATTTTTTATATAAGCAAACTTTACCATTTTTTGTAATGGTAGGTTAAATAGAGATTGTATTTTCTTTATGCAATGAAAATGAGATAGCTTAGAAAATTGAGGTTGATTTTGAATAGTTTTTATAATTTCACTGGCATTTTTCATATGCTAATTATAACAAGCTTTTTGTTAAGTGTGAGTGGATGTGGATATAAAGCACCACCATATTATGAAAAGGCAGCTCCACAAAGTGATGAAAACGTAGAGTTTCATATGGAAAAGCAAAAATTTGATACAAATGAGAGTTGTAACTAAATGTATAAGTATGATGTAATTATCGTCGGTGCAGGTGTGGCAGGACTGTATGCCGCTATGAAGTTACCGAAAGATAAAAAAGTTTTAATCATTAACAAGCGTGAAACGTTTAAGTGTAATACTTTTTATGCTCAAGGTGGAATTGCATTAGCACGTAACGAAGATGATATCCCCGCACATATACAAGATACCCTTGCAGCGGGTGATGGTCTTTGTGATGAAGAAGCAGTAAAAGTTTTAAGTGAGCATTCGATTGAAGCAATCGATGATTTGATTAAAAACGGTTTTGAATTTGATAAAGATGAAGAGGGGCATATTCTTTATACAAAAGAAGCAGCGCACTCTTGTGAAAGAATTGTACATGCAGGAGGAGATGCGACAGGAAGATATCTGCATTTCTTTTTACTTTCGCAAAATACACATGCAATGCTCAGTGATGCACGTGTGGTCGATCTTTTAATTAAAGATAGCAAATGTTACGGTGTAACAGTTCTTGATCACAGACAAACAAAAAATATTTATGCCGATAATGTAATTATAGCAAGCGGTGGTGTGGGTTCACTTTATGAGTATCATACCAATGCTCCATGTATCAGTGCAGATATGCAAGGATTGTGTGTTATGAAAGGGATCGAGCTTGATCGAATGGAGATGCTTCAGTTTCACCCGACAGTGTTTGTAAACTCTACAAATGCACAAAAGATGCTTTTAACAGAAGCACTTAGAGGTGAAGGTGCAACAATTACGGATGAAAACGGAAAAAGATTTTTATTTGAGTACGACGAGCGTGGAGAACTGGCATCGCGTGATATTGTAAGTAAATCGATATATCTTTATAAAAAGAAAACAGGTTTAAATGTTTATCTGAATTTCGATAATTTTACAGAAGAATATTTTGCTCATAGATTCCCGAATATTTACAAAAATATGCGTGCACTCGGCTTTAAAGTTCCGGAACAAAGAGTACCTATTTCTCCGGCATTTCACTATGCGATTGGTGGAATCAAAACAGATCTTAACGGAAAAATTCCAAATATAGAGGGACTGTATGCAATCGGTGAAGTGGCTTCAACGAGGGTTCATGGTGCAAACAGACTCGCTTCAAACTCTTTGCTTGAAGGATTAGTATTTGGACAAAGAGCAGTGGAAGATATTCTAAAAAGAGATAATTTTACTGACAAGATTGTAGAGTTCCCGATTGTTGATGAGGTGATGAGCTATAAAGAGGACAAGGCGAAGAAAAATCAGCTTAGAAAAATTATGTGGGAAAATGTCTCGATTATTCGCACAAAAAGAGGCTTAACAGACGCATTAGAGACAATTAATGCTCTTTTAAAAGAAAAAATTGGTAAACTATTGAAATTTCGTTTATTGACGGCTAGAGAGATCGTGACTTCGGCCTTAAATAGAACAGAATCGATAGGTGTACACACCATTCAAGAGGAGAACTAAATGGAAAATACTCCAGTAGTTGAAACTGCTGTAAATGCAGTGGCACATGCTGCATCAGACGTTAACTTAGCGACAACATGGGTTGGATGGCTAAGTTTAGTAGCTTTCATTGTAGCATATTACTTTATTGCTGCAGAGGAAAAATATAGTGTAAATAAAGCAAAACCGGCACTTTTTGCAGGTACTGTTATGTTTATGCTAGTAGGTATTTATTATGCAATTAACGGTTTGAATCCAGATCCGTTACATGATGAACTTGAAACGTTAATACTTGAAATTGCCGAAATCTTTTTCTTCTTATTAGTTGCAATGACGTTTATCGAAACGCTTATCGAACGCGGTGTGTTTGACCTTATGAAGTATAAACTTGTATCTAAAGGGTATACATATAAAAAGCTGTTCTGGCTTACTGGTCTTTTAGCATTTTTTATCTCTCCGGTTGCAGACAACTTAACAACGGCTCTTATCCTTTCAACGGTGCTTTTTACAATTGATAAGAGAAATATCTCTTTCTTAGTACCTGGTGCTATTAATATTGTCGTTGCTGCAAATGCAGGTGGTGCTTGGTCACCATTTGGGGATATCACAACACTAATGGCTTGGACAGCAGGCAAAGGTGCATTTGTTGATTTCTTATACCTTTTCCCTGCATCAGTTCTTGGTTGGGCAATTACGGCATACCTACTTTCTATGTCGGTTCCAAAAGGACAACCTGATTTTGATCCGACTACAGAGAAAAAACCAGAGCTTTTAGACGGTGCTATGGGTACTGTGTATCTTGGTGTTGCAACAATTACAATTGCAGTTCTTGGTCATCAATTTTTCCATTTCCCGGCAATGTGGGGTATGATGTTTGGTCTGGCAATTCTTAAAATGTACTCTGTGTTCCTTACAAAGTCTGGGAAAAACGGATTTAATATTTACGTAAATATGCAAAAAGTTGAAAATGATACACTTCTTTTCTTCTTCGGTATCCTATCAGCTGTAGGTGCATTACACTTCTTAGGATTCCTAGAGTATATTCATAAGCTATATGAACTTGTCGGTCCTACAAGTGCAAATATCGGTGTTGGATTTATTTCTGCAATCGTGGATAACGTACCTGTTATGAGCGCAATTTTAAAATCTTCTCCAACTATGGGAATCGATCAATGGATGCTTGTTACGTTAACAGCAGGTATCGGTGGTAGTTTAATCTCTTTTGGTTCAGCAGCAGGTGTTGGTGTAATGGGAAGACTTCACGGAATTTATACATTCGGTGCACATATGAAACATGCTTGGACAATCTTAGTAGGATATATTCTTTCTATGATTATCTGGTATGTTCAATTTGAAATTATGGGTCTTTATTAAGCCCTTCTCTTCAGCGTATGAAATTTTTTTGTAAGAAAAAGTTCACGGAAGCTGAAAACAGAGAGAAGGGTTCTTATTGACCCTTTGCTCTTCTTACTTCTTTTCACTCATCAAATCTTAATCTTTTTTATAGTATCCTTTCACAACTAATTATCCCAAAAGGCATTTTAATGACAAATGTTAGCATTATCGTTTTAGATTTCGGCTCTCAGTATACGCAGCTTATTGCTCGCCGTCTTCGCGAAGATCAAATTTATTGTGAAATCCTTCCTTATCATACAAAAGTAGAAGAGATAAAAGCTAAAAATCCAAAAGGTGTTATCCTTTCAGGTGGTCCATCTTCAGTATATAACAAAGATGCATATGAAGTAGACCAAGGTGTTTATGAGATGGGTATCCCTGTTCTTGGTATCTGTTATGGTATGCAAAGAATTGCTGTAGACTTTGGTGGAAGTGTAATCCGTTCATCTCATCATGAGTATGGAAAAGCAGAATTAAATATTAATAACTACGAAACAAAAGCATCAAAATTATTTGCTGATTGTGACAATGACCGTATTGTATGGATGTCTCACTCAGATAGAGTAGATCAAATTCCAGAAGGTTTTGAAGTAATTGCAACATCTGCAAACTCTCCTTATGCTGCTATTGCAAATGAAGACAGAAATGTATATGCAATGCAATTCCATCCAGAAGTACAACACTCGGAAGAGGGTTATTTAATGCTTCGTAACTTTGCAAAAAATATTTGTGGAGTGGATGAAAAATGGAAAATGGAACACTTCTTAAAAGAGCAAATCAGAATCATAAAAGAAAAAGTTGGTGATGGTAAAGTTCTTTGTGGTTTAAGTGGAGGAGTTGATAGCTCTGTAGTTGCTGCAATGCTATATGAAGCGATTGGTGATCAACTAATCCCTGTATTCGTTGACAATGGACTTCTTCGTAAAGGTGAACGTGAACAAGTTGAGCAGATCTTCAAAGTAAACTTGAAAGCTCCTTTAGTTGTTGCAGATGCAGCTGATCTATTTTTAGGTCGTCTTGCAGGTATCTCTGATCCTGAACAAAAACGTAAAATTATCGGACACACTTTCATCGAAGTGTTTGAGCAAGAAGCTAAAAAACACGATGGTATTAAATTCCTTGCTCAAGGAACATTATATCCGGATGTTATTGAATCAATTTCTGTAAACGGTCCGTCTGAAGTTATTAAATCTCACCACAATGTTGGTGGTCTTCCAGATTGGATGGATTTCGAGTTAATCGAGCCTTTACGTGAATTATTTAAAGATGAAGTTCGTAAAATCGGTTTAGAGCTTGGTCTGCCGGAATCTATGATTAATCGTCATCCATTTCCTGGTCCGGGACTTGCAATCAGAATCATGGGTGATGTAAATCAAGCTGATCTTGATTTATTACGTGAAGCTGATGTAATTATGTTAGATGAGCTTAAAGCAAGTGGTTATTACACAAGAACATGGCAAGCATTTACGGTTCTTTTAAATGTTAAATCTGTTGGTGTTATGGGTGATAACAGAACATATGATAATACAGTGTGTGTACGTGTTGTTGAAGCAGTTGACGGAATGACTGCAACGTTTGCTCATTTACCGCATGATCTTTTAGAGAGAATCTCTAGAAGAATTATCAATGAAGTTGATGGTATTAACCGTGTAGTTTATGATATTTCATCTAAACCACCGGCAACAATCGAGTGGGAGTAAGCCATAGGCTTCTCTCATGTCAAAAAAAATTTATCTTTTCTCTACAACTTCACATCCAGAAACAAAACATATTAACTCTTTAGATACAAAATTTTTTACTCCTGAAATTGATTTTTCACTATACGATTCTTTGATCATTACTTCCAAACAGGTTATTCGTGCTTTGGAACAGTACGAAAAAGAAAAATACATAAATAAAGCTGCATTATGTGTATCTATGCAAACGGCAAAAAGTTTTGAAAATATAGGTGGAACCGTGTTAAAAACAGGTTCTGGGTATGGAGAGAATTTAGGAAATTTAATTACTAAATTTCCGAAAGAGATGAAATGGTTGTATTTAAGAGCAAAAAACATAGCATCCGATTTTGTAACTCAAACCAAAGAGCTTGGATATGACATTGATGAAGTGATTGTATATGAAACTTTTTGCTCTAAAAGCATTTTAAAGACTGAAGTAGAGAATGATGCCGTGCTTATATTTACTTCACCTTCAAGCGTTGAGTGTTTTTTGAAAAATAATAAGATAAAAGATACACAAAAGATTGTTGTAATAGGGAAAACGACAGCTAAAGCTTTGCCAAAAAATAGCAACTTTGTGATCTCCGCTGAAACAACAATTGATTCGTGTGTGAAAATAGCAAAAACGCTTTGATTTCAAAGAAAAATCAACTAATATCTAGTATAATATTATAAATAGTCTGGATGGCTCGTGCCAGCACATATATGAGGGTTCTACATATTCATATTGTGAACCTGGTAGATTCGTTGTGTGCCGGTGGTTTCGTTTGAAGTGCGTTAATTCGACTGAGAAATTGCCGCCTAAAATGGGTCTCCCTTCACACAATTTCGGCTTTCTAGAACCAAAGCCATTAGTGTGACGGCCATTTGGGCTACAATAATTTTAGAAAAAAAATCTACTTAGTTTATCGTGGTAAATTAATTATATTTTTTAGTGGAGAAGTGAATGAAAATTTTAATTTTAGGTTCTGGCGGTCGTGAATATTCTATCGGTTTGGCAATTGCAAATGAAAATGCCGGACATGAACTCTTTTTTCAGCCTGGAAACGGTGCAACAGATAATCTTGGTACAAATATTAATATTAAAGATTATAATGAATTAGCTGAGTGGGCAAAAGAGAATGAGATAGAACTAACAATTGTAGGACCTGAAGCTCCACTAGTTGATGGTGTTGTAGATATTTTCAAGGCAAACGGTTTAACAATTTTCGGACCAAGTAAAGAAGCAGCACAGCTAGAAGGTTCAAAAGTTTATATGAAAAACTTTTTGGCAAAATATAACATTCCAACTGCTCGTTATATAGAGAGTGATTCTATTGAAGAACTTTATAAATTTACAGACACTTTAAGTACACCTATAGTTGTGAAAGCTGATGGGCTTTGCGGTGGTAAAGGTGTTATCATTGCTCAGTCTCATGATGAAGCTAAGAAAACTATCGGTGAGATGTTAAGTGGAAAAGCGTTTGGCGATGCCGGTAAAAAAGTTATTGTTGAAGAGTTCTTGGACGGGTATGAGCTTTCAATGTTCGCAATTTGTGATGGGGATGATTACATTCTGCTTCAAGCGGCACAGGACCATAAACGTGTAGGGGATGGTGACACAGGTCCTAACACAGGCGGTATGGGTGCATATGCTCCAACTCCACTTGTTGATGAAACACTTTACCAAAAAGTAAAAGACAGAATTATTCGTCCAACACTAGATGGGATGAAAGAAGAGGGTGCTCCGTTTGAGGGTGTACTTTTTATCGGTATCATGGTTGTAAACGGTGAACCTATTACATTGGAATTTAACGTACGTTTTGGAGATCCGGAATGTGAGATTTTAATGCCTCTTATGAAATCAAGTGTAAGTGATATGTTCTATAAAGCGGCAACAAATAGACTTAATGAGATCGAAGTAGAGTTCTCAAAACAATATGCTGTAGGTATTGTTATGGCAAGTGAAAACTATCCATACGGTGATTCTAAGCCTGCAGAGATTATTTTAGATGATGTGCACCATGAAGAGATTGAAAAGTACACACATATCTCTTTCGCAGGAGTATCTAAAGAAGATGATGGTAAACTTTATGCAACAGGTGGAAGAGTTTTACTTTGTATCGGTTTAGGTGATACAATTAAAGAAGCACGTGACAGAGCATATTTAAGATGTGGTCAAGTGCATTTTGCCGGGAAAAAATTTAGAACAGATATTGCATATCAAGCTTTATAGGAAACATTTTGAACGAAGAGATTGAGAGTATATTGCATCGAGAAGGCTTTACATTGGCCGATACAAAAAAAAGAGCGATGGCTTTTTTTATAGATGAGATGTTACTCTCATTTTTACTTATTCTTGCATTGTATGATAATTTTAGCAGTGCTGCAAACATTGAAGAGTGGATTAACGTTACAAACCAATTTGTCTTAGAATATATGATGATGAAGATTGTGTACCAAGCTTTTTTTGTAATGCAGTACGGTGCAACAATCGGTAAATTAGTGATGAAAATTAAAGTAATTGAAATAAGAACTTTAGATAATCCTAATGTTTTAAGTTCACTCAATCGTGCTATTTTTAGAGTTATTAGTGAAATGTTTTTATATCTTGGATTTTTGTGGGGTATTATGGATCCAGCTCGACAAACTTGGCATGATAAAACTGCAAGAACTTTGGTTATAGATGCTTAAAACTCTTTTACTTTTTTTATCTCTTAGTATTTATGTTATGGCTGCTTCTTCCAAGGTGGAAGTGTATGCATCTCAAATGGATAGTAACGGTAGTATTGTTTATGCCAATGAAGGTGTAACCGTTGTCTACCAAGATTACTTTTTAACTGCTAATAATGCAAAATATAACAGAGAAACTTCAGATCTGGAACTCTATGGTAATATTAAAGTTAACTATAAAGGGAATTACAAACTTTTAGGTGACTATGCAAGACTGAATCTTACAAAAAAAGAGAAACTGTTTAAACCTTTTTATATGTTAGATACCTCTTCAGAAGTATGGATGAGTGGAGAGAGTGGTGAGGCAAAAGATGAAGATATTGATATTTCAAGTGGTGTTGTAAGCGGATGTAATCCTATTGATCCTTTGTGGAAAATTGCGTTTTCATCTTCAGATTATAATGCTGATNGCCAATGAAGGTGTAACCGTTGTCTACCAAGATTACTTTTTAACTGCTAATAATGCAAAATATAACAGAGAAACTTCAGATCTGGAACTCTATGGTAATATTAAAGTTAACTATAAAGGGAATTACAAACTTTTAGGTGACTATGCAAGACTGAATCTTACAAAAAAAGAGAAACTGTTTAAACCTTTTTATATGTTAGATACCTCTTCAGAAGTATGGATGAGTGGAGAGAGTGGTGAGGCAAAAGATGAAGATATTGATATTTCAAGTGGTGTTGTAAGCGGATGTAATCCTATTGATCCTTTGTGGAAAATTGCGTTTTCATCTTCAGATTATAATGCTGATAGTATGTGGCTAAACATTTATAATGCCCGTTTTTATTTTTATGACATACCAATTTTCTATACACCCTATTTTGGTTACTCTTTAGATACAACAAGAAGAACAGGTTTGTTGATGCCTTCTATAGGTCTTTCAAAATCAGAAGGCTTTTACTATGAACAACCTATATATATTGCAGAACAAAATTGGTGGGATTTAGAATTAAGGCCTCAAATTAGAACAAACAGAGGACACGGTATCTATTCTAAATTCCGCTTTGTTGATTCTCCTGTTTCAAGGGGTGAACTTAATGCAGGTTTTTTTCATGAATATAATTCCTATTTGGACTCTTTAGCTATAAAACTAAAAAATAATGAACATTATGGAGTTAACTTTAAATATGAAAATACAGATTTAATAAATCAATGGTTTAATAGCAGTTTAGAAGGACAATCAGGGTTATACGTAGATATCGGGCATATGAACGATGTAGAGTATATAAATCTTGCTTCTAATAATGCACAAAATCAAGTTACATCAAATCAAGTACTTTCAAGAATCAACACTTTTTATAATACTGACAACCATTATCTTGGAGCATATGTTAAATACTATCAATATTTGGAAAAAGATTCAAATGATGAAACTTTACAACAGTTACCAGACCTACATTATCACTACTATTTAGATACATTTCTAAAAGATCATTTACTTTATTCCTTAGATATACAAAGTAAAGATATTTATAGGAAAGTTAATACAAATGTAGTCCAAACAGATATTAATTTACCGATTACTTTACAAACAGATCTATTTGACGAGTATTTAAATTTATCATATAAAGCGAATTTGTATATGCAGCATTCTGCTTTTAGACATGCTACCTTAATACCAGATTTTAATTATCGTGATGGATATTTTGCACGTAATTATCATACTTTAAGTGCTTCTACTCAGTTAACAAAACGATTTGATGATTTTATACATGTAGTAGGTTTTTCAGCAAGATATAATCGTTTTGATAAAAGTTTACAAAGCGGTTTTTATGATGATGTAAGTGCTTTTTGTTCAAAAGAAGAGAACAAAAATGATGCTAAATGTGAATTTTACAACATTAATTCAGTCAATGATGAAGCATATTTAGATTTTACTCAGTATTTTTATGACTCTTCTGCTAATGAAGTACTATATCACAGGTTGTCTCAAAAACTTTCATATGAAACTGGACAAGACAAACTTGGTGAATTAGAAAATGAATTAGATTATAAGGTAACAAAGCATTTTTCTATTTATAATAATATGTTTTACAATTATCAGCAACACCGTTTTACAAAAATTTTGAATTCTGTAAAGTATAATAATCATGGAGTAAATTTACGAATTTCTCATCTTTTTAAGTATGATATTGCAAAAGCAAATAATACAGTTGATCCATATACTAAATATTTAACATCTTCGTTACAATATAATTATAATAAACATTACAGCTTTTCTGGAGTGTATAATTATGACTTTGAACTTAAACAGTTAAAGACGGGTTCAATAGGTTTTATGTATAAAAAAAGATGTTGGGATTTTGGTATAAAATATAGTGAAAATACAAGACCAATTCTAAACGCAAACGGAAATACATCATCAATTAAGGATAAATATATATTTATAAGCGTAGTTCTAAAACCGTTTATGAAACCGGATCCTAACAATGCTTTAATCGAGTATAAACTTTCCAACCAAGAGAGTAACTAAAATGAAATACTATAAAGAGATATTACAAAATAGAGAAGATGCAGCACGTAAATTAGCCGAAGTAATTCCTATGAATAAGTTAAAGGATGAACAATGGGAACTAGTTGGAATCTCTAAAGGTGGTTTAGTACTTGGTTCATATCTTAAATCAAGAGTGAAAAACCGTTTAGATATTCTTTTATTAGAACCTATTATGGCGCCGAATAACCCTGAATGTGAAGTGGCTCGTGTAAGTGAAACAGAAGAGATTGTAATTCAGGAAAATTTGATTGATTCTTTTGAAATTAAACTTGATTATATTTACGGTGAAGCACATAGAAAGCATGAAGAGGGTATACTTAGTAAAATATATAAGTTTCGTAAGGGACGACCTTTTCCTTCTATGAAAGATAAAATAGTTTTACTTGTAGATGAGGGAAGTGAAACCGGAACAAAGTTTATGACTGCGGTCAAGACTGTATTGGCACAATCACCAAAAGCAGTTTACATAGCAGTACCAGTGATCCCTAGTGATGTTTTAGAAACACTAGAACCTTTTGTAGATGATATATTTTTTCTGTATGATATAGATGACTATGTAGAAACCGAGCTCTATTATAAAAAATTAGAAAAAGTAGATGATGAAACTGTAGAAAAAATTTTAGAGGAAAATAAATAAATGAAATATGATGTAAATTTAGATTTGACAAATAAAACAGAAGAGTATAGCTTTAATGAAGTAGCTCGTCAAGCGAATGGTGCAGCATGGCTTAAATGTGGTGATACTGTTATGCTTGCAACTGTTGTATATGAGGAAAATGAGACAGTTTCTGATGATTTTCTACCGTTAACTGTACAATATATTGAAAAAACGTATGCTGCAGGAAAAATTCCAGGTGGTTTTTTTAAACGTGAGACAAAGCCTGGTGATTTTGAAACACTTACGTCAAGAATTGTGGATAGAAGCTTACGTCCATTATTTCCAAAAGGTTTTGGACATCCGACACAGATTACTATTATGGTATTTAGTGTAGATAGTGAAGCTGATTTACAAGTTTTGGCATTAAATGCTGCATCAGCTGCTTTATATGTATCAGATATTGATATCAATAGAAGTGTATGTGGTATTCGTGCTGCAAAAGTTGATGGGGAATTAATATTAAACCCAACTCTTAGTCAATTAAACAATTCAACGCTTGATCTGTATCTTTCAGGTACAAAAGATGATCTGTTAATGATTGAGATGCGTTCAATCGGTAGTGAAAATGTAGAGATTGAACCAAGTATTGAACCTATTTTAGATCCAATCAATGCAGGAATGGGGGGAGTAATAGTTGATACACATATCTCCAATGCATTACCTGAAGATGAATTAATCGAAGTTTTTGCAAAAACACAAGAAGCTTTGTTCGCGGCAAATACAAAATATGAAGAAGCTTTTAAGGAATTTCAAAAAGAGGCTCAGCCACTTGTATTGACAGCGAATCAACTTAATGAAGAGATGGTTGCATATGTTGAACAAAACCATATGGCAGACATCAAAGAGGCAATGAATCAGATGGCAAAATCTGAGCGTTCTTCTGCTTTGAGAACTCTAAGAAAAACAATTTTAACAACAAAAACTGATTGGGATGAAGAGGAATTAAAAGCAGCGATCGAAAAAGTCAAAAAGATCCAAGTTCGTTCTCAAATCTTGGATGAAAAAGTACGTGCAGACGGTAGAGCATTAAATGAAGTAAGACCGATTACGATCGAGACAAATGTACTGCCTTCAGCTCACTCTTCATGTTTATTTACTCGCGGGCAAACACAAGCACTTGTTGTGTTAACTTTGGGTGGACCTAAAGATGCACAAATGTATGAAAGTTTAACTGATGAGAGTGCACAAAATGAAGAGTTTATGGTACATTATAATTTCCCTGGCTTTTCAGTAGGTGAAGCAAGTCCGATTACAGGTGTAAAACGTCGTGAACTTGGTCATGGAAACTTGGCAAAACGTGCATTAGAGCCGATTGTTCATACAGATGGGAAAACAATTCGTTTAGTTTCTGAGATCTTAGAATCAAACGGTTCAAGTTCAATGGCTACAGTATGTGGCGGGTATATGGCTTTAAAAGCTGCAGATATTGAAACATCTGATACAGTTGCAGGAATTGCTATGGGTATGGTGAGTGAAGGCGATAAGTACGCTATTCTTTCAGATATCATGGGACTAGAAGATCATGACGGTGATATGGACTTTAAAGTAACAGGTTCAAAAGATGGTATTACTGCTATGCAGATGGATATCAAACTTGGTGGTATCTCACTTGAAGTTCTAAAAGAAGCACTTTATCAAGCCAAAGAAGGACGTAGCCACATTATTGACATTATGCTTGAAGCTGAATCTAAAATTCAGTTCAATGATGGTGTACTACCGACGACTGACTTCTTCCATATTGATCCAAGTTTCATCGGTGAGATTATTGGTCAAGCCGGTAAAACTATTCGTGAAATTATCGAGAGATTTGAAGTTGCAATAGACATCGATAAAAAAGAAGGTAAAGTTAAAATTACTGGTAAAAACAAATCAGGTATTGAAGGTGCAAAAGAACATATAAATTCAATTGTTTCTAAACCAAAAGTAGCAAAAATTGATTACCAAGTAGGTGATAAATATGAAGGTACTGTAAAAAGAATTGTAGATTTTGGTGCTTTTGTTGAATTGCCTGATGGTCAAGACGGACTATTACATATCTCTAAAATCTCTAAAGAGAGAGTTGAAAATGTTAGAGATATATTAAATGAAGGTGACAAAGTTACAGTAGAAATTATAGAGTTTAAAGGGAATAAGATCTCTTTATCTATGGTATAAAACTTTTAACCTCATAAAAACAAACTGCTTTTTATAAAAACTTCTTTTAGCTCAACTTTTAGTTGGGCTTACTTTCTTCATTGATGCAAACAGATGGAATAATAGATGTATATCCGCATTGAGAAAGAATCTTCATAATATACAGACATAGATTTTAAACGCTACAACTGCCTAAAATAAGACTTATTACATATAAATTCAAAATTTAAAAAATAGTAGTAGTGTATGATTTTTAAGCTAAAAAATATAGAATGTGCTATTATATCTATGCTAAAATAATTAAATTTCAAAGATTCTAATCTAAAAAAGCAAACATAAAAGTGGAGTGTTGATGAAACAAATTAATTATGAGTATACTAATAGAGATGATTTAGAGAAGTTTATTCGTGATAATTTTCAATCTTATGATCAAAAAAAGATATTAGTACAACTTTTTAGTTCAAACACCCTTTATATGGAAATTTCGAGAATTAAAAATGAACTTCAATCTCTGCTAGAAAATGCTTCTATTATTACTAGTTCCACTGCAGGAATAGTACATGATGGAAAAATATCGGATGATAAAATTATTTTATCATTTTCTGTATTTGAAAACTCTACCGTAAAAAATGTCGGCTATTATGATAGCAGTACAGAAGAGATTATAAACGATTTAAAAAACAATTATATTACAGGTGATACAAAACTTGTAATAACTTTTGCAAATACCTTTAAAGTTGATGCATCAGATTTACTAAGCAAACTTGCCGTAGTGAATCCAGATTTAGTTGTTGTTGGTGGTAATGCGGGTGATGATTTTAAATTTCATTCCAATTATATTAGTGCTAATAACAGTGATGATAGCGATATAGTATTCGCAATAATAGATTCGAAAGTTCTCAAAGTAAATGCAGACTATCTATTTAATTGGGAAACTATTGGTAAAGAGATGCTTGTTACTAAAGCAAGCGGACCTACAGTATATGAACTTGACAATATGCCTATTATCGATACATTTGAAAAATACTTAGGGAAAACGGTTCGTGATGATTTATTAAAGCATGGATCCCAATTTCCATTAGTACTAAATGTTGGAGGTACTGAAGTTGCAAGAGCTCTTGTTGCATTTAATTATGAAGAGGGGAGCATAACGTTTGCAGGCAATGTCCCTGAAGGTCAATATGTAAGATTCGGTTTTGCCGATCTTGGTACGATAGAGCATAAAAATATAGAGCATATAAAATTACATAATCAGAAAGTAAATGAAGCTACATTTGTATATACATGTGGAGCAAGACGTCAAATGCTCGGAGGTTTTTTAAATAAAGAGATACAGATACTCAACTCTCTAGGAACGAGTTCAGGATTCATAACATATGGTGAATTTTTTCACAATAGTTTTAGTTGTGATAACAACCTCTTAAACATCACTACAACATATGTAACATTGAATGAAAGAGAAGATACTTCTACTAACTTGGATATAAAGATTGTAGAAGAGGAAGTAAGTGATGATGAGATACGTTTATCCGCTTTAACCACTCTCATTAAAGAGACAAGCAAAGACTTAGATGAAAATATCTACTATTTAGAACAGTTTAAAAATGCAGTAGCTTCGGCATCGATTTTTTCAACTACAGACAGATCAGGAATAATTACGGATGTTAATACAAACTTCGAAATGATTTCAGGATATAAACGGGATGAAATAGTTGGACGACCACATAATATAGTTCGACATCCTGATAATGATCCTAAGCTTTTTAAAGAGATGTGGCAAACAATTCAGTCTGGAAAAATATGGAAAGGCTTAATAAAAAATAGAACTAAAAAAGGTACTGATTACTGGGTTGTTTCAGAAGTAGCTCCTATTTACTATAAAGACGGTACATTCAGAGAATATATAGGTATTAGAAACGACGTTACTAAACTTGAGACGGTAAAACAGATACTACAAAATGAAGTTCTCTCTTCAAAAGAAAACTTGGAAGAAAATCTTTATTATTTCAAACAATATGAAGAAGCGATCAACTTATCAACGGCTGTACTGAGAACAGATGTTAACAATAATATCAAATATGTGAATGATAGGTTTCTTGAACTCAGTAAATATAAAAGAAAAGAACTTATAGGTAAAAACTGTGGAGAAATCAGACATAGAAAGCATCAAGAAGTAGGTCTGTGTACACGTATTTTAAATGATTTAAACTCTAAGCAGATCGTAAAAGAAGTTATTACCAATGTAGCAAAAGATAAGAGTGAGTTTATTACAAAAACGATATTTTATCCGGTTACAAACAAGAAAAATGAGATAGTCGAATTTATCCAAGTAATGTTTGATGTAACAGATATTTACAGACTTAATGATGAGATTGTAAACACTCAAAAAGAAGTAGTAGAAAAAATGGGTGCAATCGGTGAAACTCGCAGTAAAGAGACTGGAGACCATGTTCGAAGGGTAGCTGAATATTCTTATATGTTGGCAAAATATTACGGGCTAAGTGAAAAAGAAGCTATTTTATTAAAACAAGCAAGTCCAATGCATGATATTGGAAAAGTCGGTATACCGGATGCAATATTGAATAAGCCGGGTAAATTGACACCTGAAGAGTTTGAAATTATGAAAACACATGCAGAAATTGGTTATGAGATGCTCAAACACTCAGAAAGAGATATCCTCAAAGCTTCCGCAATGGTAGCGTATACACACCATGAAAAGTGGAATGGTAGTGGATATCCACAGGGTACACAAGGAAATGATATTCATATATTTGGTCGTATTACTGCAGTTGCTGATGTATTTGATGCCTTGGGGCATGACAGAGTTTATAAAAAAGCATGGGAGCTTGATAAAATACTTGAACTTTTTAAAGAAGAACGCGGTAAACATTTCGATCCAACTTTAATAGATCTGTTTTTTGATAATCTTGACAGCTTTTTAGAGGTGAAAAATCGTTTTGATTCAAAGCCAACAGAAGAAAACTAAAGATATTAGTTAGAGTAAATATAAGAGTTTAGTAGCGGTATAAGTTTTTATTTAGAACTTCTTTTGTAAAATTGCGCTATCAATTTCTAGTAGGGAAATCTAAGCATTCATGTTTAGGTTGCTTCATTGCAAGATGAGGTTACGCTATCCGAACGGGTTGTAAATATTTTTAAGGATACATTATGAAAAAAATTCTTTTTCTTTTAGTAGCATTTTCTGCTGCTCTTTTAGCTAACGACGGTGACGTTGCTAATCAAACTCTTAAAGCTTACTCTATGATCGCTGCTGGTCTTGGACTTGGTTTAGCTGCTCTTGGTGGTGCTATCGGTATGGGTCACACTGCTGCTGCAACTATCGCTGGTACTGCACGTAACCCAGGTTTAGGTGCTAAACTTATGACTACAATGTTCATCGCTTTAGCAATGATCGAAGCGCAAGTTATTTATGCACTAGTTGTTGCATTAATCGCTCTTTACGCTAACCCATTTTTAGGTTAATCTTTAGATTATCTAAAAGTACCTCTCAAAGCTCAGCTCTTTTTTGAGTTGGGCTTTTTTTTTCTTTTTTTATTGCGCAGGTGGTGGAATGGTAGACACGCTATCTTGAGGGGGTAGTGGCCTAAGGTCGTGAGGGTTCAAGTCCCTCTCTGCGCACCATACTCTTTTTATTTTAAGTTAACTCTCACAAAACTATTTATATAATCTTTAATCTATATATAAGTGGGCGTAATGAAACTTCTTCAACTCTTTTTGTTTTTACTTTTATTAACTTTTACATTATCCGCCCAAGAACTAAAAAAAGTTTCTTTACAATTGCAGTGGAAATACCAGTTTCAATTTGCCGGTTATATTATGGCAAAAGAAAAAGGCTTTTATAAAGAAGCTGGTCTTGACGTTACTCTAAAAGAATGGCAACCAGGAATCCGCATGGAGAATGATGTTATTCAAGGTAAAAGCGAGTATGCAACTTGTCGAGCATCTTCATTAATAGATATATCAAACGGTAAGAAGATTGTCTATCTTGCATCAATTTTTCAATCAAGCCCTCTTGTAGTGTTAGCAGATAAGAGTTCTCATATTAAGAATATTCAGGATTTTAAACATAAAAGAATCATGGCAACGAGGGATATAGATGTATCATTGTTTTCCATGATGTATTCTCAAGGGATTATGTCTCAGGATATACAGGTAATACAACCATCGTTTAATCCTGCAGACTTGTTAAACGGTAAAACAGATCTTATAGCTGCTTATGTTTCAAATGAGGTATATGTTTTAAAATCTTTAGGGGGAAAACCAGTTATCTTCAATCCAAAAGATTATGGGTTTGATTTTTACAGTGATCTTCTTATAACAAGTCAAGAATATCTAAAAGATAATCCTCAAGAGGTAAAGCGTTTTCGAAATGCATCTTTAGAAGGTTGGAAATATGCTTTTGAACATATAGATGAAACTGTAGATATTATTTATAATAAATACAATTCTTTGCATAAGACAAAAGAAGCTCTACGCTATGAAGCAGAGGAGTTGAAAAAATTAGCTTATTATGGAACAGATACACTGGGTAGTATAAACAAGCAGAAACTACAAAGAATTTATGACGTTTATAAACTTTTAGGACTAGTACAAAAAGAGATAGACCTTCGCGGAACGCTATTTAGTGATTACGCTTTAGATACAGAACTAACAACAAAAGAAAAAGAGTATTTAGCTAAACGTCAAGAGATTACTATGTGTATCGATCCTAATTGGATGCCTTTTGAACATTTCAGTGAAGATGGAAAATATGAAGGGATGACGGCAGATTACTTTCAAGCATTTGAGAAAACACTAGCAACAAACTTTAGAGTAATCCCAACGAAGACTTGGACCCAATCGATTGAGTTCGCTAAAGAACGTAAATGTGATATCTTCTCGTTGGCAATGGAAACGCCAAAAAGAAAAGAGTATATGAACTTTACATCACCGTATTTAGTTATACCTTTAGTTGTAGCAACAAAGTTGGAAGTACCTTTTGTAAGTGATATCAAAGATTTAGAAAAGAAAAAAATTGGTATATGTAAGGGATATGCATTTGCTGAACTTTTAAAAATGAAATATCCATTTTTGAATATAGTTGAGGTTGAAGATATAGATGATGGACTGAGACGGGTAAGTGATGGAGAACTATTCGGTTATATAGGTACACTTGCAAGTATTGGTTACAAATTACAAAACAACTATATAGGTAAACTTAAAATTACTGGAAAAATTGAGGAATCTTGGACGCTTGGTATAGGTGTACGTAACGATGAACCTTTATTATTGAGTATTTTACAAAAGGCTGTAAATAGCCTGTCACAAGAAGAAAATAGAAAAATTTTTAATAAATGGATCTCTATCAAGTATGATAAAGAGGTAGATTATATGATCCTATGGAAAGTTATTGCTTTTTTTATTTTTATATTTGCAGTAGGGTATCTTTTATATAGGAAACAACAACGCTTAAAAGAAAGTCTACAAGAGGCAAATGATAAACTTGAAGTTGCTTATGAAGCATTACAGGAAATTGCCATAACTGATAAACTTACACAGTTATATAACAGACACAAACTTGATGAAGTATTGCAAGCAGAAAAAAATAGAGTAGACCGTTATGGAGGTAGTTTTGGAATTATTATCTTAGATATTGATTATTTCAAAATCATTAACGATACTTATGGGCACCATGTTGGCGATATTGTTTTACAAGAATTAAGTACACTTTTAAGAGAAAATTCGAGAGCTTCAGATACTATTGGCAGATGGGGCGGCGAGGAGTTTTTAATTATCGCACCTAATCTTAGTGAAGATGATATAGAAAATTTTGCACAAAATATAAAGGACAAGATTTCAAAGTATCTTTTTAATAATACACATAAAATTACAGTCAGTATGGGACTAAGTGTTTATCATATTGAAGAAGATGTTGAAAAATCTCTTGTCAGAGCAGATAATGCTCTATATATTTCAAAAAATAGTGGTAGAGATAAGATTACTCTGAAATAGATAAAGTCTCATCATTGTTTGGTTAAGAGAAGAGAACCTTTATGAAAGACATAAATAAAAATATCATAGCCTTAGGATTTGTAAGTTTTTTTACAGATATGGCATCGTCAATTATAAATATTTTACTTCCTATTTACGTTGTATATGTCCTTCACGAAGGTGTCGATAAACTCGGTATTATTATTGCAGTTGCAACGTTTATCTCCTATGCCATAAGAGTTTTGTTTGGCTATTTAAGTGATAAGTACAATATCGTTAAACCGTTTGTCGTTGTCGGTTATGTGTTATCAGCATTTACAAAACCGATGTTTGCTTTTGCAGATACATTCATTTCAATTGCTTTTTTACAAGGTGTTGAAAGGATGGGTAAAGCAGTACGCAGTGCATCTAAAGATATGATTATCAGTGCATATTCAACGGCAAATAAACATGGGAAAACTTTTGGTTTTCATAAAATGATGGATATTGCAGGTGAACTTGTCGGGGCATTAATTGTCTTCATAATCTTTTTAATTTTTATTCAAAATGAAATATTAATCAAAGATATTTTTCTTTGGACTTTAGTGCCAGGGATGATAGCGACAACTATCGTGATATTTTTTGTACAGGATGTACCAAAAGTAGAAAAAAAGACTAATATTGTTCTCAATAGGGAAGATTATAGATTATTTCCTTTACTCTTTATCTACTTTGGCTTTTTATTTTTTATTGTCAATCAACAGTTTTTAATTGTACTCGCAAAACAAAATGGTTTTACATTATCAGATATTCCATTATTTATCATACTTTTTACATTGGTACAAACAATTACAAGTTACTACGGTGGAATCTTGAGTGATAAAAAGGGAAATTTTAAAATAGTGTTTATCGCCTTTATTTTTGGTATATTCTCAATGCTAAGTGTTAAAATCAACTTGTTGCTGTCATTTGGATTTTTAGGACTGTTTACTGTACTGAGTTTAAATGCTTTGCGGAGTTATATTTCGATCAATGCAAAATCGAAAGGATTTGTCTTTGGAGTATTTTATGCAGGAATGGCAATTTTTAGTGCCTTAGGTTCTTTACTTATAGGATATTTGTGGGAGCATTACGGTTTTGAAGTTGTTTATCTATTTAGTATTTTTGGGATGACAACATTGTTGATTTTTTCCCTCATAATAATCATAAACAGTAATTTTAGATAGTTAATATAGAATTGTTATATCTTTATTATCTCTTGACAATAACATGTAAAAAAATATAAAATAACAATGTTCAATAATAAGGGGGAAAATAAATGAACAAATATCTTTATGGATTGACTATGATATTACTTAGCTCTACTGCATCATTTGCATTTAGTTTTGGATCAATAGTTGATAATATTACAACTAATGTAACTAATTCTGTTAGTAATTCAATTAGTGAAAAAGCAAGTGAAAAAGCAGATGAGTCGATAGATGGTTTATTCAATCCTTCTGAAGAGGAAGTAAAGACATCAACAAAAGAAATTGCACAAAGCAGTCAACCAACAAATAAAGTTGCACAGCTTAAAGAGCTTATACAGATGAAAAAAGAAGGGTATATAACTCAAGAAGAGTTTAATCAACAAAAAGCAATTTTAATGGCTAAATAAATATTTTTCTAATTAATAGAATATCAGAGTACTTTTTTAGTACTCTGATATTTTGCTTTTACTATATAAATTAATATTCCTTTGTAAAAATCTGAACTTACTAATGAAAGATAAGTTCTAGTAAATATTGAATATTTGTAGTACTTCATATAAGATGTTCAAATAAAGATTAAATCTCATCATTGTTCCAAGCTTCTACAGCTTGTGCCAGGCTTTCAAAGCTGTCCATTTTTCCAACTATAAAAACTTCATCAAATACATAACATGTGATACGAGTATTTGGTTCAAGCAAAAACACGGCATATTCATCTGATGATTTAGTATTTGTTGAAAGAACACGCATACCGTCTACTATATCTCCGACTTCTATTATAGTATCGTATTCTACATCAATTAGTTTTTTCCCATCACTGTAATAAATCGCCATTATCGTCTCTTTTTTAGTATAATAATATCAAAAAATAGGCAACAGTATGAACTCAATTATATTTGTGTGTTTAGGGAATATTTGCCGTTCACCTTTAGCAGAAGGAATTGCTAAAAAAATTGCAGAGGAAAAGAACTTGAATATAAATATTGACTCTGCAGGAACGGGGGATTGGCATTTAGGTGAAGCACCATGTAACAACTCCATTAAAGTAGCAAAACAAAACGGAATAGATATCTCAACTTTCAGAGCCAGAAAAGTGACAAAAGAGGACTTTGAACAGTTTGACTTAGTCGTGGCACTTGATGACAGCAACTATAGTGATTTACAACGTATGGGGGCTACAAACCTTGTTAAACTTGGTGAGTTTGGCTATGATGGTGCAGATGTACCTGACCCATATTTCTTTAACGGTTTTGACGGCTTTTTGGAAGTATTTAAAATGGTAGATAATTGTGTAAACAATATTTTTCAGATAAAATTTGATAATTAAGGACTTAAGAGATGAAAATAGCAAAAAATATTACGGAATTGGTAGGGAATACTCCCCTTGTAAGGATAAATACTGCTTCAGAACTCTGCGGTGCCGAGATTATCGGAAAATGTGAATTTATGAATCCGACAAGCTCTGTAAAAGATCGCATTGGAATGAATATGGTTCGCCGCGGAATTGAAAGCGGTGTGATTACGAAAGAGACAACGATCATTGAACCTACAAGCGGTAATACAGGAATAGCACTTGCAGCAAATTGTGCAGCTTTAGGATTAAAATTAATTTTGACAATGCCTGATTCGATGAGTATAGAGCGTCGTAATCTTTTAAAAGCATTGGGAGCTGAACTTGTACTAACACCTGCAGCAAAAGGTATGAAAGGTTCTATTGCAAAAGCAGAGGAGATTCAGGCACTTACACATAACTCGATTATTTTACAACAATTTCAAAACCCTACAAATCCTGAAATTCATACGCTTACAACTGCACGTGAAATTTTAGCCGATACAGATGGTAAACTAGATGCTTTTGTTGCCGGAGTTGGAACAGGGGGAACTATTACAGGAACTTCTAAAGTACTTAGAGAAGAGATACAAAATATTGCTATTTTTGCTGTAGAACCCGAAGCAAGCGCAATTCTTTCAGGTGAAGAACCTTCACCACACAAGATTCAAGGGATAGGTGCAGGATTTGTTCCTGATATTTTAGATACTTCAGTGTATGGGGAAGTGATTAAAGTCAGTAATGAAGATGCGTTTGATACAGCTAGAATGCTTGCACAAAAAGAGGGACTTTTAGTTGGAATTTCAAGTGGTGCAAATGTATATGCTGCAATGCAGGTAGCAAAGCGTCCGGAATTTCAAGGAAAAACGATAGTGACTATATTATGTGATACGGGAGAAAGATATCTCTCGACAGAGCTGTTTAGTGAGTAAATATTTAGAAACCATTAAAATATATAACCAAAAAGTCTACAATTTGGAGTATCACCAAAAGAGGGTGGATACTACAATCGGTCAGGGTAAACTAGAACTTTCATCGATTATCCAACCGACTCAAAAAGAATTAACACGTTGCCGTATAGTGTATGATGAAGAGGGGAAATATACTATTGAGTATTTCCCTTACAAAAAGCGAAATATTCATAGTTTAAAACTTGTATTTTGTGATGATATAGATTACGATAAAAAGTATGAAAATAGAGAAAAACTGAATGAACTCTTTGGTAAAAAAGAGAGCTGTGATGATATTTTAATCGTAAAAAATGGACTTGTAACTGATACTTCAATTGCTAATATAGCTTTTTTTGACGGTGTAAACTGGCTTACTCCAAAGACACCTTTATTAGAAGGTACTATGCGGGCAAAACTATTAAATGAAGAAAAAATTTATCTTGCAGATATTCCTTATCAGGAGTTAAATAAGTTTCAAAAGATTGCTTTGCTGAATGCTATGATAGATTTTGATATAATTACAAAAGAAAAAATTGAGGAAGTGATTTGCTAGATAATTTGGTAGAAGATAAAGATTTTGCAAAATTTATGCAAAAAAGTATTGAAGAGTTAATTGTTTTATTTTTTCAAAAAGAGCAGAACTTTGGAATACTTTGTAGGATTGAAGAGGTTCATTTTCAACCAGAACTTCCTTTAGAAATAAGTAGTGAATTCCGTCCGTTAACACTTTTTTTTCTTGCAGGCTATACCTTCGAAAGTGCAAGAATCGAAGACGGATATTTAGTATTTGAAGCAGGATTTGGAACTGAGAATTTTGGTAGTGTAGTAAGTGTGCCAATACTTAGTATTTTACAAATTATAGTGGATGAAACACCTGTATTTATTAATCTTGCAAATCTCAAAGAGATAGATACTTCTGCTACGGAAAAAACTGATAAAGAAAAGATAGATGAAGAAGGGATAGAGAATTCAATGGCTTCTTTTTTATCAAACCCTGAAAACTCTAAATTCCTAAAATAAAAAGCTTTGAAAAGTAAAGCTACTTAGAGTAAAACATAAGTTTACTCTATGAAATACATTTATACTCTGTGAAGAGATAAAAGATAGTTTACTACATTATCAACAAAGGCATCGTGTTTTCTATCTTTTGAATATGCGATATAAAACTCTCTTGTGATCTTATGATTTTTTAAACGACCTTCAAAAAGAGTGCCTTTTTCGATCTCATTTTTAATAACGTGTTTAGACATAATTGAAACAATCGGTCTTTCAGCATTTTTGTCAGCATTCATAATTGTTTCTTTGATTGCAGTAGGGCTACCCAATACTCCAAGAACATTAAAGTTATTACATTGTACACCCATCTCTTCAAACACTTCACTTGTAAGTCTTCTAGTGTGAGAGTCTTCATTTCTACAAATCCAGTCAAACTCTAAAAGATCATCTGCACTTAGATGTTTTTTGATTGGTTGGTTGGAGAATACTACAAGCTCATCTTCAACCCATTCTCTATAGATAATACCGTCTTTAAATACAGGAGATTCTATAAGAGCAACATCGATTTTTTTATCTTCTAATTGCTCAATGATATTACAAGAAAGATCAACATTCATAAAGACTTCATTGTCGATTCTTTTTTTAATTTCACCAAGATAGTTAGGTAAAATATAGTTACCGATTGCAAAAGAAGCACCCATTACAAATGTAAACTCTTTATTAATGATTTTTAAAAGCTCTTTTTCTGAGTTTTGAATTGCTTTTTCCAGTCTTTGAGCAATTCTATAAAGGTCTTCACCCTCTTTTGTGAGAATAATTCCGTTTTTCTTTCTATCCACAATTTTTGTATCTAAATAGTCTTCAATAAATTTAATTTGTTGTGTAACAGCAGGCTGAGAAATACCCAGTTTCGCTGATGCTTTTGAAAAACTTTTCTCCTTTATAACCATTAAAAAAGTTTGTAATTTTGCAAAGTCTCTTAACATTAATAATTCCTATAAGTAATAATAATACTAAAATTATAACTGATTATTATAATTATTGCAATAGTTTTCTAATAATTTTCAGCTTTTTTTGTTATAATATTTTTAATTTATAGTTATAGTGGATAAAATGGAAAAAATATTTGAACGATTGAATGAGTCTCAAAGTGCTGCTGTAAGACAAACAGAGGGACCTGTTTTAATACTTGCAGGAGCTGGGAGCGGTAAGACAACTACTATTGTTTCACGTTTAGCGTACTTGATCGAAGAACTGGGTATTCCCGCTTCAAACACGTTAACGTTAACATTTACAAATAAAGCGGCTCGTGAGATGAAAGAGCGTTCTATGGCTATGATCCAAAATGCAGCATATCCACCGCTACTTTGTACTTTCCATAAATTCGGTCTGCTTTTTTTAAAATTCAATATCCACTTACTAGGCCGTGAGAATAATTTTGTTGTTATCGATACCGACGATAAAAAAAGAATCATTAAGAAAATCAATTCTGAAATTCCTACCCCTTTGATTGCATCTGAGATATCAAGATATAAAAACTCTTTCATAACTCCTGATGATGCATATAAGCAAGCGGAACTATTTAATTATAAACAAATAGCAGAAGTCTATGCAGAGTATGAAAAATACCTTTTAGAGAATAACCTTGTCGATTTTGACGACCTTTTGGCATTGACATATAAACTTTTGGAACAAAATCCTGAATTAGCAGAAAAAACAAGTCAAAAATATCAGTATATTATGATCGATGAGTATCAAGATACGAATGAACTACAGCTTAAACTTTTACAAAAATTATGTATGACACATAACAATATTTGTGTTGTTGGGGATGACGACCAATCAATTTACGGCTGGCGTGGAGCACATATTAGAAATATTATGGAGTTTGATGAAGATTTTGCAGGAGTGAGTGTTTTTAAACTCGAAGAAAATTACCGTTCAAGAAAACCGATTTTAAAAGTAGCAAATGCGTTGATCGAACACAATCGCTCACGTCTCGGAAAAGAGCTCATTTCAACTCGTGGAGACGGAGATGATGTTTCTACACTGAATTCACAAGATGAAAATGAAGAAGCTAGAAAAGTAGCGCAGCAAATTCAAAAACTTTTAGATTCGGGTGTAAAAGCAAACGAAATAGCAATTTTATACCGCGTTAACGTACTTTCCCGTTCTATTGAAGAAGGATTAAACCGTGCCCGAATCGGATATAAAGTGGTAGGTGGTGTACGCTTTTACGATCGTGCCGAGATTAAAGACCTTATCTCGTATATCCGTGTTGTTACAAATCATCATGATGACTTCTCATTTAAACGCATTATAAACAAACCGAAACGTGGACTTGGAAAAGCAAGTTTAGACAAAATTGAATTAGCGGCACATCAAAAAGGAATGTCGATTTATGAATATCTTAAAACTGCAGAGTTTTCAGAACTAGAAGCTCTAGTAAAAAAGAAAAATGCGACGACACTCAAGGAGTTTGTAGCAAACCTTGAAGCAGTCGCAAAAGTTGCAGAGGATTCAACATATGAATTCATAGAAGTGTTAGAAGATACTTTCCATCTCAAAGATATTTATAACGGTATGCCGGATGCTCAGGAAAGAATTCTAAATATGGATGAATTCTATGCACTTTACCGTGACTTTGTTAAAAACAATCCTCAAACATCGTTAGATGAGTTTTTAAATGAGTTGACTCTTCAGAGTGATCAAGATGAGGTTGAAGGAGATGCTATCTATATGATGAGTATCCATGCTTCAAAAGGTTTGGAGTTTGAACATATTTTTGTAATTGGAATGGAAGAGGGCTTTTTACCGCTTGTTGGTGATGGTAGTGATTTAGAAGAGGAACGCCGCCTCGGATATGTTGCATTTACCAGAGCGAAAGAGACACTGACACTTTCTCATGCAGGCAGCAGATTTTACAAAGGACGCCGTAGTGATTTAGAGAAAAGTAGATTTTTTAATGAAGCAGGACTGTGTGAGGGTTCACTCAAAGTACAAAAAAATACGGCATACAAAAAAGGTGATCTTGTACGTCATAAAATTTTTGGAACAGGACGTGTATTAGGTGTAAGTAAAGCAGGGCGTGAGTTTAAACTCAATATCAACTTTGCCGGAAGCAAAAGAGAGATTTTAGCATCATTTGTTGAGAGACTATGAATCGCTTATTTGTAGCATATAAACCGGCAGGGATAGGTTCTAACCTGTTCCTTTCTAAACTAAAACGTAAATACGGTACAAAAAAAGCAGGCTTTTCAGGTACGCTTGATCCTTTTGCCAAAGGGGTACTGGTGATAGGACTTGGTTCACATACTAAACTGTTTCGATTCTTAAATAAAGTTCCAAAAACATATCGAGCTACTTTATGGCTTGGGGCTAAAAGTGATTCTCTTGATACAGAAATGATAGAAGATGTTACAATATTAAAAGAGTTTAGTGAAAATGAAGTATTAAGAGCCGTAAAATCACTTGAGGGCGAATTAGAATATGAACCTCCGATTTTCAGTGCGAAAAAGATTGACGGGCAGCGTGCTTACGATTTGGCCCGCGCGGGTAAAAAAGTGGAGCTCAATAAAATTCACTCTACGATTTATGAGATGAAGCTTTTGCATTACTGCCATCCTTTTGTGACTTTTGAAGCGACGGTAAGTGAGGGAACATATATCCGTTCACTTGGACTTCTCATCGCAAAAAAGCTAGGTCTTGAAGCTGGTAGCCTAAGTGCACTTGAGAGACTTTGTGAAGGACAGTTTGTTTATGAAAATGAAAGGGCTTTGGATATTAAAAAATCTTTAGCCTTAGAACAAAACTATTATCTGGGAGATCCTGACAATCTAAAATTTGGAAGAGTTCTTGCTTTAGAAGATTTCAAAATACAAAATGAAGGGACGTATTTTATCGACAACAGCGATAATATTTCAATCATCACTATAAAAGATGGTTTAGTAAAATATGAATTAGGGAAAATAGAATGTTAGTATTAGCAAGAAAAGTGGATGAATCTATTTTAATAGGCGATAATATTGAAGTTAAAGTAATATCGGTTGAAAACGGAGTTGTAAAACTCGGTATCGATGCACCCAAAGATGTTTCAATTTTGCGGGATGAACTTGCACGTGAAGTGGCCCTGAGTAATAAAGCTGCACTTCATGGCGGAGATGAAGATGAACTAAAATCTTTAGGAGAATTGCTGAAAAAGCAAAAGTGATGAAAAAATATAAAGCGTATGCTAAAGTCAATATTTTTCTAAAAATTACAGGTAAAAGAGATAACTACCATGAAATTATTTCCCGTTTCATGAGAGTAGATACTCTTTACGATGAACTCTCTTTTGTTTCAAAGTCAGATCTAAATGCCAAAATGAATGATTTTACGATCATTGGAGAGTTTGACTGCGAGACAAAACAAAATACGATCTATAAAGCGTATATGGCACTTAAAGAGTTTACTAATTCAGCTTCTCTTGAAAAACTGATGCAGACACATGCGATCAAAGTTGAAAAAAATATTCCCGCATTCGCTGGTCTTGGCGGGGGAAGCAGTGATGCTGCGACTTTTATGAAGATGTGTAACTCTGTTTTAGATTTGGGTCTTAGTTTAAATGAACTGGCACAAATCGGTGTGAAAGTGGGTGCGGATGTACCATTTTTTATTTACGGATACGGCAGTGCGAATGTCAGTGGTGTTGGTGAGATAGTTGAGCCTTACGAAGAGGAGCTTTTAAAGTTCGAAGTTTTTACTCCGGATGTTAAAATTTCTACACCGAAGGTATATACGGTATACAGAGAGAATTTTTATAATCCGATTGACGGATTTAAAGTACAAGAGTTAAAAGAACGCAGTTCAAAAGATATTTTAAATACAATGAGTGCGACAGAAGCAAATGATCTTTTTGCTCCCGCACTTCAAGAATATCCGCAACTCAAACAACATTACAGACAAGGCTACTTTTTTAGCGGAAGCGGCAGTAGCTTTTTTAAAATAAACAAGGAAAAAGAATAATGGGTGAAACCATAGCAAAAAATAAAAAAGCGTATCATGACTATTTTATAGAAGAGAAGTTCGAAGCGGGACTTGTTCTTTCAGGAAGTGAAGTGAAGGGGATACGTGCAGGACGTGTGAACTTAAAAGACAGTTTCATCCGTTTTGTAAAGAATGAGGCTTTTTTATTTAATGCACATATAGGAAGATTGGAAACGACACACCACTTTTACGCTCATGAAGAGAGAGGTACTCGTAAGCTTCTTTTACATAAAAAAGAGTTGGCAAAGCTTCAAAAAGCAGTTGATAGAGAGAGTTATACAATTGTCCCTTTACAACTATATTTCAATGCAAAAAATATAGTAAAAATACAAATAGCCCTTGCGAAAGGGAAGCAGTTACATGACAAACGACATGACCTCAAAGAAAAAGATCAACAAAGAGATATAGCTCGTGCGTTAAAGGATTATTAGTGAAGTTTTTACTTATTTTCTTGTTTGTTATTATCAATAGTTTTGCACTACAAATTACAAGTTTTGACAATGAAGTCGTTAATGGAAAAACAGCATTAATTAAATTAGAAAAACAAGATGGAATAGAGTATAAAGATATTGCTCTTGGCAAAAAAAAGTTTCCTATAATTCATTCCCCGGTAAATAAGAAATGCTGTTTTGCACTTGTGCCTGTAAGTTATTATGAAAAAGTCTCCTCCAAAGAGCTTTATATTAACTATTTTGACAATAAAAAAGAAAAATCTACCTTACTGTTTTTAAATGTACAAAAAGGGATATATGCGCATGAAGAGATCCACGTTGATCCTTCAAAAGTTAATCCAAAATCAAAAGAAGTTAAACAACGTATTGAAAAAGAGTATAATCAAGCAATGAATATATACAATACGGTAACTCCAAAACTATATATTTCAAAGCCGTTTGAGCTTCCTTTAGACAGTAATATTACATCTGACTTTGGTAAAGCAAGAGTATATAACGGTTCACTTAACGGATACCATAGCGGGACAGATTTCCGTGCTAAAACAGGTACAGCAATAAAGGCAAGCAACGATGGGAAAGTTGTATTAGTTTCTGATCGTTTTTACTCAGGCGGTACAGTAGTAGTTGATCATGGCTACGGCATCTATACATGTTATTTTCATATGAGTAAGTTTGATGTCAAAAAAGGACAAATGGTGCAAAAGGGAGAACTTTTAGGTTTAAGTGGTCAAAGCGGAAGAGTAACGGGACCGCATCTCCATTTTGCAGTACGCGTAGATGGTGTACAAGTTGATCCATTACAACTGATAACACTACTTAATAACAATATTTTAAAGGATAATAAGTGACACTTTTTCAACTCCTAATGCTTGGTGCCTCAGCATTTTTCGCATTTAAAATTTATGAGCACATTCAAACCCTCAAAGATCCCGAAGAAGGAAAAGTTTTTGAAGATCCTGCAGATGCAGAATTACTTGTATATCAGGGTGATGAAGAGATGCAAAAAGGGGATGCCCAAAGAGCTTTGACTATCTATCACGAAGCAAATATTAAAATGCCTCATAACCAAGAGATCCTTTTTAAAATGGGATATGCTTTAGTTGCACAAGAAAGATATGAAGAGGCATTGGAATATTATCAAGAAGCTTTAGAGCTAAACCATAAAAATTCTGCTTTACATCAAGCCATTGCAAGTGTTTATAGAAAAACAGGTGAGTTTGAGAAGGCTAAAGAGCATCTTGATTACTCATTAGAACAAGACAATGAAAATCCGATAACATATTACAATTACGGGAATTTACTCGTAGATATGCAAGAGACAGAAGCTGCAAAAGAGATGTACAAAAAAGCACTTGAACTTGACGATGAGTTTGCCGAAGCGAAAGAGGAACTGGAGAAACTGGGATGAAAGTTTTAGAAATCTATGACTTCTTAAATGAACTTTCACCGTTTGAACTACAAGAAGGATGGGATAATTCAGGACTTTTAGTGGGGGATTTTAATCATGATATTGAAGCTATAGCACTCAGTATCGATGTTGATGAAGCTTTGATAGATTCACTTGAACCAAATACACTTTTAATTACGCATCATCCAATAATTTTCGGTGGATTAAAGCAATTGGAATTTAGCAAATATCCTGCAAATTTAATTCAAAAGATGATCCAAAAAAACATCTCAAATATTGCAATGCACACAAACTTCGATCAAACGCATCTAAATGAGTATGTGGCTACAAATATCTTAGGATACGAAATAAAAGAGAAGGACGGTTTTATCGCTTATTTGGAAGTGAATGAAGATTTTGATACTTTTGCAAAAAAAGTATCAAATGCTTTTGGATTAAAATTTGCAAAATGTGTAAAATGTTCAGATGAGGTAAAAATAGCAGCACTGACAACAGGTTCAGGCTGCTCTTTGATGAGAAGTTTACATGCAGATTGTTTTTTAACAGGTGATGTAAAATATCACGATGCAATGGAAGCAAAGAGTATAAATTTATCTTTAATTGATATTGGACACTACGAAAGTGAACACTTTTTTGCAGAAATTTTAGCGAAATATTTGAAAAATTTAGGTTTAAAAGTTATAATTGCGTCATCAGAAAATCCATTTACATATATTTAAGTATGTTTTGAAGAAAAATGGTAGAAGTAAAACTCCTAAAGGACCCCAATGAATAAGCACCTTAAACAACTGATCGACCTTTCAATTGTAGACAAAGAGATCGATGCGTTTGAGCCACAGATTGAAGAAGCTAACTATAAATATGAAGCAGCATTAGCAAAAACTAAAAGTATCGAAAGCGATATTGAAAATTTAACAAACGAAATTAAAGAAGAAGAACTTAAAAAGTCAAAAAATGAACTTCATCTAAGTGAACTTTCTAACAAACTTGAAGAAAATGCAAAAAAATCTGCTGAAGTAAAAACTGAGCGTGAGATGAAATCACTTCAACTTGAAGAAGAGATTGCAAAAGAACAAATCACATTCGCAAATGAAGAGATTGAGCGTTTAGAAAAAATCATTGCTTTAAAACATGAACAAATCGATACATCTAAAGCAAATCTTGATGAATTAAATGCTTCTTTAGAAAGTGTAAAGTCTGAAGTAGATGAAAAACTTGAAAAAATCAATGCTGATCGCCAAGAAGTATTCAAGAAAAAAGAGCAACTTCTTTCAGAGATCAATCAAAAAGGTTTAGCGTTCTATCAAAAAATTCGTCGTTGGGCAAAAAATACAACAGTTGTTCCTGTTGAAGACCAAGCGTGTATGGGTTGTCACATGGTAATCGGTGATAAAGTTTACTCTGATGTAATTCGTGGAGAAGATATTACTACATGTCCTCATTGTGGTCGTATCCTTTACGTGAAAGCTAGCGAAGAGTAGGCTTTGCCTTTCACTCTTCTTTACTACGTTTTAGGTGTAGTGCTCTATATTGTAGCACTACCGCTTCTTGTAATTTTATCTTTTAAATACAAGTATAAAGAATCTATTCCGGCTCGTTTTTTTCTTTTTAAAAACCCTCGTTTTAAAACTTTTAACACTATCTGGTTTCATGTATGTTCTCTCGGTGAAGCAAGAGCTTTAAAACCTATTTTAAAAGAGTTAAATCAAAAAGTGTGTATTACAACAATTACACATACGGGTCAAGTTGAAGCAAAAAAATATGATGCAGAGGTACGTTACCTGCCTTATGAGAACTTTTTACCGTTTTGGATTAGAAAACAGAAACTGCTTGTAGTATTGGAAGCTGAGTTTTGGTACCTGTTATTTGTAGTAGCTTTTAACAAGGGTGCCAAGATAATTTTACTCAATGGAAGAATTTCCGATAAAAGTGTAAAAAGCTATCTGCAGTTTGCATGGTTTTACAAAAAGATGCTTTCACGTGTTGAGATTATTTATGCACAAAGTGAAGTGGATAAAAACAGATTTTTGGCTCTTGGAGCTAAAAATATTGAAGTGATAGGAAATATCAAACTTGCAGGTGAGATCTCGCATACAAAAGAGTTTATAAAACCTAAATGTGAAGTTATTGTTGCAGGTAGTACACATCCAACGGAAGAGGAGAATGTACTTAAAGCATTTATAGAGTATAAAAAAACAAACGATGCAAAACTGATTATTGTTCCTCGTCATCCTGAAAGATTTGAAGAAGTTTATAAACTGATTCAACAATATGCAGAGAAAAACTCTTTAACGGCACAGAAATTTTCTGAGCAGGACAACTTCGACTCAGATATAATATTAGTCGATAAGATGGGTGAGCTTAATAATATTTATGCGATCAGCGATATTGCGATACTCGGTGGAGCATTCAAGGAAGATGTAGGTGGGCACAATCCGCTTGAACCAGCTCACTTTGGATGTAAAATAATTACAGGGAAACATTTCTTCCACCAAAAAGAGTTGTTTAAATATGTACATCATGTACAATATGTAGAGAGTGAAGAGATACTTCATGCACTAGAGATGGTAAAAGAACTTCCATCTTCAAGAGTCGATGAGAAAATTGACTTGCAAAAAGTTATAGAGAAAATAAAGGAAATACAAAATAATGGCAACTGAAAAAGCATATAAACTTTTAGCACAACAAGAGGGAGTTTCAAATTCTCAGGCAAAATCGATGATCGACCGCGGTCTGGTATATGTAGGGAATAAGAAAGTGATGATTGCCCGTGGTGATATAGATGTAAAGACAATTTTTCGTGTGCAAAAAGTTGAAAAGCCAGTAATTCTTTTTGAAAATGATGATCTTGTTGTTGTTGACAAACCTGCGTTTGTAAATTCAGATGAGATAGAGAGACAATTTAAAGGTGCTAGACTACTTCACAGACTTGATCGTGAAACAAGTGGTGTATTAATGCTTGTAAAAAATGAGGAATTCCGTGAAAAAGCGGTCAAAGAGTTTGCTAAAGATAATGTATATAAAGAGTATATTGCATGGTTGGAAGGGATTCTAACTGAGCCTACAATTGTAGATAAACCGATTGTTACTCAAAAGAAGAATAATAAAGCATACTCAAATGTTTCTCCAAAAGGAAAACCTGCAAAATCAGAGTTTTATCCTGAAGAGGTAAGTGCAAAAAAGACAAAAGCAAAAATAATTATTCATCACGGAAGAACTCACCAGATTCGTGTTCATGCAAGATATATTGAGCATCCGATTATCGGTGATGAGCAATACGGCGGACGCCGTGCAAAAAGGGTGATGCTTCACGCTCATAAGGTAAAGCTTCTTGGTATGGAGTTTACATCACCTGAGCCAAAAATATTTAAGACGTTTGAATAGTCTATATATAGGCATAGACCTCGCTTGGGGAGAAAAAAACTTCTCAGGCTTTTGTGTGACACAACAAGAGGGAAACAAATTAAAGATTTTAGAGCTTAAACTGCTCAAATCGATTGATGAAATAGTTCAAGAGATTACAAAGTACGAAGATTATAAAGTTCATATAGGTGTGGATGCTCCTTTAGTCGTTCCTAATGAAACAGGTAACCGGGAGATCGAAAAAGATTTCAATAAAGACTTTGCAAAATATAAAATTTCGATGCTTCCCGCCAATAAAAAACTACTTACAAAATATTCCCCAAAGATCAGAAGCATAGAATTATTTGATAAACTTTCTCAGCTTGGCTTTCAAAGAGATTTTAAACATAATAAAGTGATCTTTGAAGTCTATACACACTCCACAATTGCAATGTGTTTTAATAACCATAAAATCCTTCCCTATAAAAGAAAAAAAGGCAGAGATAGCGATTTTATAAAACAACAACTTGGAATTTATAAAAAATATCTTCTACAGGTTTTTAAAAAACACAAGATATTAGAGACAGAACTGGACTCACTGAAAGGGCAGAAGTTAAAAGATCACGAAGATATTTTAGATTCACTTACCTGTGCATATTGTATGTGGTATTGCAGGGAGAATGACTTTGCGTATTATCAGGTAGAAGGAGTAAACACTTTTATAACTCCTGTAAGTAAGTGGAAAGTATATATAGTCAAATGTAGTGACGATACTCTCTATACTGGAATTACCACAGACTTGGAAAAAAGAGTTGATGAGCATAATCATTCTACCAAAGGTGCAAAATATACAAAAGTAAGACGCCCTGTTGAACTCGTATACTATGAAAATCGTACTGACAGAGTCGATGCAAGTAAAAGAGAATATGAGATAAAACAGATGAACCGTCAAGAAAAATTGGAGCTAATCAATGTTTAAAATATTTGTCGACGGAGATGCATTTCCAAATTTACTCAAGCCCATACTGTTAAAACAGATCGAACGTTTGCATATTACAACAATAGTGGTCTCAAATAAAAAGATTAACATTGGAAAATCAGAATTTGTAGAGTATCTGATCGTAGATGCAGGTGCAGATGAAGCTGACAATAAAATAGTAGAGATGTTGCAAGAAGGTGATTTGGTAATTACTGCCGATATTCCACTTGCAGATAGAACTATATCCAATAATGCGCATGCGATAGATCATAGAGGTGAACTCTATAGCGTCGATAATATTAAACAGTATCTTGCTATGAGAAATTTAATGGAGAAAATTCGTGAGAGCGGAGAGATAACAAAAGGTCCAAAACCTTTTTCTGTCAAAGATGCAGAGCTGTTTGCCAACCAGATTAACGCTTTTTTATCGAAATATGTAAAACAATGAATAACTTAAAATATCTGGGACATTATCCCCTAACTGTACAACAACAAGTACAAAAGTTAATAGAGGCAAATAAACTAGAGAGCTATTTGACAAATAAATATCCAATACCGCACAACTATAAAAATGACAAAGCGCTGTTTTTGTATGTACAAGATATTAAAAATGAGTTTATGAAAAAGACATCTCCACTAAGTAAAGCAGTATATGATGGAAAAATAAATGTTATTCATAATGCTTTAGGAACACATCATTTTGTTTCCCGTGTGCAAGGTTCAAAACTAAAAGCAAAAAATGAGATACGGATCGCATCTTTATTTAAAAGTGTACCTGAAGAATTTTTGCAGATGATAATTGTACATGAACTCGCACATTTTAAAGAAAAAGAACATAATAAGGCTTTTTATAAACTGTGTGAACACATGTTTGCTCAGTATCATCAGACAGAGTTCGATCTGCGACTCTATCTGACACATATGGATATGTCGGGTAAAATAGCTGTTTGGAGCTAATAATACTTAAATCCGAGAATATTTTAATAAAGCAAAGCACAAGCACGACTTTGTTATAATCGCGAAAAATTTAGTCTAACCAAGAGGTAGTGTATGTTTGGTACTTTAACAGATAGTTTTACAAATGCGATCAAAAAGATCCGTTTTCATGATGATGAAAAAGCTTTAACAAAAGCGTTAAATGAGCTTAAAAAATCTCTATTAAAAGCGGATGTAAATCATAAAGTTGTAAAAGAACTTATTTCAAGTGTTGAGTATAAAACAAAAGAGAAAGGGATTGGAAAAGACCAATTCTTAGAAGCACTTCGTGAGACATTAACTGATCTACTTGAAGTTGGTGGTAATAAAGGTTTTGTATTTGCACCAAATCCTCCAACTGTAATTTTAATGACAGGTTTGCAAGGATCTGGTAAGACAACAACTACCGGTAAACTTGCAAACTATCTTAAAAATAAAAAGAAAAAAGTACTTATCGTTGCAGCCGACCTACAGCGTTTGGCAGCGGTTGAACAACTTCGTCAAATTACTGCTCAAATTGAAGTAGAATTGTATGAAGATGAAGCTACTAAAAATCCTGTAGAAGTTGTAAAGTCTGCACTTGAATATGCAAACTCTAAAATTTATGATGTAGTTTTAATAGATACGGCAGGACGTCTGGCAATTGATGACGAGCTTATGGAAGAGCTTGAAAACGTTAAAAAAGTAGCTTCACCTGATGAGATTTTTTATGTAGCAGATTCTTTAACTGGTCAAGATGCAGTAAGAACAGCAACTACATTTAAAGAAAAAATTGGAATTGATGGTGTTATCCTTTCAAAATATGACGGTGATTCTAAAGGTGGTGTAGCACTTGGTCTTTCATCTCAGGTTGAAGTGCCATTAAGATTCATCGGTCTCGGTGAGAAGATGGAAGATTTAGAAGTTTTCCTGCCTGAGCGTATTGTTAACCGTTTAATGGGTCTTGGAGATATCGAAGGACTTGCGGAAAAAACTGCAAATGTAATCGATGAGAAAAAAGCAAAACATTTAACAAAGAAAATCCAAAAAGGGAAATTTAACTTCAACGACTTCATCGAACAGATGGAAGCGATGAAAAAAATGGGTTCAATGAGTTCTATCATGGGTATGATTCCTGGTATGGGTGGAATGAGTAAAGCGATCAAAGATTTTGACTTTGATAACTCTTCAGAACTTAAAAACATTAGAGCAATGGTTAGTTCAATGACTCTAAAAGAGAGAGAAGACCCGGATCTATTAAACAACTCAAGAAAAGAGAGAATTGCAAAAGGGTGTGGTTTAACTGTTGTAGAAGTAAACCGTATGATCAAACAATTTAAAAATGCCGGAAAAATGGCGAAAAAATTCTCAGGCAAAAACGGTATGAAACAACTTCAATCACTTATGGGACAAATGGGTGGTCCTGGTGGAATGGGTGGTTTTGGCGGTATGCCTAGATAACTTAATATAGTGGGATTTGCTATTTGAAAAAAAATTCGATATAATTCCACTTGAAAAAAATCTTTTTAAACAATACCTCTGTGATAAAAAGATTTGTAACCTATTTACTGGTTAAATGTGTACATCCAACTATAGAGATGCTTAAGAGGGAAGACTTTTATTTCTTTAATGATTTATTTAAAGAACCTACAATATACTCTTCCTTATTAAACAATCACTTTATACTTGCACAGATTTAACCAGTAATTAGGTAAAAACAAAACATAGGAACATAAATGACAGTAATTAGACTTACTCGTATGGGAAGAAAGAAAAGACCATTTTACCGTATCGCGGTAACTGACAGCCGTAAACGTAGAGATGGTGGTTGGATCGAGTTAATTGGACACTACAATCCAATGAACGAAGAGAAAACTCTAGTAGTTGATAACGAAAGATTAGATTACTGGTTAAGCGTTGGTGCTAAAATGAGTGATCGCGTTAAAAAGATTACTGGTAGATAATCATGATAACTGATTTTGTCGCACAATTTGCAAAACTTTTAGCTTCATATCCTGAAGATGTAAAAGTGGAAATGGTTGAAGGCGACGAAGTGACAGAGATAGTTCTCTATGCTAACCAAGCTGATATCGGTAAACTTATTGGTAAAAGCGGTAAGATGATAGGTGCTATTAAAACTGTTATCTCTGGCTGTAAAGCTAAAGATGGTGTGAGTTACAGAATAAATGTCGAACCAATTGAATAAATTACTTCACATTGCCACTCTTGGCAAAACTGTCGGTATTAAAGGGGATATGAAACTTCATATTCAGTCTGATTTTCCGGAGCAGTTTGTAGATGGGGCAAGTTTTTTAATCAATAAAAACGACAAAGTTGTTCTTAGTGATGTGGATTTAGAAAGAGGGATTGTAAAAGTTAATAACATTAACAACCCTGAGGATGCTAAAAAGTTTACAAACGCAAAACTTTATACAACTTATGAAGAGACAAGAAAAAATTGTCATCTTGAAGATGGTGAATACTTTTTCTTTGATTTAGAAGATTGTGAAGTTTATGAAGATGGAAAGCTTTTAGGTAAAGTTCACGAAGTTGAACGTCTAAATATTACAAACTATTTAGTAATTGACACAAATGAGTCATTGGTAAAAGAGGGACATCCAAAAAGGTTTTTAATTCCTTTTATTGAACCGTTCAAAAAAGATGTAGATATAGATAACAAAAAAATCACTGTCAGTGGTGCTATTGATATCTTAGAAGCTTCGTAATGACTTTTACTTTTGTAACCCTGTTCTCAAATGTGATAGAGGGTTATTTTAGTGACTCGATTTTAAAAAGAGCGATCGAAAAAGGACTTTTAGATATTAAGTATCTAAATCCAAGAGATTACTCAAATAATAAACATCATAAAGTAGATGACACTACAGTAGGTGGTGGGGCAGGGATGGTTATGAATCCTCAGCCACTGTACGACTGTTTAAGTGATTTACAAAAAAATGATGAAGATGTTCATATTGTTTTTTTAACTCCGGTTGCTAAACCTTTTACGCAGAATGATGCGAAGAGGTTAGCAAAAAAATCTCATGTAGCGTTTGTGAGTGGACGCTATGAGGGGATTGACGAGAGGGTGATTGAGAAATACGCCGATGAAGTTTTTAGTATTGGTGATTACATTTTAACTGGAGGTGAACTAGCCTCTTTAGTTATATGTGATGCGACTGCTAGAAATGTGGATGGTGTACTGGGGAATAGTGAATCTCTTGAAGTGGAAAGCTTTGAGACGGAATTACTTGAAGCTCCATCTTTCTCAAAGCCGCAAACGTATGAAGGTGTAAGTGTTCCATCAGAATACTTAAAGGGAAATCATAGTAAAATTCGCTCACTAAAATTTGCCTTGTCTGAAGCGAAAACAAAATTTTTCAGACCAGGACAGCTGTTAAAGCATAAAACAAGGAAATCTTATGAGAAATAAGTACATTGAAAACTTTGAAAAAGCGCAAATCGCTGACAAAAATATTCCAGATTTTCGTGCTGGTGATACTGTTCGTTTAGCAG
Source organism: Sulfurimonas sp. C5 (assembly GCF_029872055.1). Lineage (NCBI taxonomy): Bacteria > Pseudomonadati > Campylobacterota > Epsilonproteobacteria > Campylobacterales > Sulfurimonadaceae > Sulfurimonas > Sulfurimonas sp. C5. Next base: position 343,317 of record NZ_JARXNQ010000002.1, read on the forward strand.
TAACTATTAAAGAGGGAGACAAAACTCGTGTTCAAGCATACGAAGGTGTATGTATTGCAAGACGTGGTCAAGGAACTGGTGAAACTATCACTGTTCGTAAAATTGGTGCAAATGGTGTAGGTATTGAGAGAATTTTCCCAATCTATACTGATTCTATCAATGAAATTAAAGTTATTCGTCGTGGTCGTGTTCGCCGTGCGAAACTTTTCTACTTACGTAACCTTGCTGGTAAAGCAGCACGTATTAAAGAGCTTAGAAGAAAATAATTCTTCTAACTCAACCATCTACAATTTAATTACCTTATATATTTCAACTCCATATACAAAATCAATCTTAATAAAATTCTCAAATTAATTTTTTAAACATTCTTTTATCATTTTAGTACTAAAATCAAAACTTCCCACTACTAAAAATAGATGGAAAATTATCTATTATAGAAGACTCTTATATATAGTTAAAAATACCTTTTTACAGAAAAGAAAAATCTTTTTTCAAAAAGATGTTTTTTTAAGAATATTATAAGAATTATTTCTCTATAATTCCCGTCCACAAACGATGAGAGGCCAACGAAAGAGGGTCAGAATCTTCTAGAGTTTAGAAGAGGAAATCAAGTTTGAGATCATTGAAAACTAAGCAAGCGAGAGCTTGAGATAATAAC